>JAJZTK010000128.1:524-12247 GCA_021849045.1 Deltaproteobacteria bacterium | reverse complement strand
ACGTGAACGGCATGAACAACTACGGCTCGTCCCTCATCTACGGCCACCCCCAGGGTCCCACCGGTGCCCGGCTCATGATCGAAGGGATCGAGGAACTGGCCATGAAGGGGGGCGGGTACCTCCTCTTCTCCGGCTGCGCCGCCGGCGACACCGCCGCTTCCATCGTCATCAAGGTCAGCTAGATCCTGAAATCCAAGAATTGGAGTAAACCATATGGCGTACGAATACATCAACCTCACCCAAAACGAGCGGGTGCTCACCATCAGCCTCAACCGACCACCGACGAACCCACTCAGCAGCGCCTTCGGGCAGGAACTGTACAACGCCTTCAGCGAAGCCGCGCAGATGGACGACGTCACGGTCGTGGTCATCACCAGCGCCCAGGAAAAGGCATTCATCGCCGGCGCCGACATCAAGGAGATGGCGGCCATGACCCTGGCCGAATCGGAGGCGTTCTCCAAGCTGCTGCAGAACGCCAACAACACCCTTGAAGGGATGAAGAAGTTGGTGATCGCCGCCATCAACGGCCATGCCCTGGGCGGCGGCTGCGAACTGGCCATGGCCTGCGACTATCGCTTCATGGCTGCCGGCAAGGCACTCATAGGCCTGCCAGAGGCCGGCCTCGGTATCGTGCCCGGCGCCGGCGGCACCCAGCGTTTGCCTCGGCTGGTCGGTGTGGCCAAGGCCAAGGATATCCTCTTGTGTGGCAAGGTCATGGGGCCGGACGAGGCGCTGGCTATCGGTCTGATCGACCGGGTCATCGAGGCCGAGGGGTTCATGGACGAGGTGATGAAGTTCGCCCACAAGCTCGCTGCCGGCGCCGGCAAGGCGCTGGGTTACATCAAGGTGGCGGTCAACGAAGGGATCGACCTCCCCATGGAGCAGGCGTTGGCGGTAGAGCGCAGGTATGGGCTGGAGAACCTGCAGACCCACGACGCCAAGGAAGGGCTCACCGCCTTTGGTGAGAAGCGGAAACCGAACTTTTTGAGTAGGTAAGGCGAAATGGTGGGGCCGTGGGGGATGGGAACCCGCTTGCGCTCCACTCCAGCGATTTGGCTTCAGAGGGGATTTGATCCCGGTGGCCGACCTCGCACAGCAGATGCGTTTTGTAGCCAACCGGCCGCGGGAATCGCTTCCGCTTCGCTCCACCGGGCTCCCATCCCCCACAGTTACAGAACGTACGGAACTTACGACAACTATAAAGGAGAACACACCATGAAACTCGAAGACATCAAAACCGTAGGGATGGCCGGGGCCGGCAGCATGGGTGCGGGCATTGCCCAGGTGGTCGCCATGGCCGGCCTTCAGGTCAAAGTAGTCGACGTCAGCGACGCGGTCTGGGGCCGGGCCGAGAAAACCATCACCAAGAGCCTGGAGCGGATCGTCAAGAAGGGGACCATCACTGAAGACGAGATGAAGGCGATCCTGGGCCGGATCAGCTTCTCCACCGACGTGGCAAGCCTCAAGGACGTCCCGTTCATCTTCGAGGCAGTCTTCGAGGACATCAACGTCAAGAAGGAACTGTTCGCGAAGCTCGATGCGGTCTGCGGTGACGACACCATCTACGCCACCAACACCTCGTCCATTGCCATCACCGAAATGGCGGCACTGGTGAAGCGGCCCGCCAAGTTCGTCGGCATGCACTTCTTCAACCCGGTGCCGATGATGAAGCTGGTCGAGGTCATCCCGGCCCTGCAGACCGCGGTAGAGACCAAGGACCTGGCACTGGCCATGGCGAAGAAGATCGGCAAGACCGCCATCACCTGCAAGGACACCCCCGGCTTCGTGGTCAACCGGCTGTTCGTGCCGTACATCATCGATGCCGTGCGGCTCCTGGAGGAAGGGGTGGCCTCTGCCGAGGATATCGACACCGCCATGAAACTGGGGTGCAACATGCCGATGGGTCCACTGGAGTTCCAGGACTTTGCCGGCGTGGACATCGGCTACCACGTCATCAACATCTTCCACGACTACATGAAGCAGGAGCGCTTCGCTGCTCCCGGCCTCTTGAGGAACATGATCAAGGCCGGCTACGTGGGACGCAAAGCAGGCAAAGGTTTCTACGACTACTCGGAAGAGAAGTAAAAAAATCAGCAAACGAACCGCAAAGGCGCAAGGGTCAAGTAAAGGATCTTTTGTTTCACGTGGCGATCTTTGCGTCTTTGCGGTGACGATCTGGTTTATTGGCTTGTTCAACTGGCGACAAGGAGATTTTCATGAATAGCAGCCTTCTGAATGGTGGTGAATTTTTATTGGCCGACAGCGCCGGCATGAAAATATTTTCACCCGAAGAATTTACTGCTGAGCAAAAGCAGATTGCGGAAACCACCGAAGAATTCATGAAGAAAGAGGTTTTTCCGCATATTGATCGGATCGAAGACAAGGATTTCGACTTTGTCGTCGAAAAGATGCGGCAGTGCGCGGACCTTGGTCTATTTCTCGCCGAGGTTCCAGAGGAGTATGGTGGGCTCGAACTGGAAAAGACGACCAATATGCTCATGATCGAGAAGGTTGCTCCGGCGGCTTCTTTTTGCATGGCATTCAGTGGCCATACCGGTATAGGAATACTGCCGATGGTCTATTACGGGACTCCTGACCAGAAGGAACGTTACCTGGGGAAACTCTCGTCAGGTGAGTGGATTGGTGCCTATGCCCTGACCGAACCGGACTGTGGCAGCGATCCCTTGAGTTCCCGGACGACTGCTGTCCTGAGCGATGACGGCACGCACTATATCCTCAACGGGACAAAGCAGTTCATTACAAACTCGGCGTTTGCCGACCTGTTCACTGTGTTCGCCAAGATCGACGGCAAGCACTTCTCCGCGTTTCTGGTTGAAAAGGGGTTCGAAGGGTTTACCGTTGGTGCTGAAGAAAAAAAGATGGGGCTCAAGGGATCCTCAACCACCCAGCTTCTGCTGGATAATGTAAAGGTGCCGGTGGAGAACCTCCTTGGCGAACCGGGCAAGGGGCACAAGATCGCCTTCAACGTACTCAACGTGGGACGCCTCAAGGTGGCTACTCAGACGTTGGGCATGGCCAAGGCCGCCTTTGCCGAGGCCGCCTCGTATGCAACGGAGCGGAAGCAGTTCGGCAAACCGATCGGCGAGTTCGGGGCCATCAAGGAGAAGTTGGCGGACATGATGGCTGCCATTTTTGCCTCAGAAACGGTGATCTATCGGGTTGCCGGTCTGCTGGATGGGCGACTCGCCACGCTGGACCATTCCGGTAGCGATTACTATGAGCGCTACCAGAAGGCGATTGAGGAGTATGCTGCCGAGTGTGCCATTGCCAAGGTTTTCTGCACCGAGCAGCTTGACCTGGTTGTTGACGAAGCGGTGCAGATCCATGGCGGGTATGGCTACATTGCCGAATACGCAGTGGAGCGTTACTACAGGGATTCTCGTATCCAGCGAATATTTGAGGGGACTAACGAGATCAACCGCATCCTTATCCCCACCATGCTCTTCCGCAAGGCCGACAATGGCGGCAGCGCGCTCTGGGAGCTGGTGAAAAAGGTTAAGGAGGGTGCTAACACTGAAACAGCATATACCGGTGACTTTGTTCAGGCCGCAGCAACAATTGCCAATCTTAAGCAGCTGTTTTTGACCGTACTTGGTGCCGTGGTACCGGCCAAGGACCATCAGGAGGTAATGCTGGCAATTGCAGACATGGTCATCACAATATTTGCCCTGGAAAGTGTCGTGCTCAGGGCAGACAAGACGTTTGCTGCTGCCAGCGGAGCGAAGCAGGATCTGCTCAAGGCCATGGTCAAGGTGGTCACCTTTGAACTGGCGACCCAGTGCCAGTCCGCCGCATCCCGTTGCTGTGCCTACGCCTTGAAAGGGGATACGATGACCGATATGCAGAAGACGGTCTCAAATCTCTCCGCCTGTCCGGTGGAGGGATTGCTGGAGGCCAAGCAGTTGCTGTCTCAGGCTTCGCAGGAGTCGGGAAAATACTGTTTTTGAAAATCCGGATGAGCTAATTGTGGTGAAAGGCCGTTTCTCTTAGTAGAGACGGCCTTTTTTCGATGGGAGACAAGCGGAAGCAGCCAAGGTTTAACACTGACGACGTTTTGATGTAACAGCGGCTCAAATAGTAAAGTAAAAGGTCGCGCCCTTGCCCACTTCTGCCTCGGCCCAAATTTCCCCGCCATGACGGTTGATGATGCTCTGAACAATGGCCAGGCCGACGCCGGTGCCTTCAAATTCGTGCTTGTCGTGCAGCCTTTGGAACACGCCGAAAAGTTTGTCAATGTAGCGCATATCAAAGCCGGCACCATTGTCTTTGATATAATAGATCTGTTTGCCGTCCCTATGTTCCGTACCGACTTCAATGCGGGCCACGTCACAATTTCGCGTATACTTCAAGGCGTTGGACAAGAGGTTAAGGAACACCTGTCTGATAAGTTGCGGATCGGCCTCGCAGGGGGGCAGATCGCGTACGATCACTTCGACAGGTCGCCCTTCCTGCTCATCGTGCAGTTCCTCCATAAGGAGTTCATGGATCAGCGTCGTGGATTCCACGGTCCTCTTTGCAAGGGGCTGGCGACCAAGCCTCGAGAAGGTGAGAAGATCGTCGATCAGGGTGGACATGCGCTGCACGTTGCTGCAAATTCTTTCCATGTACGCTTTGGCTTCTATCGGCAAGTCGGTTATGAATTCGTCCAGGATAATGCGGCTGAAACCATCTATTGCTCGCAGTGGTGCTCGGAGATCGTGCGAAACCGAGTAACTGAACGATTCCTGCTGATTATTCGACAGTTCAAGTTCCGCCGTTCTCATGGCGACCCGCTGCTCCAGCTCTTCATTCAGTTTACGGATCTCTTCCTCGGCGCGACTGCGCAGAAGGTTTTCGTCACGCAATTCCCTGTTTGCCCGGGCGAGTTCAACCGTCCTCTTTTCCACCCGTTTTTCCAATAGCTCATTCGCTTGTCGCAGGGCACTCGTAAGTTCACGAATTTGCAGGTGAACCCCGACTCTAGCCAGAACCTCATCCCGTTGATACGGCTTGGTAACATAGTCTACAGCCCCGGACTCAAATCCCTTCACCTTATATTCTGTTTCCGAAAGGGCTGTCATGAAAATTACCGGAATATCCTTCGTGCCGGCAGAGGCCTTTAGTCTGCGGCACGTTTCAAAACCATCAATTCCAGGCATCATGACGTCGAGAAGGATCAGGTCCGGACGGGCATAATCCGCCCTTTCCAGACCACTTTCACCATCCTCGGCCACCAGGATGGTGAAATCACCATTCTCCAGACACCCGGCCAGGATTGCCAGATTGTTGGGATCATCATCGATTATCAGGATGGTGGGACGACTCACATCCGGTTTGATCGAAATACGGGCAATGGAGTTCATGGTGCTCCCCTGTGTTGTTTTACCAACGCCATGATGGCTTTTGCCTTGAATCCGCTGGCAAGCTCACGCAACGTAGTTGAGAAGGGAATGTAACTGTCGTCAGATTCTACCAGGGTTGAGGCCCATGCCTGAATCTTTCTCATGTCCCCCAACATGGCCAGTTCATAAAGTTCCTGAATTTTGTCATGGGGCGGGACCTTCGTAGCTTCAGCATGTTCTTTCAATGTGGTGGCTGCTACCATCCCCGGCAGTGCCGTTTCCCACTCGATCCCCAGTTGTGACTGAATGCTTTTCAGGAGCAACTCCAAGCAGATCGGCTTTGATACGAAATCATCGCAGGCATCGATAAATGCGTCATTGTGCCCGCTGTCCATAACTGTTGCAGAGACACCGATAATCCTGGTTGTATCCAATACCGGTTGCTGCCTGATTTCTCTTGCCACGGCCAGTCCATCCATCTCGGGCATTACCAGGTCGAGGAGCACCAGGTCCGGACGGTATGTTGCCGAATTCTGCAATGCTTCGTTGCCGTTTTCAGCGGTCATTACCGCAAATCCCAACGGTTCAAGAAACGAAACCAGCATGGAGCTGTTGGTCGCATTATCATCCACGATCAAGATGCGTTTTCGCTTACCACGATATCCCACCGTGATCAGTTTAGACCCTTCCTCAGTGCTATCGGTTTTAGAAGCTGCCGGCAACAGCAATTCCACCCAAAATGTGCTTCCCAACCCCGGAGTGCTCTCTACTCCCACCGTGCCATGCATGAGGCTGACCAGGTGTTTCGTGATGGACAACCCCAGGCCGGTTCCTTCCCGAACCTGTCTGCTGACCGCAAGCTGGGTAAATGGTTCAAAAATTGAATCCAGTTTTTCCGGAGATATCCCGATGCCAGTGTCCGTTATCTCGCAACGAAAGAGGCCCGTAACGCTCTGATCATGGCTCGCCCGCATGGCGATAGTTCCCTGGCGGGTATACTTTATCGCATTACTTAGGAAATTCAGCAAAATTTGTTTGAGTTTGCGCTCATCTCCCCGAACGTTCGCGGGGAGTGTGGTGAGCGTTTCATACTGGAAATCCAAACTCTTTTCATCTGCCTTTATCCTGGTGATATCGTAAACTTGACGGAGCAGGGCAGAAAGATCGAATGGCACATCCTCTATGACCATCTTTTGTGCCTCAATCTTCCCCATATCCAGAATGTCGTTGATCAGCAAGAGGAGATGCTCACCGCTGGACCTGAGAATGTCCAACTGCTGATGCTGTGTCTCGTTCAGGCTTTCTCCGCGTTTGAGAAGTTGCGCATAGCCGAGAATCGCGTTGAGAGGGGTGCGCAATTCGTGACTCATGTTGGCAAGGAATTCGCTCTTGGCTTGATTTGCCGCTTCAGCCGCTTCCTTGGATTCCTGAAGCTCCTCATTTGCCTTGGCAAATGAATCGGTCAGATCGTTGACACCTTTAATTAATTCCCGCCATCCCCCCTCAAAGGCATCAGCATTGCCCCGGACATGCAGTTTGCCGGTTTGAACCGCGATGATCAGTCCGTTTGTTTCCTGCAGTACCTGGCGGATGGCATTTTTCATGGCCCGGAAGGCCTCGGCCAGGGCACCGATCTCATCGTGGTGTTCGACAGTTATTTCCTGGCTCAAATCCCCGTGGGCAATGCCGTTGGCAACGGTGACGATTCTTGCCAGCGGTCTGGTGGCCATGCTGATGAGAAAGAATGCGAGAATGCCGCTGACAGTGGTGAACAGGCATGCAAGCAGGAGTCCTCTTGTGACGATCTGCCTCTCGTACACTCTCATGGGGGATTTGGAAAATCCGATTCTGATCCAGCCGATATGTTCCTTAACCTGTGGGACATTGACGGCTGAATCAAATAACTGAAAATCCTCTTTGGTTCTCAAGGTGAATATCGGGGCGAAAAACACGAACGTATTCGTTTCTTCGATCATGGATATGGGCTGATGTGCGGATAATAGCGGAAGTTTACCGTAAATAGTAGGGCCGTCGTGAATGAGTATCCGTAACGATCGGTCGTAGAAGGTTACGGATGATGCTTCGGAGTTGGCTCTCAAAAAGGAAACGGTCCCCTTCAACAGCTCGGCATTCCCTGAAAGAATCGGCAACTCGCCAGTCTTGGTTGCCAGTGTTGTAATGGTTTCCGCTCTCTTGATGATCTCCTTGCGGATGATGTTCTTTTCGGTTTTGATCGATTCATAGGTATATACCAGGGAAATGACAACGAGGAGCGGTATCATGAAAACCAGCGTCTTCATTCTGAATGTCATTTTCATGGATATACCTTTTTGGCCATCCTGATGAAGTCGTCGGGGAGGCTAATCCCCATCTTCCGTGCCGTACCTGTATTCAGATAAAGATCGAATTTTCTGGGTGGCGAAGGCGGGGGCTGGCCCAGACTACCATGCTTGATCGCCCTGGAAGCGGATTCCGCGATCTGTTTCCCCACACTGACCGGATCGACTACCAGTGCAAGGAGTGCCCCCTCTTTGACGTGCCGTTCAGAGATTCCAAGGAGTGGGATGTTTTTTCTGAAAGAAAGAAGGTACACCTCTTCCATGGCTGCAGCCGTCAAAAGTGAGGCGTCGGGCAGCAACAGTATGGCGCCAGTGGCGTCGAGTTGCTTTACTATTGTTACGAATTCAAAAGGGGTTCTCGCACTGTAGGGTATTGCCAGCTGGGGTTCGTCCTTTGCCAGGAGAAGCAACTGCTCGTTGTTGCCGATGACTGCCACCTTCCGGATGGATTGAAGGTGTTTTCTGATCAGATCGCCGTATTCCCTGACCGGCGTCGCCATATAAAAACCTGCTGTGTTCGGTCTGCTGCCCTGGGGAGGGGTGACAACCAGATCATAGATAACCGGAATATTTGAGGGGAGCGCCATTGCCTCGGTCATCGCCTCCCTGCCGAGTGCCACGACGACTTTTGCCTCCTCCGCTTCAACCAGTCCCTTGAGATTCCCTTTGGCCGACAACGGAGAATATGTCTTTACGGATGCATCCAACGTCTTTCTGATCCCTGAGATTATCTCCACAACGGGTTTAAGTTGGGAATCCCCGACCACGAGAACGTCTGCTGCCTCGGAGTTTACTGCCACACCGACGCACAAAAAGATTGTGAGCAACTGGAGAATGTCTACGGCAGGCCTTGTCGTCATAATAGAAGACATATCAAAACGGTAAATACAGCAAATGGTTGCTTAGTGTGAATATTGTAATTGGATGTGGTTAATAAGCTGGCGAGCCAGTCCGACAAAGCCAATCCTCTATAATTTCAGTAATCTGTACACAGATTTGGTTGATTAGTCAATGCTTAACTATAGTAAAATTGATCGCAACAACTAAAGAGTCACAACGTCTGAATGCAAAAGTTCAGTGAGTGATTGGAGCTATTTGGGGTGGGTGACTGTCACCTGTGAGATTGGTTAATATGCTATAATATTAAATTTAAATACTTAACAAGGTTTCCGCTTGACATCATATAGTGCGAATAATATATAAGGCTGAAACAAAAGTGATAAAATCGCTCCAAGATATTATGATTATTTAATTTTATTGTTTTACGGAGCTACTGCAGATACCGTTTGACAGTAGAGCCTCCCGTTCTTGTCAGGTTGCTAGTGCGTTACTACACATGGATCCCTTAGGGGAATAGCGATGAAAGGAGGATAGCGACATGGAACTGTTTAATGACGAGCTGGTAGTGCTGGAAGAGGGGGAAGAACTGCTCGTGGAGGGGCTCCAGGGGTGCTGTATTAACTCCGTTGCGCTCATGTTGTAACCGGTTTCCGGTGCATAGAAAAAAAGGGGAGATGATGCTCCCCTTTTTTATTGGGGAATCGCCATGTACCTGTCGCGCTATCTGAAATGCTACCCCTGTCCCGAACGGCCGGGGCAGAACTTCCTGTACTCCACCAAACGCTCGGCAATCGTTCAGGTGAACGATGCCACCCTGCGGGCTGCCCTGGCAGGAGAGCTGGCCGGCGCGGAGGGGGAGACCCTGGCCCGTCTCGGCTTCCTGGTCCCGGACCCGGTCGCGGAGCGAGAAGAGATGCGGGATCTCTTCGTCAAGGCCAATCTTGACCGCCGCAGTTTCAACGGTCTCGTGGTGCTGAACCTCGACTGCAACCTGGCCTGCGGCTACTGTTACGAAGAGAGCTTTCGTGGTCGCCACTACATGGGCGCGGAGACGGCAGACCAGGTGGTAGCGGCCATCCGTCGCAACCAGCTCGACCTGGGCCGGAGCGTCAAGCTCGCCTTTTACGGTGGCGAGCCGCTCCTCTCCCTGCCGCTCATCAAGGAGATCTCCGGCCGCCTGCAGACAGCCGCTTTGGCGCAGTCGGTGGACTACAGCTTCTCTCTGGTCACCAACGGTACTCTCCTGAGCCGGCGGGTGGCCGAGGAGTTGATCCCGTTGGGCCTAACCGGGGCCAGGGTCACCCTGGACGGCCCCAAAGAGATCCACGACCGGAGCCGACCCTTTGTTTCCGGCTTTGGTAGCTTCGACACCATCGTCAGGAACATCACCGAGGTCTGTGACCTTGTGCCGCTACAGCTGGGCGGGAATTTCACCCGTGACAACTACCGGCAGTTCCCAGCGCTCCTGGACCATCTCCTGGATAGGGGGATCACCCCGGACCGGGTCCATACCGTCCTTTTCGCGCCGGTCATCCCCAAGTCGGGACAGCGGGTTGTCGCGGATTTCAGCTCCGATTGCGCCTGCGACTACGCCCCCTGGCTGCAGGAGGCGTCCCTCTTCCTGCGGGAGGAGACACTCCGGCGGGGGTTCCGGGCGCCCAAGCCGCGGCTCGCCGCCTGTGTTGTCGAATTCGACAACGATCTGGTCATCAACTACGACGGCTCCCTGTACAAATGCCCGGCCTTCATGGCGTACGACGAGCTCAGGATCGGCACCATAGCTGAGGGGTGCACAGACTACCGCGCCAGCCACAACCTGGATGTCTGGAAGAGCGATGAATGCCTGGAGTGCGCCTATCTGCCGCTCTGCTTCGGCGGTTGCCGCCAGATGACACTCCTGCGCAACGGCGCCATCGACGCGGTCGATTGCCGCCGGGAATTGCTGGACGCCACGCTGGAAACAATTATCAGGCAGGACCTGCGCTATCAGCCTTCGAAGAAGAAAACGGGGTGATTGTGCGAGGGAACGTCGATCATGTAGATAAAAAGCTCCGCGGGCATGACCACGGAGCTTTTTTATTAACCGGCAACGATACTGCTATTGATAGACCCGCTTGGCCATCCGGATCACTTCGTTCGGTATCTGTATCCCCATCTTCCGGGCCGTACTCGTATTCACGTACAGTTCGAACTTCCTCGGGGGGGATGGCGGTATCTGTCCTACACTGCCCCCCTTGACCGCTTTGGTTGCATACTCCCCGATCTGCCTCCCCACATTTACCGGATCAACCACCAGGGCAAGGAGTGCCCCCTCCTTGACGTGCCGCTCCGAGATCCCCAGTAGCGGAATTCCCTTCCTGAAGGAGAGGAGGTAGGTCTCCTCCATGGCCGATGCAGTCAGCAGGGAAACATCGGGCAGGAGCAGGATGGCGTCTGCGGAATCGAGCTTGTTCACGGTGCTGACCAAGTCCGAAGGACTCCGGACACTGTATGACGAGACCTGGGGGGAATCGTTCCTCACGAGCAGACGCAACTGTTCGCTACTTCCCACCACTGCCACCTGCTTGATGGCGTGCAGGTGGTTCTTAATCAGTTCGGCATACTCCCTGACCGGGGTGGCCATGTAGAAACCGGTCGTGTTCGGTCTATTGAACGGGGGAGGGGTGACGACCAGGTCGAAGATCACCGGTGTAGTCGGCGGCAGATGCAGGGCTTCGCTCATCGCCTCCCTGCCGAGGGTGATAACGACCTTGGCGTTTTCCCTCTCTACCAGTTGGGCCAGCCTACCCTTCACCTCCGTTGGCGAGTAGGCCTTCAGCGAGGCATCAAGGGTCTTCCTGATCCCGGCGATGATCTCCACCACCGGCTTCAGTTGAGTGTCGCCGACAACGATCACCTCGGCCGCTTCCGAGCGGCAGGGATGGAGGGCGGAGACGATGGTGACGAACAGCAGCAATAGGACAGTATAGGTACGCTTCATGGCAATCTCTGATCAGAACCTGACCCTGATCCCACCCTCGACCCACCGGCCGGGATTGGGATAGACCGCCATGGTGTAGTTGGAACTGGCAAAGAGGTTATGGACTGTCAGGAAGAGCTCGGTGCTTGTCGTCCCCGCGACAGAGAACCGTTTGCTCAGGTTTGCGTCCCAGATAAAGGTGTTGTATCTGGCGAGCCTGCTGGCCGGCAGGTTCCACCAGAC
>JAJZTK010000128.1:0-514 GCA_021849045.1 Deltaproteobacteria bacterium | reverse complement strand
GTAGGTGCCGGACAGTTGGGCCATGAACGATTGCCGGTCGTCATACTTGATGCCGGTCTGGTAGCTGTACTGGACCAGGGCTTCCGGGTCACTGTGGCGGTCGATGTTGACATAGGCGTGGGCGGCCCGAAGGGTGAGATTGTGAAACGGCGCGGTTTCGGCCTCCAGCTCGAACCCCTGGCGGGTCACGCTCCCGATGTTGGGTGGCGGCGTGACTTCGGTAGAGATTTCATCGGTCATGTCATGCCGGAAGAGGGTCCCCTTCAGGTTGAGATAGTCGGTCACCCCGGATTCCAGGCCGGCCTGGTACGACCAGACCCGTTCCGCTCCCAGGGAAGGGTTGGGGGTGGCAAATATGCCGCCAATGGAGGTCCAGCCGAGGGGGGGGGAGGTGAACCCCCTGGCCACAGACGCCCTGGCCACGGTCCGGTCCCCCAGTTCGTAGGCTAGCCCCAGGCTCGGACTGAAAAAGTAGCCGCTCACGTTATTGCGGTCGAGGCGGACCCCCGGAGAT
>JAJZTK010000127.1 GCA_021849045.1 Deltaproteobacteria bacterium | reverse complement strand
CATGGAAGCCTCCTCGTGGTGCTTTGATTTCGGACGGCATTGCCGGTCCGACCGCTTGCTCTTACAAGCTATCAATACCACCGGAGGCTTCCACCTCAACTCCTACTTATTCATTCAAACAGGTTTGAAGGTGGGTCTATCTCCGATGACCGACTGGACCCGTATGAAAAAATGCTCGTCAGAGATTGGAGTCGCTGCAGGACACTGGGTGTTAATCCTGGCATGCGCGAAGGCATTCTTCTTCCCGAAGCCGAATACAACAACGCCCTTGCAACCAGTCGCTTCATCATCGAGAAATCCGAGCCGATTCTGAATAAGGTTTCAAATCTCCTCACGGGCGTCCCTGGCATCCTCATACTCGCTGACAGCATGGGCACCATTCTCTATGTCATTGGTGACTCGTCCGTGCGTTTGCGGGCGGCCGAAGATTCCGGGCTGGTTGAAGGAGCCAGATGGTTAGAGTCGTTTGCGGGGACCAACGGCATAGGAACTGCCATTGCCCAGAAAGAGGCAGTCCACGTTTACTCCAATGAACACTTCTGTGAAGGATGGCATCAGTGGTCATGCGCAGCAACACCAATCCTTGACCCGTTCACTGAGGAGATTATCGGCGTCGTCGACTTTACGACGTTCGACAAGGATTACCGGGAAGATGCGATTGGCTTGACCTACTCTCTTTCCGGACATATCAAGGCAGAACTGCGCCTCCAACTGGAGTTGGAAAGGATGCAACTGATCCATAGCTTTTCAGATTACTCATCCAGGTATCCGGCAGACGGCATCGTCGTCATGGACCACATGGGCCGTATCGTCAGGAGTAGTCCGGGGATTGATCCAAGCGAATGCGACCTGTTCCTGAGGAACAAAGGCGACAAAGGACAACCGAAAAAGGTGCAACAGGTTTATTTGCCTGGTACGGAGCGGGAGATCGGTTCACTCCTGGTGGTCCACCGCACGAAACCCGTTACCGTTTCATTGCCGACAGAATCGACTCAGATACACTGTGTTGCCACGTTTGGCGAGTTCGTCACTGCCAACGGGACGCTCAAACTGATCATGGAACGGGTCAGCAAGGTCATCCCCTCGGATATCAACGTGCTGCTCATTGGCGAAACCGGAACCGGGAAGGAGATTGTCGCCAACTACATTCATGCGCACAGTAAACGTCACACCGGACCTTTCGTTGCGGTCAACTGCGGAGCAATCAGCAAGGAACTCTTTGAGAGCAAGTTTTTCGGCTATGAGCGTGGAGCCTTTACCGGCGCCGATCCTCGGGGCAGGAAAGGGGTCTTTGAATGCGCTGACGATGGGACCCTCTTCCTTGATGAAGTTGGTGAGATGCCACTGGGAATTCAGGCGGCTCTCCTGCGGGTACTGGAGACGGGACGCTTCAACCGGGTCGGGTCGGAAAAGGAACTTGCCACTAACTGCCGGATTGTCGCCGCAACAAATCGTTCCCTGTCCGATGAGATCGCGCGGGGTACGTTCCGGGCCGACCTTTACTACCGGCTCGGTGTCGCCAAGTTCGAAATCCCTCCCCTAAGAGAACGCACCGAAGACATCCCGGTTCTCATCCAACGCACCATGGTGTCGTTATGCAGGAAACACGATCTGTCCCCATCGGACATTTCCGAAGAGGCCATGGAACTGCTGACCGGATACAGCTGGCCCGGGAATGGCCGCGAGATCAGAAATGTTATCGAATCGGCCATGATCTGCGGCGGTGGTGCCATTTCCGTTCAGGACCTGCCCATGAATATCAAATACTCACAGAAGCTTCCGCAGGAGGCGGACGCTCTAAGCGGCGGGCGGCTGACTGCGGCAGGGAGCAACGGCCTCGACGTTACCGACTACCGGATCAATGCCAACGTCTCACAGCGCGAGGTGCACCTGATCATAACAACCCTGGAAAAGTATAAGGAGATAGCCCTCGCCTGCGAAGCGCTCGGCGTTTCTAGGGCCACTTTTTACCGCAAGTGCAAGGCCCACGGGGTGACACCGAGCAACCACATCTAACCGTGAGCAGACGGGTCGCGCACTCGCTGAACCGGTACCCTCTCCAGATATCCCTTTCCCGCAAGGGCGGTGGCATGTGCCATGAAAGCTATCCCGAAGAATAATTCAGCGGCCACGTCCGGCGCTGTTTTCACCATCCTCAGGAAATCAGTAACGCAGTTCGGTCTTGTCCTTACCCTGCTTCTTTCACTCACCACCGTCCTGATCTACACCTATTCCATTACCTATGAGTCGGCCAAGGAACAGGTGCTGGACGTCGGCGGTGAAATGTTCACCAAGGTCGTCAAGGACGTGATCGGTTTCATGGAAATTATGGACACGAGGGTCAAAAACGGTGAACTGACACTGGCAGAGGCACAGGAGGTTGTCCGCACCTATGTCAATGGTCCCAAGAAAGCCGATGGCAATAGGGACATCACAAAATCGCGGATGTCGGTGGACGATTACATGTATGTCTGGGCATTTTCAGATAAACATGACAGAGGCACGCTCACCATGCATCCGTTCAATATGGAGGGGGTCAACTGGTGGAATTACCAAGTGAAGGGCCGCTATACGGTTCGAGAATCCTGGTCAAACATCAATAATACCGGCCGTGTTTTCCGCCAGCTCTGGAAAAATCCGGGAGAACCTGTCTACACCTTCATCGCCTACCAGGAATATTTCGCCCCCTGGGACTGGATCGTCGGCTGCGGCGGCCGGGAAGAGATCATCTACGAAAGGAGGCTGGCGAGTCTCAAGGGACAGTTTCTGAAGGTAGCGGCGATCTTTCTCCTTATCTCAGTCGTCCATCTTTACTCGTTCACGCGTGTGGAGATCTCCCGCCGGCAGAGAGAGGAAGAAGTGAGGGAACTGAACCGCGGGTTGGAACAGCGGGTCAGGGAAAGAACGGCGGAACTGGAAGCCACGAACAGGGAGCTCGATGCCTTTGCCTATTCGGTTTCCCACGACCTACGCGCCCCATTGAGGGCCATCAGCGGCTTCAGTGAAGCGCTTCTGGATGAGTACGCACACAAACTGGATGACCAAGGGAAAACCTATCTCCGCTACCTCCAGGAAGGAAGCCACGAGATGAGCGACCTCATCGACGGGCTCCTGATGCTTTCCCGCTCAACACGCGGTGGCTTGGAACCGGAACGTGTCGACCTTTCCGCACTGGCGACGACTGTGACAAAAGAGCTGCAGCAGGCAGAGCCCGACCGCCGGGTTACGGTGGAGATCGCGCCGGGCGTGGAGGCCGTTGCCGACGCTCGACTGCTCAAGATCGTCATGGAAAACCTCCTCGGCAATGCCTGGAAATACACCGGCAAACGTGCCGATGGCCGTATCGAGTTCGGGGTCGAAGAGCAGGCGGGGAGAACCGTCTTTTTCGTCCGGGACAACGGGGCCGGCTTTGACATGGCTTACAGCGACAAGCTCTACCTCCCCTTCCACCGGTTGCATAAGGCAAACGAATTTCCCGGCATTGGCATCGGCCTGGCAACGGTCGAGAGGATCATCCACCGCCACGATGGGCAGATCTGGGCGCAGGCAGCGGTAGGAGAAGGAGCCACGTTTTATTTTACCCTAGGATAGGCAGGAAGGCCGGGCATGCTGCCCTTTACCCGTCCTCGTCGGGAAACAGGAATTTCCTCCTCCTTTGTGGGATAATAATAGCAAGCCCCCTTGCCCTTTGCCGTCACTCTTAAGGATTACGTCATGAGGACAACTGATTCCCTGAAAACAAAATATGTCAGCGAACGCAAGGGAAAAGCGGATGCGTCCCGCGAGAGTGATGCGTTACTCCGTGTCATCTTCGATCAGTCTTTTCAAATGATGGGTCTGTTGAAACCCGATGGCACCGTGCTCAAGATAAACCGGACAGCATATCAATTCATAAACTGCGAGGAATCGGAAGTGATTGGCAGACTGTTCTGGGAGACCCCTTGGTGGACCCATTCGCCTACAGAGCAGGAGCAGCTGCGGGAGGCCATCAAGGCAGCAGCACAGGGAGAATTCGTTCGCTTTGAAACTACCCATCAAACTACCAAGGGGAAGTTTGTCTACGTAGACGTCACCATTAAACCGGTGAGGAATGAAAAGGGGGATGTGGTCCTTCTGGTTCCGGAAGGACGCGACATCACCGACCGCAAGATGGCAGAAAATGCCCTGCGTGAAAGTGAATGGATATTCCGGGCCGTCTTTGACCAGAATTTCCAGTTGATGGGGCTATTGTCCCCTGATGGAACGATCATAAACGTCAACAGAACCGCACTAAGGCTGAGCGGTGTCAGGGAATCGGACGTCAAGGGAAAACCTTTTTGGGAAACTCCCTGGTGGGCGCACTCCAAGGAGTTGCAGGATCAAGTGCACGAGGCGGTAAAGAAGGGTGCCCGGGGCGAGATCGTAAGTTTCGAGGCAACTCATCCGTCCGTCGATGGATCTCTCCATCACATAGAATTCTCTCTCAAACCGGTGAAGGATGAAGAGGGAAACGTTGTCCTGCTGGTTCCGGAAGGACGCGATATTTCGGAGCGCAAACGGGCAGAGGCCGATATCCGTCAGCTGAATCAGGAGCTGGAGGCCCGCGTGATCGAGCGCACCCGGGAACTGGAACTGGCCAACCGGGAAATGGAGGCCTTTACCTACTCAGTGTCCCACGACCTGCGGGCTCCTCTGCGTGCCATCGACGGTTTCAGTGTGGCCCTGCTTGAAGATTACGCAGACAGGCTGGATGATGACGGGAAAACCTACCTGCGCTACCTCCGGGAAGGAAGCCGCGAGATGAGCGACCTCATCGACGGGCTTCTGAACCTTTCCCGCTCAACACGCGGCGAACTCGCTATCGAACGGGTTGACCTGTCCTCCATGGCAGATACCGTTGTCAATGAACTGCGCAAGGCGGAACACGACCGCCGGGTAAGCGTCCGGATTGCGCCAGGCGTGGAGGCCGTTGCCGACCGCCGCCTGCTCAGGGTCGTCATGGAAAACCTCATTGGCAACGCCTGGAAATACACGAGCCGGAACAGCGACGGCTGCATCGAGTTCAGCATCGAAACAGTGCAGGACGAAACCGTCTATCTCGTGCGGGACAACGGGGCCGGCTTTGACATGGCTTACCGCAGCAAGCTCTTCCTCCCCTTCCAGCGGCTGCACAAGACCACCGAGTTTCCGGGTATCGGCATTGGACTGGCAACGGTGGAGCGGATCATCCACCGTCACCAAGGACGCATCTGGGCAGAAGGAGCGGTTGGTGCAGGTGCCACGTTCTTTTTCACCCTGGGATCGAAAGGGAACAGTCATGAAAAATAGCACCATACTCCTGGTGGAGGATAACCCCAAGGATGAGTTGCTCACCCTGCGGGCGCTGAACAAGTGCCACGTGGCCAACGAGATCGTGGTGGTGAGGGATGGGGCCGAGGCGCTGGATTACCTGTTTTCCGAAGGCGACCACGCCGACCGGGAGGTGAGCGATCTCCCTACCCTGGTCCTGCTGGATCTCAAACTCCCCAAGGTCGATGGCCTTGAGGTCCTGCGCCGGATTCGGGCCGATGTCCGGACCAAGCTCCTGCCGGTGGTGATTCTCACCTCTTCGGACGAAGAAAAGGATATCATTGCCGGTTACGAACTGGGTGCCAACAGCTACGTGCGCAAGCCGGTGGAATTCTCCGATTTCGGCGTCGCTGTCGCGGATCTCGGGCGCTACTGGCTCATCACCAACGAGCCACCCCCGGTAAAGAAGGGGAGAACACCATGAAAGGTCCTCTCCGGGTGCTGATCATCGATGATTCAGAGCGCGACGCCCTGTTGCTGGTCAGAGCCCTGCGTAAGGAGGGGATGGAGCCGTATTCGGAGCGGGTCGATACGGCGGGGGCCATGGAGAGGGCCATGACTGCCGGCAACTGGGATCTGGCGATTTCCGACTGTCACATGCCGGAGTTCACGGTCGAGGAGGCGCTGGCGATCTGGCAACGGGAGGGACACGACCAGCCGTTCATCGTGGTATCGGGAGCCATCGGCGAAGAGGAAGCGGTATCGCTCCTGAAGGCCGGGGCCCACGATTTTGTGAAGAAAGACAACTTCGCCCGCCTGGTGCCTGCCATCGAGCGCGAACTGCGGGACTCGGCAGACAGGCATGCCCGGAGGGAGGCCGAAGAGGCGTTGTCCAAGAGCGAGGTGCGCCGTCTTCAACTGCAGTCGGAACTGAACTGCGCGGCCGAGGTGCAAAGAGTACTGCTTCCCCAGGAGACACTCTCACTGTCCGGATTTGAAATCGCAGCGCTCTGCATCCCTGCACGACAGGTCGGGGGTGATTTCTATGACTGGTATGAGACGATCCCCGGTATCGTGAACCTCACCTTCGGCGATGTGATGGGCAAGGGGATAGCCGCGGCCATGCTCATGACCACGGTAAGGGCCACGCTGCGTGCGGTAACGCTCCGAGTGCAGCCATCCCTGGCAGTGCAGCTGGCCGAACAGTCGCTCCGTCACGACCTGAACCGTTCTGAAAGCTTTGTGACGCTGTTCCTGGGGCGACTGAACATCGAGGCGTCACTGATGTCCTATGTGGATTGCGGCCATGGCCTTGCGTTCCTTCGACGCCATGACGGCAGAATTGAAGAACTGCAACCACGCGGTCTGCCGCTGGGAGTTTCGTCCGAGGAGACGTATCAGGAGGGGGGGTGCGTCTTTGAAAGAGGGGACGCCCTTGTTCTGTACAGCGATGGTGTAATCGATGCCCACCAGGGGTCGGTCATCGACAATATCTGGCTGGCAGCCCGACTGGAAGGGGCAGCCACCGCGAGAGAAATGGTCGAGCGCATAGTCTCGATCACCCCGCAGGGCACCCCCCTGCCGGATGATCTGACCGTACTGGTAGTGCTCAAAACGTGACGCTGTCGATGACTGTCGGTGCATGAGTTTACTGCTGCGGCAACTCGTCCCTTACCCCATGTTCAGGCAGAGCGCGGCATAGATACGGGCTGCCGTGGAGATTTCGTCACGATTGACCTGCTCGTCGGGCGTATGGGCGGTTTCCAGTGAACCGGGACCGAGAATGATCGGTTTGCAGCCTGCCGCAAAAAACAGGTTGCCGTCTGAATGGGAGCGGAAGGCATCCTGGTGCAGTTGCAGCCCCAGCCCCGGATAGATCCCCCGCAGGATTTCGGCGGCCCGGTTATCAGTGCCGAGGCTGTAACCGGCAGAGGCGAAGTCGAAGGAGAGTTCCAGGTCCAGGCCCGGAATGAAGCGGTCGGCACCGGTTACGAGCCGGCGGATCGCTTCCTGGAGGGCGATCGGATCCTTATCGGGCGGGAGGTGCAGGTCGATCCATGCTTCACACCGATCCGGAACTACGAAACCCGCCTGCGACGATCTCATCTCCCGGATGGAATAGACGATCTCCGATTGCGCCCGGTCGAACAGGGGATCATTCCCCAGGAGCAGCAGGACCCGCAGCATCGACTCCACGGCGTTATGCCCCAGCTCGGGAAGGGAGGAATGGCTCCGCCGGCCGCGGGTGAGGAACCCCGCCTCCAGGTAACCGTAATGGGCGAAGCAGGCCGCCAGCCCGGTAGGCTCGCCAATGACGACCCATGGGGGCCGGCACTGTTCGAGGAAGGTGGCGCTGCCGTCGCCGTTCTCCTCCTCCCCCACCGTCAGCAGCAGCCCGACTGATGGGCACTCCGCCGGTTCCAGGGCGCCGGCCATGGCCAGCCAGGCCTCCACCATGGCGGCGCAGCCCCCCTTCATGTCGGCGCTCCCCAGTCCGTGGATGATCTCCCCATCCTCCCGGGCACCGAATGTCTCCAGGTCCCAGGCTGGCACGGTATCCACGTGGCCAACCAGGTAGAGGAGAGGTTCACCCTCCCCCATCGTGATACGCAGGTTGTATCGCTCCTCCTCCACCTCCTGGCGCTGCACAACGAATCCGGCCCGGCTGAGGAGTTCCTCCAGATAAAGCTGGATGTCTTCTTCCTTGCCGGATGGGGAGTAGATCTCAAGAAGATCGAGAAACGTTCTGCGCAGCCGGTCGGGGTCGATTGCCTGCCAGACTCTCTCCAGACGGTCGGTCATGGCTTCTTCCCCGGTTTTTTCTTCGCCTTGCGGGCCAGGTTGAGCGACATGTAGACATGCTGCTGGGTGTCGGCGAATCCCTGTTTCTGAAAGAAACGGATGGCCGGTTCGTTGTCGGCGGAGGTATCGATGATGATCATCCGCACCCCCTGTTCCCTCATACGGCGCTTGATCTCCTTGAACAGACCGCTCCCTACCCCTCCCTGCTGAAGCCCCCTGTGGACCCCCAGCCAGACCAGGTAGCCGTATTTCCAGGGAGAATTGTGCTTCTCCACCGTCGTCCCCAGGGCAAACCCGAGGATACTTTCGCCTGTTTCCGCCACGAGACAGAGTTCGTTGTCCGAATTGAACAGGGTGGTGATCTCATATTCATCCCAGGTTCGGTAGAGACTTTGGGAATACTCGGCAGTAAAGACCTCCTCGCCGATATGAAAGACCTCAGGGAAATCGTCGATGGTCATTTCCCGTATGCGGAGCGTTCCGTTACCGACCGAAGCTGATTCTGTCATACCGACACCTCACGACACACGAATTGTTCGTCATCCTGATCAAATTATAGCAGGTTCAGGTTGTCGTGCCGGCCGGAACTACGATCTGAAGAACGTCTTTTTTCGTATCTGAAAACCGTCACTCGGAGTCCGCAACGGCGGGCAACGGCTCCTCCAGGCTGATCCGACCGAGCTTACCCGCCCGCAGCTCCCGCAGGAACGCTTCCGCAGCCCGGTTCAGATCTACCTCCCCTCCACCTGCCAGACACCCCAGGCGGCGGCCAACGGCTAACAGCAGGTCGTGGGGAGAGCCGGGGAGCTCCTGCAGCCCGTAGCGCACCGTCACCAGTTCTGGATACTTTCGCAGCAGGTATTCGCCGGCAAAGTAGCCAACGGATGTGCTGTCCATGGCGTTGTCCCCGATGGCGCCGCTGGCGGCCAGCCGGTAGGCCCCCTCCTGGTCGCTCATCTCAGGCCAGAGCACCCCCGGCGTATCGTTCAGAACGATGCCGTTATGCAGATCGATCAGCTGCGTGGTGGTGGTCACCGCCGGCCGGTCCCCCACCTTGGCCATGTTTTTCCCGGCCAGGGTGTTGATCAGGGTGGATTTACCCACGTTTGGAATCCCCACCACCATGGCGCGAATCGGCATGCCCGGTTTGCCCCGCTTCGGCACCAGCCCCTGGCAGAGCTTGATCAACGGCTTCGTGTCGGCATGCTTCTTCGCCGACAGCGGGAGCGCCCGCACCCCCGACTGCAGCTCGAACTCCCGCACCCAGGCCTTGGTCACGACCGGGTCGGCCAGGTCGTGCTTGTTCAACACCTTGATCCAGGGCTTGGTCCGCCGCAGCACAGCCAGTTTGTGATTGGAACTGGAAAAAGGGAGCCGGGCATCCAGCACCTCGATTACCACGTCGATCCGCTTGATCAACTCCTCGATCTGCTCCAGGGCCTTGCCCATATGTCCGGGAAACCATCGTATCGTCATGAACTGTTCCTATGTTGTTGTGTGTTGTGACACCAGAAGTGCCTTGTCTGCCCGGCTCATGGCCTTGATCCTGGTCTCTCTCCGGGCGGCTGAAGAGCGGCTGTGGCCATGTTCGAGATAGACCACCCGCAGCGGTTGCCGTGCCCGGAAATACTTGGCACCGCTCCCCTCTGCATGCTGGCGGAACCGACGGTCAATATCGGTCGTGATCCCCGTATAGAGGGAGTTGTCCGAACAGAGGATGATGTACACCTGCCAGTTTGACGTCATCTGCGTCTGCCCATTGCGTGCGGCTCAGTAAGGGCGGAGCTGGGCGCCGGCGCCAATGTGCCAGTGGAGGTGTTTGGCTGACTGGTAGTCCCCCAGGTTGGTATAGACGCGGCACCCGCCGTGACGGGCCATGAGGTCGGCGGCAATCTGCCGGGCGACACGCATAAGCTCCAGAAGCAGTTCGTTGTCCGCCTCGTCCAGGGCGAGGAGCGACTCCACGTGCCGCTTGGGGAGGAGCACCACGTGCTGCTCCCAGATCGGGTTGGTGTGATGGAATGCGAAAACCTGGTCGTTCTCGAAGCGTACCGGCACATTGAGCCGGCCGCTGAGAATCTGGCCGCAGTAGAAATCACAACTGGAGCTGGGCATCTGGACCTCCTGAAGGAGTTAAATAAGGGGAGGCGGCAGTTACTGCTGGACGATGTTGCAGCTGTTCGTGGTCGCGTCAAACACCACCCTGGCCTTCTTTTCCTGCAACTGGCGGAGCACCTGCTCAATCTTCTCGTCGAGGGTATAGCTTGTCTCACCCACTTCCTCCCACTCCCGGGTGACAAACTCGCTGATTATAGTGCGCAGCGTGTCCGGCTGCAACCGGTCAAGCGGTATCTCCACCCCCTCTTCCCGGTGATCGTTCTCCCCCTGATGCGGCATGTATGGTTCGCTCCTGTTCCGGCTCCGCCATCAACAGTCTGTTGTTCGCCTTACGGTTCTCCGGCATGCAGCTTCTGCCGGGGATACAGTTTCTCAACCATCAGCCGATCCGCCGCGCCTTGAAGAACCGCCCCTTGACCTTGTTGCCGCGCAGGCAGGCCAGGGCCTGATCGGCGCTGGCCCGACTGATCGCCACATAGGTGTGGAAATCGAAGACGTCGATCTTGCCGACCTCGCTCCCCGCAAGCCCCCCCTCACCGGTCAAGGCGCCGAGGATATCGCCGGGACGCAGCTTGTTCTTGCGCCCGCCATCGATACAGAGCATCACCATGGGCGGCGTCAGTGCCCGCCCAGACGCCATCGGCAGTGCCGCCAGCTCGGTGCGGGGAATGGAGTCGCAAAGGGCGGTTTCGATCGCCGCCACCCGCCGCCGGTCATGGGGAGTCACCAGGCTCAGGGCCAGCCCCTGCTCCCCGGCGCGCCCGGTTCGGCCGATGCGGTGGGTATGGACCTCCGGGTCGGGGGAGAGCTCGAAGTTGATCACCGCGGCCAGTTCTTTGATGTCGAGCCCGCGCGCTGCCAGATCGGTAGCCACCAGCACCGACGTACACTTACCGGCAAAGCACACCAGCACCTGATCGCGCTCCCGCTGCTCCAGGTCGCCGTGGATGGCCAGTGCGGCAAAACCCCGCGTGACCAGGGCATCGGCCAGTTCCTGGCACTCCGCCTTCGTATTGCAGAAGACCAGGGTCGATTCCGGCCGGTAGTGGCCAAGTATCCGCACCACCGCCTCGGTCCGCTCCTCCGGCGTAACCTCGTAGAACAGCTGCTCGATGGCCCCGTTGGCATGCAGCTCGTCGACGCTGACCTCCACCGGCTCGTGCTGGAGCATCGCGCTCAGGGCGGCGATCTCCGGCGGATAGGTGGCGGAAAAGAGCAGCGTCTGCTTCCTGGCCGGGGTGGCGGCGAGGAGCGCACTGATGTCGTCCTGAAACCCCATGTCGAGCATCCGGTCGGCTTCGTCCAGGACCAGGGTCTGCAGCCCGGACAGGTCGAGGCTCCCCCGCCGCAGGTGATCCAGCAGGCGGCCGGGTGTGCCGACCACCACATGGGCGCCATGCTCCAGCGAACCGAGCTGGGGACCGAAGGGAACGCCGCCGCACAGGGTCAGGATCTTGATATTGTTGGTAAAGCGCGCCAGCCGCCGCAACTCCTTACCGACCTGGTCGGCCAGTTCACGGGTCGGACAGAGCACCAGTGCCTGCACAACCGGACTGGCCACCACGAGGCGGGTCAACAGGCCGATGCCGAAGGCGGCGGTCTTGCCGCTGCCGGTCTTGGCCTTGGCGATCACGTCCTTGCCGGCGAGAATCAGCGGCAGGCTGTGGGCCTGGATCGGTGTCATCCCGGCATACCCGAGGGAGGCCAGGTTCTTGACCATGGGGGGCTTCAGGTGAAGCGCGGAAAATGTAGTAGTCGTCATCGATTGCTCATGTTTGTCTGTCCGACACCCTACCCCAGGCGACGCAATTCGTCCAGGTTTCAATGGCATCAGGGGGATCATGGAATAGTTGAACAGAATTGCTGGTTGCCGAGCCCTGTCATTTCCGCTACCATGCCGGGGCATTTTTCAATTCTCACGTAAAAGGAGTACCCATGCCTACCGCAACCGCCCGCCACATCCTGGTGGACACCGAAGCCGAATGCCTGCAGCTCAAAGCCGAAATCGAAGCCGGCGCCGATTTTGCCGACGTCGCCAAAAGGAACTCCTCCTGCCCGTCACGCATGCGAGGGGGCGATCTCGGCGCCTTTGTCCCGGGGCAGATGGTCAAGGAATTCGACGAGGTCGTCTTCTCCGGCGAGATCAACAAGGTGCTCGGTCCGGTCAGGACCCAGTTCGGCTATCA
>JAJZTK010000126.1 GCA_021849045.1 Deltaproteobacteria bacterium | reverse complement strand
ATCTACTCCGAATTCGTTCTCAACGAGAACCGAAATTGTGTGTGTCATGGATTAGCCTCCATCAAAAGGGTCATTACGCGTTCAGTACCATCTCGTTCAGCGACGCCCCGGCAGGCACCATCGGGAGCACCTTCTCCTCCCGGGCGATCTTGAACTCCATGATGACCGGACCGGGTGTGGCAAACCCCTTTTGAATGGTCTCCTCCACCTCGTCATGCCTGGTGGCCTGAAAACCGGTGGCGCCGAACGCCTCGGCCAGCTTGATGAAGTCGATCGGCAGCTCCATGCAGGTCTGCGAGTAGCGCTTGTCGAAGAAAAGCTCCTGCCACTGGCGGACCATCCCCAGGAAGTTGTTGTTCAGAATGACGATCTTGACCGGCAGGCGGTTCTGGACCAGGGTGGCAATCTCCTGCAGGTTCATCTGAAAACCGCCGTCGCCGCAGACCGCGATCACCTGCCGGTCCGGGAAGGCCGCCTGGGCACCCATGGCCGCCGGCAGACCGTACCCCATGGTGCCGAGTCCGCCGGAGGAAAGGAGGGTGCGGGGGCGGGTAAAGGTGAAGAACTGGGCAGTCCACATCTGGTGCTGTCCCACGTCGGTGGCAACAATGGCGTCCGGTTCCGAGAGTTCGCGCAGCTTCTCGATGACGTACTGGGGCTTGATGATCGATGCGGCATGCTTGTAGGTCAGCGGATGCTTGGCCTTCCACCCCTCGATCTCGGCCTGCCATGGCTTTATCCCTTCCAGGAACTCTGCCAGCTTGCCGGGATGCGCCTCGACCTCCTTGATCATCTTCGCGAGGACATCCTTCACGTCGCCGACGATGGGGAGATCGACCCGGACATTCTTCTTGATGGAGGTCGGGTCCACGTCAATGTGGATGATCTTGGCATGGGGCGCAAAGGTGGAGAGCTTGCCGGTCACCCGGTCGTCGAAGCGGGCACCGACTGCCACCAGCACGTCGGTATGGGTCACGGCCATATTGGCATAGTAGGTCCCGTGCATGCCGAGCATCCGCAGGGCATTGGGCGCATTCTCAGGATAGGCGCCGAGCCCCATGAGGGTCGTGGTCACCGGCACGTTCAGCATTGTGCAGAGCCGGGTCAACTCCTCGGAAGCATTGCCCAGGATAACGCCACCCCCCACGTAGACCACCGGTTTCCTGGCAGCCATCAGCATGGCCACGGCCCGCTCGATCTGCTTCGGGTGCCCCTCAACGGTCGGCTTGTAGCTACGGATCTCGATGGTCTCCGGGTACTTGAACTCGGCCAGGGCGATCTGCACATCCTTGGGGATGTCCACCAGCACCGGGCCGGGCCGGCCGGTACGGGCGATGTAGAAGGCCTTCTTCATGATGGTCGGCA
Source organism: Deltaproteobacteria bacterium (assembly GCA_021849045.1). Lineage (GTDB taxonomy): Bacteria > Desulfobacterota > Desulfuromonadia > Geobacterales > DSM-12255 > Geomobilibacter. The sequence continues at coordinate 11,047 of JAJZTK010000126.1, read as the reverse complement.
GTTCCTTGACGTCCCGCACCAGGAAATTGTGCTTGGTGCAGGGACGGGTGATGCCGATGATGTCCACTTCCTGGAAGGCATCATTGCCGATCAGCGCCGTGGGGACCTGACCGGTGACGATCACCAGCGGGATGGAATCCATGTACGCCGTAGCAATGCCGGTAACGGTGTTGGTCGCACCGGGGCCGGAGGTGGCGATGGCGACACCGACCTTGCCGGTGGCGCGGGCGTAGCCGTCGGCCGCATGGACGCCGGCCTGCTCGTGGCGCGGCAGGATGTGCCGGATACCCTTGAAGCTGAAAATTTCATCGTAGATATTGATGACCGTGCCGCCGGGATAGCCGAAAACCGTATCGACCCCTTCCCGCTTCAGGCACTCCAGAAGTATTCGTGCTCCGTTCATTTTCATATATATTTTCCTCCCATTACGGGAATGAATTGTAGGGGCAAACCTTGTGGTTGCCCTTAACATGGGCGGTCACAAGGATCGCCCCTACAGGTTCACGTTCGGTCAATCCGCTGTGGTTACCGCGCCGGTATGGGCCGAGGTCACCACCTTGGCATACCTGGCCAGCCAGCCGGTCTTGATCTTAGGCTCCGGGGCTGTCCAGCGCGTCCGTCGGGCCGCCAGCTGCGCGTCGTCCACCAGGAGCTGCAGCTGGCGGTTGGGGATATCGAGACGGATCCGGTCCCCCTCTTCGATCAGGGCGATGGGTCCCCCCTCGGCTGCTTCGGGAGAGATGTGGCCGATGCACGGCCCGCGGGTGCCGCCGGAAAAACGGCCGTCGGTGATCAGTGCAACCGAATCGCCGAGCCCCATCCCCATAATGGCAGCCGTCGGAGCCAGCATCTCCCGCATCCCTGGACCACCCTTCGGCCCCTCGTACCGGATCACCACCACATCGCCGGACGTGATCCGGCCTTCCATGATGGCCGCCATGGCTGCCTCCTCTGAATCGAAGCAGCGGGCTGCCCCTTCGAACTGCATCATGGCCGCTGACACGCCGGACTGCTTGACAACCGCCCCCTTCGGCGCAATGTTGCCGAAGAGGACAGCTATCCCTCCTTCCTGCTTGACCGGGTTGTCGAGCGGCCGAATGACCGTTTCATCGACATTTTCGACGCTGGCAGCCAGCTGCAGGGTCGAGATACCCAGTACCGTAGGATTATCTTTGATTTTGTCGCCTAACTGTTTGAGCACGCCGGCCACGCCGCCGGCAGCGTCCAGGTCCTCCATGAAATGCTCGCCGGCCGGGTTCATGGACGCCAGTTGCGGGGTCTCCTTGGCCAGCTGGTCGAAGGTCTCCAGCGGCAGGTCGACTCCTGCCTCGCGGGCGATGGCCAGCAGGTGGAGAACCGTATTGGACGAGCCGCCCAGGGCCAGGTCGACCCGGATGGCATTCTCGAAGGCGGCGCGGGTCAGGATGCTCCGCGGGGTCACATTGTTCTGCACCAGCTCGACGATCTTCTCGCCGGAGGCAAAGGCGATCCGCCGCTTCAGCGCCGACACAGCCAGGGCCGTGCCGCAACGCGGCAGACTCATTCCCAGGGTCTCGGTCAGGATCGCCATGGTGTTGGCGGTGAACAACCCCTGGCAGGAACCCATCCCGGGACAGGCGTTGTCCTCGCAGACCTGGAGCTCCTTGGCGTCGATCACGCCCGCCTTGTACCGGGCCATCGCCTCGAAGGTGTCGGTCACGAAGGAGTACTTGCGGTCCCCCTCGCCCCGGCCGCTCATCATCGGGCCGGCAGTTACCACGATGCAGGGGATATCGAGCCGGGCGGCAGCCATCAGCATGCCCGGAGTGATCTTGTCACAGTTGGTCAAAAGGACCAGGCCGTCCAACCGGTGGGCCTCGGCGACCGATTCCACCATATCGGCGATCAGTTCCCGGGTGGGAAGGGAGTAGTGCATTCCCCTGTGCCCCATGGCAATGCCGTCACAAACGCCGGGGATACCGAAGAAAAAGGCATAGCCGCCGCCGGAGTGAACCCCCTTCTCGATGAACCGCTCCAGATCACGCATCCCCACGTGACCGGGGATCAGGTCGGTGAAACTGGTGGCCACACCGATGAACGGCTTGTCAAAGGCGCTCTGGGGGACGCCGGTCCCCTTGAGGAGCGCCCGGTGGGGGGTCCGCTCCAGTCCCTGCTTTATGGTATCACTGCGCATATGCACGCTCCACGTTGACCATCTACACCGAAAAACTGCCAGTGCGTAAATAAGATTGTTGAAAATACTACAGGATAGAATCGGTGTCAACCGCAATGAAAATGGCACTATACCCATGTTTCGGGAGGCCAAATTTCAGTTTCGCGAAGGCGGCCATCGCGGCACAACGAAGGGATCAGGAGGCGGCCAACCTGGCCACTTCGGCCTCGGAAAGACGGTGGTAGACGGGATTGAGGAGGGGGAGCAGCGGAATGTCGCCCTGGGCAAAGGCGGCAAGGGCGAGCTGGGCGCCGGCAGAAGCGCGGGGAGTGTTCGCCGACTCCGGAGCGAATATGGCGAGATCTCCCAGGCGTTCCGCAATCTGTTCACGGTAACGCACTGCCCCGTCGCCCACAAAGATGGTCGGCTCGCAGATCCCCTCGACCAACTCGGCGGGCGGAACTGCCCGGACGGCCACCAACGGTTCCGGCAGCTCACGGCAGCGGTAGATGCCTGCGTACACCTCACCCTTGCGGGCGTCAAACAGCGCACATACCGGATGGATCGCCCACGGCAGATTCTGGGCAAGCATGGCCAGGGAAGAAAAACCGACCGCCGGCTTGCCGGCCGCAAGCGCCAGCCCCTTGACCGTTGCCAGTCCGACCCTGATGCCGGTGAACGAACCGGGGCCAAGCGCCACGCCGAATCCGTCCAGTTCGGCAATTGGCACCCCGGCGTCGGCAAGTAGTTCTCGGATGGCCGGCACAAGCCGCGCCGCCGCCCTCTTGCCAGGGGAAAACAGGTACTCGGCAATGAGCCGGGGACCGTCGCTCAGGGCAATACTGCAGACATTGGTGGAGGTATCGATGGTGAGAAGCTTCATAGGAGGTTCGAGGTTCGAGGTTCGAGGTTCGAGGTTCGAGGTTCGAGGTTATCCTCGCACCTTTTCCCTCGTTCCTCGGACCTGTTTTTTATCCCTGATTGACGAAATACCGGACGATATCGTTATAGAAGGCCAAGACCATGAGGCTGAGGAGCAGTATCAACCCGATCTGCTGGGCGATCTCCCTCGCCTTGAAGCTGACCGGCTTGCGCAGGATCAACTCGACTACGTAGAAAAAGAGGTGGCCACCGTCAAGGATCGGCACCGGCAACAGGTTGAGGATTCCCAGGTTGACCGAGAGCAGGGCCATGAAGGCGATGAAACTGACCGCGCCGGCTGTGGCCTGCTGGCCGGCCATCTTGGCGATCATGATCGGCCCCCCCACCGTGTCGAGCGGGATGGCCCTCTCTACCAGCTTGACGAGGGAAAGTGCCGTCAGCTTGATGACGGTCCCGGTCTGGACCGTCCCCTTGACCAGGGCATCGCCGGGACCGAACCGGTCGACCACGGTTTCGCCCGCAGACACCACACCGATGACCGGGGTCGTGACGGATTCGCCGAACAGGTTCTTGCCGGTCCTGGTCTCCGGCGTGATCCTGAACGAGAGTTCCCGGGATCCGCGCCGTACCCGCACATCAACGGCCTGTCCCTTGCTCGTGGTGATCGCCTTGGCCACATCATCCCACCTGGTAACCACGGTACCATTGATGGCGGTGATCAGGTCATTGGCCACGACTCCGGCCCTGGCCGCCGGCTTGTCCTTGAGCACCTCGCCGATGCGGGCCGTCACGGCCGGCACGCCGACCATATAGACAACGATAAAGGCAAGCCAGGCAAAGAGGAGGTTGAAAACCGGCCCGGCAGCAACGATGACGATCCTCTGCAGAGGGGGCTTGGCCTGGAATGAACGGGTCAGGTCCTCCGGGGAGAGCTCCGCATCGGGCGACTCGCCCACCATCTTTACATAGCCCCCCAACGGAAAGGCGGACACGAGGTATTCGGTCTCGCCGCGGCGAAAACCGACCAGTTTGGGGCCAAAACCGAGGGAAAACTTCTCGACCCCCACGCCGAACAGTTTGGCAAAGATGAAGTGCCCCAGCTCGTGCACGAAGATGAGCACACCGAGAACTACGATTGCCGAAAGAACACTGATCATTAGATAAACCCCTGCGAACGGTAAGGAGTGGAATATAAACAAAGGCCGGATTCAGATTTCACATGGTACCGTTCACGCCTTTAGAAACTCCCTGGTTTTTTCCCTGCTCCATCGGTCAACGGCAAGCACCTCGTCAAACGAGCCCACACGGTGGGACTGGTGGGCATTCATCGTCCGCTCGATCAGTTCGGCAATGGCCAGGAACGGAATCCTTCCACCGAGGAATGCCTCCACAGCGATCTCATTGGCAGCGTTCATGACCGCGGGCATGCTTTCCCCCGCCTCCATGGCGTCATAGGCAAGCTGCAGGCAACGGAACTTCTCCAGATCCGGTTTGAAAAAGGTGAGCCCGGAGAGCGCCGTCAGGTCGAGGGGTTTGACGCCGGTGGCAACCCGCTCCGGATAGGAGAGGGCATAGGCGATGGGCCCCTTCATGTCGGGAGTTCCCAGCTGGGCGATGACACAGCCGTCAATGTACTCGACCATGGAGTGGATGATGCTCTGCGGATGGATGTTCACGTCGATCTTAGCGGGCAGCACATCGAACAGCCAGCGGGCTTCGATCACCTCCAGCCCCTTGTTCATCATGGTTGCCGAATCAATGGTGATCTTCTTCCCCATGCTCCAGTTGGGATGATTGAGCGCATCGCTGACCGTAACCCCGGACAGCTTTGCCAGTGGACTGTTCAGAAACGGCCCCCCTGACGCGGTCAGGATGATCTTCTCGATATCCTCGCTCCGGTGCCCTTCCATGGACTGGAATACCGCGCTGTGCTCGCTGTCCACCGGATAGAGCTTGACGCCGGCATCGGCCACCGCCTGCATGATCAGGTGGCCGGCGGTCACCAGGGTCTCCTTGTTGGCCAGGGCGATCTCCTTGCCGGCCTTGATGGCGGCAGCGGTCGGCACCAGGCCGGCAGCCCCGACAATGGCCGCCACCACCATGTCTGCTTCGGCCACCGTGGCCGCGGCGATCATCCCCTCGACGCCGGCCATGATCTCGGGCCGGTTCGTTGCCGGCAGCATCCCCTTCAGCTCGTCGGCCAGCCGGTCGTTCAGCACCGCCACCAAACGCGGGGAAAACGCCTCGATCTGCCGCTTCAGAAGATCGAGATTGGAGCCGGCAGTAAGGGCCTCTACGGAAAATCTGTCCCGATGGGCGTCAACCAGCTCCAGGGTACTGACACCGATGGAACCGGTCGAGCCGAGTATGGAAAGTCGCTTCATAGCTTATGTCCTTGTGTGTCTACGATCTATCAAAACAGATAATGGGCATACCACCAGGCAGCCGGCGCGGCGAAGAGGATGCTGTCCAGCCGGTCCAGGATACCACCGTGGCCCGGAATGATGGTGCCGGAGTCTTTCACGCCACAGCTCCGCTTGAGCAGCGATTCGAACAGGTCCCCCATCTGCCCCAGCGGACCGAGGAGCAGTGCCGTGCCGCAGCAGTCGGCAAAGGTCAGCTCCGGGAAAAAGGTCCGGCTGGCGATCAGGGCTCCGACCAGACTGCCGGCCAGGCCACCGACGGAACCCTCAACGCTCTTGTTGGGGCTGACCACCGGGTAGAGTTTGCGGCGGCCGAGCGTGCTCCCCACGTAGTATGCCCCGGTATCGCCGCACATGACGATGACCAGAAGCAGAAAGATCCAGGCGACTCCGTGGGGTTCGTTACGCAGCAGGATCATCTGCCCCAGCAGGAGCGGGACATAGAGGAAGCCGAACAGGCGCAGCGCCACCTCGCCGACCGCAGCGCGGATTTCACCGAACCTGAACAGGGCAACGAGACAGCAAAGGATGACCAGCCCCACGCCGACAGGGAGGATAAGCGACTGGAAAGCGGGAAGGAAGCCGATGGTGAACAGTCCGCCGATCAGGGCTGCCGGCAGGTTTTCTGCTCCTCGGTTTGGCAGGGACATCCGGAAGAATTCCTGGAGCCCCAATAGCGACAGGAGACCGATAAACGCCGCGAACAGACGTTGATCAGCCTTCAGTACAAAGAAAATGAGAAGCGGCAGGGCAACGGCCGCAGTCAACAAACGCTTAATGGTTGTCTCCTGAAGAATCGCTCGGGACTCATCCTTCCCTCAGTTGGTCGCTGGTCATACCGTAGCGCCGCTCCCGCTGCCGGAAGTCGTTAAACGCCTTGTGCAGTTCCTGGACGGTAAAATCTGGCCAGTTGACCTCGGTGAAGTACAGTTCGGTGTAGGCCATCTGCCACAAGAGAAAGTTGCTGACCCTGGTTTCGCCGCTTGTCCTGATGAGCAGGTCCGGGTCGGGCATGTCCGCTGTGTAGAGATAGCTGGCCAGATCCTTTTCCGTCATCGCTTCCGGTGCGATCCTGCCGGCAGCGATATCCGCGGCAACACTACGGCACGCCCGAACAATCTCCTGACGGGCACCATAGGAAAGGGCCAGGGTAAGGGTCATGCCGGTATTGCCGCTCGTGACGGCAATGGCATCGCTGACGACCTGGCGCACATCGGGCGGCAACTCCTCCCGGGCACCAATGACGTTGAAGCGGATGTTGTTCTGCTGCATCCGCGGCACTTCCATTCTGATGTACTTTTTGAGAAGTGCCATCAGGGCATGAACCTCGGTTTTGGGCCGGGACCAGTTTTCCGCAGAAAAGGCATAGAGCGTGAGGTAGCCGATACCGACCCGGGAGCACTCCTCCACGATCACCCGGACCGTCTCCACCCCCTTGCGGTGACCAACGATACGGCGCAGCATCCGGGCCTTTGCCCAGCGCCCGTTGCCGTCCATGATCACTGCCACATGCCTGGGAAGCTTGTCAGCCTTTATCATTACCACCGCCATCTCTCGTGCCCATTACGGAGGCACAAACAAAAAACCCCCATATCGGGGGAATGGCTCATCTAATCACAACCAGGTTGCCGGCGCAAGGAAAAACCTGGGGAAGTCCGAGCCGTCGTGAAACGGTTCAGACTTCCATTACCTCTTTTTCCTTGTGCAGGAAGACCTCTTCGACCCGGTGGACATGCTTGTCGGTCACGTCCTGAACCTCTTTCTCGGACCGCTTGAGCTCGTCTTCGGAAATCTTCTTGTCCTTTTCCAGCTTTTTCAGATGATCGATGGCATCCCGGCGGATATTCCGGATGGCCACCTTGGCATCCTCGGCAAACTTCTTCAACTGCTTCACGGTCTCCTTACGCCGCTCTTCGGTCAGCGGCGGGAGATTGAGCCGGATCAGCTTGCCGTCGTTGGCCGGGGTCATACCGAGGTTGGCGTTCATGATCGCCTTCTCGATGACCGGGATCATCTTGGTTTCCCACGGCTGCAGGGTGATGGTCCTTGGCTCGGGAACCGCCAGGGTTGCCACGGCGCTCAGCGGCGACGGCGTCCCGTAGTAATCGATCCTGATCTCCTCCAGGATACCGGTACTGGCACGCCCGGTCCGCACTTTCTGATACTCGCGCCGGAGGGATTCGATCGTCTTGTCCATATGGGCGGACATGTCCGCGATGACTTCCTTGCTCACGTCACTCTCCTTTCACGATGGTGCCGATCTCCTCGCCGAAGACCACCCTTTTCACGTTGCCGCCGGTAGTCACGTCAAAAACAACAATCGGCAGGCTGTTGTCCATGCAAAGGGAAACGGCCGTGGCGTCCATGACCTGCAATCCCTTGCGCAGAACGTCGATATAGGTGAGGGAGCGGTACTTGACCGCCTGGCTGTCCTTTTTGGGGTCGGCGGAATAGACCCCGTCCACCTTGGTCCCCTTCATGATGACCTCGGCCCCGATCTCCATGGCCCGCAGGCTCGCGGCTGTGTCGGTGGTAAAATACGGATTGCCGGTGCCGGCGCCGAAGATGACCACCCGTCCCTTTTCCAAATGCCGAATGGCCCGACGCCGGATATACGGCTCTGCCACCTCCTGCATGGAGATGGCAGACTGGACCCTGGTGTCCACATCAATGCTCTCCAGGGCGTCCTGAACGGCCAGGGCGTTGATCATGGTGGCAAGCATCCCCATGTAGTCGGCACTGGCCCGATCCATCCCCTTGGACGAGGCGGCCAGACCGCGGAAGATATTGCCGCCGCCGATCACCAGTGCCAGTTCCACGCCGCACTGGACGACCTCCTTGATCTCGTTGGCGATGGAGGTGATGGTCACCGGATCGATGCCATACCCCTGATCGCCGCCAAGCATCTCCCCGGAGAGTTTCAACATGACCCGCTTGTATACCGGTGCAGCCATCCAATCCCCCGATTTGTTAGTGAACCGCGCTACCCATGCGGGAGCACGGACACAAAAAAGCCGACCCTCATCAGGCCGGCTCTTTGTTTCGTTAAAGGCCTGCTGCTGCCGCGACTTCCGCGGCGAAGTCCGATTCCTTCTTGGTCAACCCTTCACCCAGGACATACTTGGTAAAGCGCCGGATGGTTATATTCTCGCCGATGCCGGAGATGGTTTCGTTGAGGTAGGTCTGAACCGTCTTGTCGGGGTCCTTAACATAGACCTGCTCCAGCAGGCAGATGTCGGCATAGAACTTGTTAACTTGACCCTCAATGATCTTTTCGATGATGTTCTCGGGCTTGCCGGTCTCACGTGCCTTGGCGCGGTAGATCTCCTTCTCGCGCTCCACCACGTCGGCCGGCACCTCCTCGCGCCGTACGAACTGGGGACCAGCGGCGGCGATGTGCATGGCAACGTCCTTGACGAATGCCTGGAAATTCTCGTTCTTGGCCACGAAGTCAGTCTCGCAGTTAACCTCCACCAGCACGCCGATTTTACCACCGGCATGGATGTAGGAACCGACGATCCCTTCGCTGGCAACCCGCCCGGCCTTTTTGGAAGCGGCAGCCAGCCCCTTCTTCCGAAGGTAGTCGATTGCCTTCTCGTGGTCGCCATCGGTTTCGGTCAGGGCCTTCTTGCAATCCATCAGGCCGGCGCCCGTTGCTTTTCTCAGTTCATTTACCTGTGCAGCTGTGATACTCACGGCATCCTCCCTATCTCAGGACAGCGCCAGTTGTGCGCTGTGCGTGTGTCGATTATCGATTACTCGGCAGCCCCGGCCACTTCACCGGTGGTATCGGCGCCAGCCTCTTCCCCTGTAGCCTCGTCACCGGTCTGCAGGTACTGATCGCGGGCCTCACGCCCCTCGAGAATCGCGTCGGCCATCTTGCTGGAGAGCAGGCGAATGGCGCGAATGGCGTCGTCGTTGCCCGGGATGACGTAATCGATGTCGTCCGGGTTGCAGTTGGTGTCGACAATGGCGACCACCGGGATGCCGAGCTTCTTGGCCTCGCTGACGGCGATCTCCTCATTGTTCGGGTCAACCACGAAGAGGACACCGGGGAGCTTGCCCATCCCCTTGATGCCGCCGAGGGTCTTCTCCAGCTTGCCCTGCTCCTTCTCAAGCTGAAGCCGCTCCTTCTTGGTGTAGGCCTCAATGGTACCGTCGGCGAACATGGCGTCGAGCTTCTTGAGACGGTCGATGCTCTGCTTGACGGTGGCGAAGTTGGTCAGCATGCCGCCCAGCCAGCGCTGATTGACGTAGTACATGCCACAGCGGCTCGCTTCTTCGGCCACGGCGTCCTGCCCCTGCTTCTTGGTACCGACGAAGAGAAAGGTCTCGCCGCCCCGGGCGGCCTCCACCACGTAGTTGTACGCATTCTTGAACATGCGTACGGTCTTTTGCAGGTCGATGATGTAGATGCCGTTACGTGCCCCGAAGATGTACGGCTTCATCTTGGGGTTCCAGCGCTTGGTCTGGTGGCCGAAGTGTACACCGGCCTCCAGCAGTTCCTTCATGGTAATCGAGGACATTGCTCTTCTCCTTTGGGTTTTTCCTCCGCCCCCCGCTCCAGCCGCGGAACCCGACAATCCGGGCACCCCCGCGCAACAAAGGGGACGTGTGAAATGAAATAGCGAGCTTGTATAGCATGACGGCCGGTTGATGGCAAGATTTTTTTCCCGGCAAAGGGAGGGGGTCTGATCAGTAAAGACACAGTGTGCTGAGATAGCTTTTTTCGCTGGTCACTTCAGTGGGTCGGCAACAATACCAGAGAAACCTCGTGTAACCGTTTGTCGCGTGTCCATAGAGGCATCCTGGTCAACAGGGCAGACATAAGCAGATGGATATCGATGTAACCAAGTCCTTTTCCCATAAACTTGTGATCTTCGATGAAGCGAATCACCTCGTCATCGTCTGCGTGGGATGCCATTGGCAGGTCCTGAAGGAGAGAGAGTATCTCCGTTCTGTTTTTGAGGTTTCCGCAGGCCAATTCACCAAGTATGAATGGATGACAAGCCACATGACCATCACGTAATAACGCTTCAAGTTCGACAGTTCCGGATCTAAGGTGTTCGACCCAGACCGATGTATCGACAAGAATCATGTCAAATGTCCTCTATTCTTCTTCGCGGAACCTTCTTCAACTCCCGTTCAGTCCCTCCCAATCCGGCAAGACGTTTCGCGCTTTCTCTGGCAATAAGCGCCTGCAAGCCAAGTCGTACAAGAGATGTTTTTTCCGTTACGCCGGTCAATTTGGCCGCTTTTTCCAGTAAGCTATCTTCGATATTAAGCGTAGTCCTCATGAAACCCCCATATGCATAAAAGATATGCCTCAACATGCATCAGCCATATGCATTTGTCAACGTGCTTCGGCAAATACGCGGCAAATACGGGTATGCGCGCGATTCGTGGCATGGGATAAAGCTACTAGTCGTCAACTGATGGTGTCCCTGTATTTTCCATACGGTAACCCTATTGAAAGATTGCAAGTTGTCAAGCCTGATAATCATATAAAAGGCACCTCCTGGCATAGCGAGGAGGCAAAAACTTCCTGATATGCTGTTACAGAGACCAATCTCTAACATCAGGAGGTGCC
>JAJZTK010000125.1 GCA_021849045.1 Deltaproteobacteria bacterium | reverse complement strand
ACTGGGAAGTGGAGAGATTGCCGAAGGAGACCGTGCCGGTGATCTTCGCAACCTGGTTCATGTCGAAGTAGCCGAGCCTGGGCTTCAGGATGAACTCCTTGGCGCCGTTGGGATTGACCTCCACCACGTCGTTGTTCAGGTTGAAGTCGAGGGCGAGCTTCACCTTGCCGCCGGCGGTCACCACCACCGGCGATTCGGGGGCCAGCTTGATCCCCTCGTCACTGGTCGGGATGTGGAGAGGATAGTGGGTGCTGTCGCCTTTGAGCTGCACCTCGTTATTATACTTGAGGCCCAGTGCGTTGGCTGACGCAGCAAGAGAGTTCTCGGACGCCAGGAAGATCCGGATCTGCTGGTATCTGCCGGGGGAGAGGGAGATCCCGCTGAAGAGGGATGCGTTGTTGTTGTTGTCGGCATACATCGTACCGTTGGCCAGCTTGGCGAGATCGACGGTCACGGGGGCCGGGAGGTCCTTCGTGACCCAGCTGCCAAGTCTTTCAACCTTGTTGCCGCTGTATGTGCGGAACCCGCCATGGGCCTTGTTCGTGCTGTACGTGCGGAAACCGGCGTCGGCTCTCAGATGGAACGCGATCTTCGTCACGGTGACATACACGTGGTCATAATTCAGGGCCGGGGCGTCGGTCACGTCCACGTCGATGGTGCCGGCCGGGGTCGTATCACCGGGGCTGGAGCTTCCGCAGCCGGCAAGCAGGAGCGCCAGGGAACAGATGGCCACTGCCGGGCGTAAAATTCTTCCAATACCTTTCATTGTAGTTCTCCTTTTCAATGTGTGGCTGGATGCCTGTCAAGGATGGCGGGCGGCGCTATTTCACCGTTACTTCCCGCTCGTTGTGCTTCTTCCGGTAGATATCCCGGCTGGCCCGGTTCTGTTCCCGGCGTAGTTTGGCCCGCTCTTTTTTGGTCAGATTGCCGTCGGCCTTCATCCTCGCTTCGTCCTGCTTGATCCTTGACTGCTCCGTCTCCAGACGGCCGGCTTCTTTGGGAGTCAGTTCGCCGCTCTTGATTCCCTGTTGGATTCGTTTCTCCTGGTTCTGCTCCCGCTGCTGGATGCCGGGATCATTGGTGTTGCCTGCGTAGACCGCTGTAGCAAGAAGCGCTGAGGTGCAAGAAGCAATCACGATTGTCCTGATACGGTTCATTATGGTCTCCTGGTGTGGTGTGAATAGTTCTGTTGCGGTCAAGCCCGGGCCGGGCGCCTGAAGGCTGACGGCCAGTCGTGGCGGTGCATACGTCACATCGATGGGCTATACGGGGATTGTTGTCGGGGGAGCTCGAGGATTTTGCGGAATACTGAAAGAGGGGGAGTAGGTGCTGACAATCTCGTGGTCGAATTGTCCGTCGACAGGTTCGGGGAGGAGAATGTGAAACTGGAGGGGAGTGTCGTTGGCCGCTAAGTCATTGGCAACCTTGCAGATAATACAGTCAGGATGAACGCGGAAGTCGACGTGATGATGAAAGGAGGTCACCATTACCGTGGTAACCAGAAGCACGATCAGCAGGATTGCGATGTTCAGGCTGCATCTCTGGCGAAACATCATCCGCTCCGGTCTGACAATAGCTGCTCACGATGACTATCGGGATATGCCGGTAGAACTTTAATGATAAAGTGGCTGTGTTTAACTTGTAACATTTGAGAGGGGAAATGGTCCCCTTTCCTGTTATAGTCATGACCACCTGTTCATGACTAAGTTCCATCCGGAAGCAACTCGTTGTGGCCGAAATAAGGGAGCTGCCATGAAAATAATTGTTCTGCTTGTGACCCTTATTACCAGCCTCGCGAGACCCTGCGCCCATGGTGCATCAGCCGGCGAGTCCGGGGCGGATGCGGGATCGCCGGTAGTCCTCATGGAGACCAGTCTGGGGGAGATCAGGATACAGCTCGAACCGGAACGGGCACCGGTCACGGTAAAAAACTTCCTCGACTACGTGGAGAGCGGTTTCTACGACAACACCATCTTTCATCGGGTGGTGAAGAATTTCGTGATCCAGGGGGGAGCGTACCGTGCCGACCTGCAACGCAAACCGACCGGTGCCCCGATCGGGAACGAAGCTGCCAACGGCCTGAAGAACAGAAGGGGCACCATCGCCATGGCCAGGGGGGTGGCAGTGGATTCGGCCAGTGCCGAGTTCTTCATCAATGTTGCCGATAACCCCATTCTCAACCATCAGGACGACTCCATCCAGGGGTATGGCTATGCCGTGTTCGGCAGGGTGATCGAGGGGATGACGGTGGTGGACCGGATTCAGAGAGTGGAGACGGCAAAAAGGAAGGGGCTGCGAAAGGTTCCGAAACTGCCAGTGGTGATCAGGTCAGTGCGGGTAATCCGATAGCCTGCTGTTACAACGGCGGAGTGCCGACGATCAGTACTTTGGGGCCGTAGTTGATCTTCTGGAGCCGTCCCGTGTCGCGGTGTGAGTCGACCACCCACTCGTAGAGCCTCCTGGCGTCAGTGAGAACAGGCGTGCGCGGTGTTTCGTAGTATTGCTTCTGCATCTCCTCGTCGTAGAGGCCGATGCAGCCGTGGGACGCCGGAACTCCGGGCAGGTCGCGGCCGTGGAGCCAGTAGGTCACCCACATCAGCTTGTCGACATAGAATCTCAGGGCATAGTGCATCGGATAGGGGGTGTCGGTGGTCTCGATCGCGTACTGGTCCGACTCGTGCCGCCGGTCAATGGCGTCGATCCTGAACTCCCCGTTCGGGACCCGGTGCCCTTCGACGCCGACCGCCACGGGGGCGGAAAAGATGAGCCTGCCGAATTCGTATGCCCCGAGAAACAGCTCGGCCTGATCCACCAGGATGAATTTCTCCTCGTTGGCTGCCGGCGGGAAGAAAGCTGGCAGCGGCGTGAACCCCCTGATCGTTTCGAGCTGTTTCGGCACCTTGATCGCTTTGCCGCGGACAAAGTGGCGCCGGTCCAGCCGGTTGAAGCGGAGCACGTCCTGCCACTGCTCGCCGAACAGGCTGTTAAGAGTGTCCTTTTTCCCGATGGTCCGGCATTCCCAATCAATGCGGTCATCACTGGGAAAGTGGATGTCGCAGAGCGGCTCCATGCCGAAAGGCGCAGCTACGGCCACCGCAGTGCGGAGCAGGTAAAATAGGAGAATGTGGCCGGTGAGGGCGAGCGGTTTCATTATGCCATTCATTAACCAGGCAGTAGGCTGAGCACGATAACCGTAACAACTGTTCGGCCAATGTCAAATCGGCCGGGCAGCAGAATTCCCCCTCGCCCTATGAGTCCTCAATCCAGGGATAACGCCTGGACTTTCCCCTGCCGATTGCCTATAATCCCGGCCTGCCATGACCTACCGGGAAACCCTGACATACCTCTACTCCTTAGGCCGTTTCGGCATGAAGCCGGGGCTGGAACGGATCATCGCCATCCTGGCGGCGCTCGGCAGGCCACAGGAGCGGATTCCCATCGTGCAGGTGGCCGGGACCAACGGCAAGGGCTCTACCGCTGCCTTCCTTGCTGCCATCGGCACGGCTGCCGGACTGCGGACCGGTTTCTTCTCCTCTCCCCACCTGACCAGCTTTACCGAGCGGTTCCGGGTCGACGGCAAGGAGATTGCGCCGGAGCGGGTGGTGGAGCTGGCTGCCCACGTCATGGCCGTGGCGCCGCCGGAAGCCACCTTCTTCGAAATCGTCACTGCCATGGCCTTTCAGTACGTTGCCGAGGAGCGGGTCGATCTGGCAATCATGGAGACCGGCATGGGCGGGCGCTGGGACGCCACCAACGCGGGCAGCGGTATCCTCTCGATCATCACCTCCATTGGCCTGGACCATTGCCAGTACCTGGGTGACACCGTCGCAGCCATTGCCGGCGAGAAGGCGGGCATCATCAAGCCGGGGAGGCCGCTGGTGACGGCCCGCCAGGAGCCGGAGGCCAGGCAGGTCATCGAGGAGCGTTGCCGGGAGCTGACCAGTCCGCTCTATTGCAGCGGCGATCGTTTCACCACTGCCTGGGAGGCCGAAGGGCTTGCGTATCGTGGGCTCGGTGTAACCCTGACCGGGCTTTGCCCCGGCATCGGTGGCCGCTACCAGGCGGAAAACGCCGGCTGTGCCCTGGCTGCGGCCGAACTTTTGCAGAAGAGCGGGTTTCCCATCACCGTCGAAGCGATGCGGGGCGGCATCGCAGATGCCCGCTGGCCCGGCCGGATGGAGTTCTTTCCCGGCACGCCGCCGATACTGCTGGACGGTGCCCACAACCCGGCAGGGGCCAAGGCCCTGGCCGAGTCGCTTGCCGATTTCCGCCGGCAGCGGCTCGTGATGGTGCTGGGGGTCATGTGCGACAAGGAGTTGTCCGGCATGCTGGCACCACTCTTACCCCTTGTCGATCTTGTCTTAGCTGTTACCCCGAACCTGGAGCGTGCCATGCCGGCTGCGGAGCTGGCCGATGCCTGCACGGCACGGGGGGCGGCTGCAACGGCTGCCGGGTCGGTGGCCGAGGGGCTGGCACAGGCCCGGGCCGCGGCCGGACCGGCCGACCTGATTCTGGTCTGCGGTTCACTATTCACCGTGGGCGAGGCGCGGTCGCTGCTCATCGGCAGCACATATGAGCCGTTTCGGGGATGACGTTAGCTAAAACCTTTAACAAGAGCACCTGCATTGTGAATATTCAATTGACCACCATAGCATGCTGTCTTTTCATTCTGGCAGGAAGTCCGGTCAGGCCTTCTGTTGCGGCCGAACTGCCGGTTGCGGATAAGCTGACCATCCAGGCCGACACCATGTCGTTCGACGAAAAGAGCCACACGGTCAGTGCCGTGGGGATGGTTAAGGCCTATTGGCAGGAGACGACGCTCAAGGCCGATAGTGCCACCATTGATCGGAGCGGCACCGAGGCGACCGCTGTCGGACATGTGGAGCTCAGACGCGACGGCGACCTGCTCACCGCCGACCGGCTCAGGATCGCCATCGATACCGAACAGGGAGAGGTGGAGAACGGTTACCTCTTCCTGAAACAGCCCAATTTCCACCTCCGGGGGGAGCGGTTCGCCAAGACCGGCAAGGCCGACTATCACCTGGCAAAAGGATCCTTCACCACCTGCGACGGTGACTCACCCAGCTGGCACTTCACGGCCGACAACCTCGACCTCACCCTGGAGGAGTACGCCACCGGCCGCAACGCTATCTTTTCCATCGGCAGCGTTCCCGTGTTCTACCTTCCCTATGTGGTCTTTCCGGTCAAGACCGAGCGCCAATCCGGACTGCTGTTTCCCCGCCTGGGGAGTTCGGGCAAGAAGGGGTTCTACCTGGACATCCCCTGGTACTGGGCCATCTCTCCCAGCCGTGACGCCACCATCGACCTCGACCTGCAGAGCAAGCGCGGTGCCGGGGTGGGGGTCGACTACCGGTATCTGGGCGGTTCGGACAGCGACGGGCGGCTGAAAGGGTACCTCATCTACGATACCCGGCAGGACCGCGCCCGGGGTGACCTGAACCTGCAACTGCGGGAAAACCGCCTGCCGGTCCGGTTCAAGGCCGACGTCCAGCAGGCCCTGGACCGGGACTTTTACCGGGACTACGGGATAGAGACCGGCGAGTACAACCGCCAGTACCTGGATACCACGGTATCGCTGTCGCGCTCCTGGCGCGATTACGGCGCTGCCCTGGAATTCCGCGCCCTTGACAACCTGGAGACCGTAAGCAATGATGCCACGCTCCAGCGGCTCCCCCGGTTGACCATCGACAATGCGGGAGAGCCGCTCGGTGGACTGCCGCTCTTTTTCACCCTGGAGTCGGCGGCCACCAACTTCTACCGGGAGGCGGGGAGCATCGGTCAGCGGCTTGAGGTCGCTCCCCGACTTGCCTGGCACCAGCCGCTCCTGCCCGGCATTGGCCTGGAAACGTGGGGCGGGTTCCGGCAGCGGCTCTACCATGCCGACCGGAGCGATAGTGGCGAAGGGTGGCGCGGGGCCGGTTTGGCGGAGGGAGGGGCGGCGCTCCACGGCCGCTTTGCCCGGGTTTTCCCGGTAGCCTGGGGCGAGACAATGCGGCTCCGGCACGAACTGCAACCGGAGATCGGCTATCGGGTGACCGAGGCGCGGGATCAGTCCTATTTGCCGTTTTTCGACTACGACGACCGTTCCGTCGGTGGAGAGCAGTTCTACTGGTCGGTAGCCAGTGCTGTTGCCGGCCGCAGCGGCACGGGTGATGCGGTACGGTACCGGGACCTACTTTACCTGCGGTTGAGCCAGGCATATCAACTTTCCGGCGGCCGGCGCGATCTCCTGACCCTGGTGGATGACGGTCGCCGTCTTACCGACCTGCGCCTGGAGGCTCGCATTGCCCCTGTCGAACATTTCGCGGTCACCACCGATACCCGTTTTACCACCCAGCGGGGTGATGTTGCCACCGCTGCGGTCGGTTTGGAGGCGGACGACAGGCAGGGGAACCGGGCCGGGCTTGTCTACCGCTACGGCCGGGACCAACTGGAGTACCTGGAGGGGAAACTGGCCACGGCCAGCATCAAGCCGTTCACTGCCAGTTATGCGGCCAGATACTCGTTCGACCGCCCCGGCTTTCTGGAATCGCTCTATACCGTCGAGTACCGCCACCAGTGCTGGAGTCTGATGTTCTCCTTCCGGGACCGTCCGGATAATCGGGAGTTCATGGTTACCTTCAATCTGGCCGGCATCGGGGCGCTGGGGCCGATGAAGGCGTTCTAACGCTGGTTTTTCAGCCTGCAATATGCTACGGTGCCACCGTTCATTCACCCAAAGAACCGGAGTTCCCCAATGACAGATACTTTTATTCCCCGTTCGCTGCTCGTCACCGGCGGGGCCGGCTTTATCGGCTCCAATTTTATCCACCACTACCTGACCGCCAACCCCGACTGTCGGCTGGTCAACCTGGACTGCCTCACCTATGCCGGCAACCTGCGAAACCTGGCCGGGGTGGAGCAGAACCCCAATTACCGCTTCGTGAAGGGGGACATCGGCGACGCCCCGCTGGTGGCCGGACTGCTGGCGCAGGAGAAGGTCGATGCCGTGATCCACTTTGCGGCCGAGTCCCATGTCGACCGCTCCATTTCCGGACCGGAGATCTTTGTCCGGACCAACGTCCTCGGTACCCAGGTCCTCTTGGAGGAGAGCCGCAAGCACTGGGCGTCCGGTGCGGTGAAGGAGTTCCGTTTCTTTCAGATCTCCACCGACGAGGTCTACGGCAGTCTCGGCTCTACCGGCTTCTTCACCGAGGAGACCCCTCTGGCAGCCAACTCCCCCTATTCAGCCAGCAAGGCCGGGGCCGACCTGCTGGTGCGGGCCTACCATGAGACCTTCGGTTTCCCGACCCTGAACACCCGCTGCTCGAACAACTACGGTCCGTATCACTTTCCGGAAAAACTGATTCCGCTCATGATCAGCAATATCATGCAGAAAAGGCCGTTGCCGGTGTACGGTGATGGCAGAAACGTCCGGGACTGGCTCCATGTGCGTGATCATGCCCGGGGTGTGGAAGCGGTGCTGAAGGGGGCCGAGCCCGGTTCGGTCTACAACATCGGCGGCAATAACGAATGGCAGAACATCGACATTGTGCACCTGGTTTGCGACCTGCTGGACGATCGGCTGGGGAGATCGGTCGGCGAGAGCCGCGGGCTCATCACCTTTGTCAAGGACCGGCCGGGGCATGACCGGCGCTATGCCATAGATGCCAGCAAGATTCGCCGGGACCTTGGGTGGGAGCCCGCCTATACCTTCGAGTCCGGCATCCGGGAAACCATCGACTGGTACCTGGCCAACCAGGAGTGGGTGGCCAAGGTGACGTCGGGCGAGTACCAGCAGTACTACGCGGAGCAGTACGAGAAGCGGTGACTCGTTACCCGTGACTCGTAAAAGCGCTTACCAGTCACGGGTAACGGCATTTTTCGGAGGTTTAAATGATACTGGTAGTCGGCGCCAACGGTATGCTGGGCCACGATTTGATGGAAGTGCTGGGTGGTGATGTGCGGGGGCTGGACCTGCCGGACATGGATATCACCTCCCTGGAGTCGACCTTGCGGGTGGTCAGGACCCTGAAGCCGCGAGTGATCATCAATGCCGCTGCCTACACCGATGTGGACGGGTGCGAAACGAACAGGGAGCTGGCCATGCAGGTCAATGGCGAAGGGGTCGGCCACCTGGCCATGGCTGCCCGGGAGATCGACGCGCTATTGGTGCATGTCAGTACCGACTACGTCTTCGATGGCAGCAAGGGGACTCCCTATGAGGAGGACGACCTGACCGGGCCGGTCAGTGTCTATGGCGATTCAAAGCTGGCCGGGGAGTTGAACGCACCCTTTGCCGGCGAGTACCTGATCGTCAGGACCCAGTGGCTGTACGGCCTTCACGGCAAGAACTTCGTGGAGACCATGCTCCGCCTGGCCGGTGAGAAGACGGAGCTGTCGGTGGTGGATGACCAGATCGGCTCCCCCACCTGGAGCCATGACCTGGCCTTGGCGATCAAGGCGCTCATCGACAATGGCTGCCGAGGCATCTACCATGCGGCCAACAGCGGTTACTGCTCCTGGAACGAGTTTGCCCGGGCCATCTTCGCTGAAACGGGAATGAATGTTGCTGTCAAGCCGATGACCACGGCCGAACTTAACCGTCCGGCCCGCCGACCGCTCTACTCCACCCTGGATTGCAGCAAGCTGGTGCATGACGCCGATTTCCTGCCCCAGCCGTGGCGCGAGGCGCTGAAGGGGTACCTGGAGCTGAGAGGGTAGGGGCGATCCTTGTGATCGCCCGACTTGACCAATAAATGATAACGGAGTCGACAATGGAGCGCGGTGAACGTCCCTGGGGGACCTACACGGTCCTGGACGAGAAGAACGGGTACAAGATCAAACGGATCGAGGTCAAGCCGCGCGAGCGGCTCTCCCTCCAGAAGCACCACCACCGGAGCGAACACTGGATCGTGGTTTCAGGAACCGCCCAGGTGACCTGCGGCGACCGTGAGTTCACGGTCAATGTCAACGAGTCGACCTTCATCCCCATCGGCATGACCCATCGCCTGGAGAATCCCGGGGTGATTCCGCTGGTGATCATCGAGGTGCAGAGCGGCGAGTACCTGGGCGAGGACGATATCGTCCGGTTCCAGGATGACTACAACCGCTGCCCGGCTGATGAACCCGCTTAGGGAGGAATGCCATGACTGCGTTTGCTGAACAGTATCCCACCCGTTCTATTGGTGGAAATAGCGGGGTGCGGAGCAGCCGTGACACGCTTCTCGACCAGGAGTTGCTGTTCACCATTCTCGACGCCATCCCCTATTTTGCCATGGTGCTTAATAGCGAGCGCCAGATCCTGGCCGCCAATACCCGCACCCTCAGCACCTTTTCCCGGGAGGACCTTGGGTCCCTGATCGGTAAGCGGACCGGCGAGGCAATAGGCTGCCTGTTCGATCGGGAGGGTACGGACGGCTGTGGCAGCGGCCCCCACTGCGGCACCTGTGGAGCACTTCGCTCCATCCTGGAAAGTCAGCAGCTGATGCGGCCGGTGACCAGGGAGTGCTCCATCCTGCTCCGGGATGACATCGGAACGGCCATGGATCTTGAGGTGCTATCCACCCCGACGGTCATCGAGGGGATTCCGGTGGTCATCTGCATCTTCAAGGACATCAGCGCCGAGAAGCGGCGGGACGTCCTTGAGCGGGTCTTTTTCCACGACGTGATCAATACCGCCGGCGGCATCAAGGGGATTTCCAGCCTGCTGGTGGAGGGGAAGAACCTCGACAAGGAGAAGGAGAAGGAGTACAAGCAGTGGCTGCTCGATCTTTCCGACCGGCTTATCGACGAGATCCTGCTGCAGCGCAAGCTGGTGGCTGCCGAGAGCGGGGCGTTCAAACCGGAGATGATGCTGGTTTCCGTTCCCAAGCTGCTGGAAGATGTGTGGTGTCTCTACACCGGCCACGAGGTTGCAGAGGGCCGCACCCTGTGCCTGAGCGGGGTTGCCGATTGCCATATTGTCAGTGACGGCGCCATCCTGCGGCGCATCCTGGGAAACCTGGTGAAAAATGCCCTGGAGGCGACCCTGCCGGGCGGTACCGTGACCCTTTCTTCCCGGGAGGCAGACGGTGAGGTGCGTTTCAGCGTCCACAACCCCGGGGTCATCCCCCAGGAAGTCGCCATGCAACTGTTCCGGCGCTCGTTCAGCACCAAGGCGGGCACCGGCCGCGGCATCGGTACCTACAGCATCAAGCTGTTCGGCGAGCGCTACCTGGGAGGGAAGGTCTCCTTCGAGAGCAATGCTGACACCGGGACCACCTTCCGTTTCACCCTTCCTGTAACAAATTCCTGACAAATTCCCGATGGATGGCGCCCGGAGAGGAGTTTCGGGCGCCCTTTTCCTGTTGAGCACACGTCCCCTTTGTGGTACCTTTACCTGTTTTTAAATCGCCATCGTGCCGGGAGACTGACTTCATGTTGGGTAACATCATAAAGAAGATTATCGGGAGCAAGAACGAACGGGAACTGAAGCGGATGTGGCCGGTCGTGGAGAAGATCAACGGTCTGGAAGCACAGTTCGCCAAGCTCACCGACGATCAGCTCAGAGATAAGACCGCCGAATTCAGGGAGCGGTTTCAGGGGGGGGAATCCCTGGAATCACTCCTTCCGGAAGCCTTTGCCGTCTGCCGGGAAGGTGGCAAACGGGCGCTGGGGATGCGCCATTTCGATGTTCAGCTCATCGGCGGCATGGTCCTCAACAGCGGCCGGATCTCCGAGATGAAGACCGGCGAGGGGAAGACCCTGGTGGCCACCCTGCCGGCCTACCTGAACGGCATCACCGGCCGCGGTGTGCACGTGGTCACGGTCAACGACTACCTGGCCAAGCGGGACTCGGAGTGGATGGGGCAACTCTACACCTTTCTGGGCTTATCCGTCGGGGTCATCGTCCATGGCCTGGACGACGATGAACGGCGCGCCTCCTATGCGGCCGACATCACCTACGGCACCAACAACGAGTTTGGTTTCGACTACCTGCGGGACAACATGAAGTTCGCCCTGGAGGATTACGTCCAGCGACCGTTCTACTACGCCATCGTCGATGAGGTTGACTCCATCCTGATCGACGAGGCCAGGACCCCGCTCATCATCTCCGGCCCCACGGAAGAGTCCACCGACAAGTACTACATCATCGACCGGATCATCCCCCATCTCAAGAAAGGGGAGGTGAAGGAGGTGGAGGCCAACACCCTGTCGGGCAAGCGGAAGACCTACACCGGCGACTTCACCGTGGACGAGAAGGGGAAGAGCGCCACCCTGACCGAAGACGGGGTCCGCAAGGTGGAGAAGCTTCTCAAGATCGACAACCTCTACGACCCGCACAACATGGTTATCCTGCACCATGTGAACCAGGCCCTGCGGGCCCACGCCATGTACCGGCGGGACGTGGACTACGTGGTGAAAGACGGCGAGGTGATGATCGTTGACGAGTTCACCGGCCGGCTGATGCCGGGCCGCCGCTGGTCCGACGGCCTCCACCAGGCCATCGAGGCCAAGGAGGGGGTGAAGATCGAGAACGAGAACCAGACCCTGGCCACCATCACCTTCCAGAACTACTTCCGGATGTACGAAAAGCTCTCCGGCATGACCGGTACCGCCGACACCGAGGCCGAGGAATTCCACAAGATCTACAAACTGGACGTGGCCGTCATCCCCACCAACCGTCCGCTTCTGCGTCCCGACTTCCCTGACGTGGTCTACAAGACCGAGCGCGAGAAGTTCACGGCGGTCATTGAGGAAATCAAGGATTGCCACACCAAGGGGCAGCCGGTCCTGGTCGGTACCATTTCCATCGAGAAGTCCGAGGTGCTGGCCGAGATACTCAAGCGGGACGGGATTCCGCACAATGTCCTGAACGCCAAACAGCACGAGCGTGAAGCGGAGATCGTGGCCCAGGCCGGACGCAAGGGGGCGGTGACCATCGCCACCAACATGGCCGGCCGGGGTACCGACATCGTCCTCGGCGGTAACCCGGAGGCCATGGCCAAGCAGTGGCGGCGGGCCAACCCCGAGGCGACCGACGAGGAGTACGCCGCGGTCCTGGCCACATGCAAGGAGCAGACAGCCAGCGAGCACGATGAGGTCGTGGCGCTGGGCGGTCTGCATATCCTCGGCACCGAGCGCCACGAGAGCCGCCGGATCGACAACCAGCTGCGCGGCCGTTCCGGCCGCCAGGGAGACCCGGGTTCGTCCCGCTTCTACCTCTCCCTGGAAGACGACCTGCTGAGAATCTTCGGCTCCGAACGGGTGGCCAAGATCATGGACATGCTCAAGATCGAGGAGGGGGAGGCGATCACCCACGGCCTCATCTCCAAAGCGATCGAGAATGCCCAGAAAAAGGTGGAGGCCCACAACTTCGATATCCGCAAGCACCTCATCGAGTACGATGACGTCATGAACAAGCAGCGTGAGGTGATCTACACCCAGCGCAAGGAG
>JAJZTK010000124.1 GCA_021849045.1 Deltaproteobacteria bacterium | reverse complement strand
TGTAGCGACCGCGGGCAAGCTTCTGGATCGGGTAGGCCAGCTTGCGCACACCCCAGTCCTCAAGGCGCTTGATGTCGCCCTTCAGGCTGGTGATAATCTCCTGAACCTTGGTGCTGAGGGCCTTGCTTTCCTCATCGACCAGTTCCGGCTTGACGATGTAAATCGTCTCGTACATCCTGCTCATAAACATCCTCCTCGCGGATTTGTAGCCCCGGGTCCGGCCCGGAGCAAGGAGATGCCGCACTATTGCGGCTTCGTGGAATCGAAATTTTTAGCACAACCGATACGGAAAAACAAGGTTTTTTACACCTGCGTCATTTTGACCCCGCCTTGACAGGGTGAAACAATTTCACTACTATTGATTCATGCCGACGATCATGCGCTTCAGCAACTGCCGGTTAACGATCTATCCGAACGAGCACGGAACGCCCCATTTCCATCTTGAATTCACCGACGGCGACCGTTGTTCGGTGACGATCGAAGGGCTGGAGATGCTGGCCGGTGCTGTCTCCCCGGAGAAGAAGATCGTTGAGGCGTTGACGTGGGCAGAGGAAAACCGTTCCCTTCTGCTGGCCAAATGGGAGGAAATAACCCGATGAACAAGCCCCCGCGCATAGAGGAAGTTTCGGCCATCGAACCGGCAACCCTTGTCATCCGCTGGACCACCGGCGAGACCATGCAGGCCGACATCGGCGACTGGATGGAGCGCTTTGCGCTCCTTGCCCCGCTCGGGGACTTCTCCCAGTTCAGAAAGGTCCGTGTCGGCTGGTACGGGCACAGCATTGAATGGGGAGACGAGATCGAGGTCGGTGCCGACCAGCTCTACACCCGGTGCAAGGCCCAGGCTGGCGAGCCTTCTCCCGCGGAGTTCGACGACTGGATGAAGCGCAACGGCCTTTCTCTTGCTACGGCAGCGGAAGCAATCGGCATGACGCGGAGGATGATTGCCCACTACCGCACCGGCAGCAAGCCGATTCCCCGTCATGTCTGGCTTGCCTGCATCGGATGGGAAACGCTCAAGCACAGAAGCGCGGCCTGATGGTAGTTATCAGGCCTGCAATCATGTAATTATCGGTGCCTATTTTCATTCTTGCATGCCTGACACGATGATTTAGGTTGCCCGACGCTTCATTATGGCATCCCACACCATCATCTTATTCAAGGCCAGAATATTTCACCTGCCCACCACCGCCAGCCCTATTTAGCAAGCCGAACGCAACACCCCAAAAAAGAAAGGGCAGACCGCTCGCGCAGGCCTGCTCTCATCTTTCGTATCTAAAACGGCTCCAGTAGTGTCCGGTTTTGCATACGTCCCGCAGGGACAGAATGCCTGTAGACGGGGATTTATTCCCCGGTCAGCTTGGCAAAATGCCACTCCCGTCACGTACGTGACGCAGAGATATGTCGACAACACATCCGGGGGATGAATCCCCCGGCTACATGCGAGCGCCCCTAACGGGGCTTCATAGCTGTGCAGCAATTTCCTAACCGGACAACGCTGAATCGACTCAGACGTTGAACCGGAAGTGCATCACGTCCCCGTCGTTCACCACGTACTCTTTCCCCTCCAGCCGCATCAGCCCCTTTTCCTTGGCCCCTGCCTCGCCGCCGGCGGCGATGAAGTCGCTGAAGGCGATCACCTCGGCCCGGATGAACCCCTTTTCGAAGTCGCTGTGGATGACGCCGGCTGCCTGGGGCGCCTTGGTGCCGACCGGGATGGTCCAGGCCCGGACCTCTTTCTTGCCGGCGGTGAAGTAGGTGATGAGCCCCAAGAGTTCGTAACCGCTCCTGATGAGGCGATCGAGACCCGACTCCTCCAGCCCCATGCCGGCCAGGAACTCGTGCTTTTCATCGCCGTCCAGCTCGGAGATCTCCGCCTCGATCCGGCCGCAGATGGTGACCATCCGGGCACCTTCGGCAGCGGCCAGTTCCCCGACCTCGGCAACGAACGGATGCTTCCCGTCCAGATCGTCCTCGGCCACGTTGGCCACGTACAGGACAGGCTTGTCGGTCAGGAGGTGCATGTCGCGCAGGACCAGGCTTTCCTCTTCGCCCTCGGCAACGCCACGGGCCGGCAGCCCCTTCTCCAGCAACCCCTTGAGCCGCAGACAGAACTCCACCTCGTCCTTGGCCTTCTTGTCGCCACTGCGTCCGAGCTTTTCGGCCCGCAGCAGCCGCTTTTCCACCGTATCCAGATCAGCCAGGGCCAGCTCCAGCTGGATCACCTCGATGTCCCGGCGGGGGGCAACACTGCCGTTCACATGTACCACGTTCTCGTCGTCAAAACAGCGAACCACATGGACAATGGCATCAACCGCCCGGATATGGCCGAGAAACTTGTTACCGAGTCCTTCGCCCTGACTGGCCCCCTTTACCAAGCCGGCGATATCGACGAACTCGATGGTGGTCGGTAGTATCCTTTCCGGGTTCACGATCGCAGCCAACTGATCAAGACGGGGATCAGGCACCTGGACGATCCCCACATTGGGATCGATGGTGCAGAAGGGATAGTTGGCCGATTCGGCGCCGGCCGCGGTCAGCGCATTGAAAATGGTCGATTTCCCCACATTGGGGAGCCCGACGATGCCGCAGTTGAAACCCATGGGCGTTCCTTTTTGTTGCGTGATGAAAGTTGGCTACTGCCGTGACAATAGGTCTGAAAAACAAGGCGCGGGCAGGCAGCTCCTACACAAACTCCTTGTTATTGAAGAGGCTCATGGTCTTGGCAATCCCTTCGTCCAGGAGCATCTCCAGCGCATCGACGGCCCCGTCCACCAGGTGCGGCAGCCCCTGCATCTCCTGAGGGGCAAAGTTCTGGAGCACATAACCGGTGACATCGCCATGGGCCGGCCGGCCGATGCCGATCCTGATCCGGAGATAGCCGTTGTCGCCCAGTTCCTGGGCCAGCGACCGCAGGCCGTTGTGGCCGCCATGGCCGCCCCCCTCCTTCACCTTGAGGCTGCCAAAGGGGATATCCAGGTCGTCATGGATGACAACCAGGTCCGCCGGAGTGAGCTTGTGGAAGCGGAGCGCCTCGGCCACCGCCCGCCCGGAGAGGTTCATGAAGGTCTGGGGCTTGAGCAGCAGCAGCCGGTGGCCGCGGTAGTTCCCTTCGCCGTACAGCCCGGAAAAGGACTTGCGCGTGACGCCGATCCCGGCCTGTCCGGAAAAGCGGTCCAAAACTATGAAACCCGCGTTGTGGCGGGTCCATAAATATTTGGGGCCGGGATTCCCCAGCCCCACGATCAGTTTTATTGACATGACGTAACGGTCCGACTAAACGACTAGGCGCTGGCCTCCGGCGCGGCCTCTTCCTTGGCGCGGCCAAGGATGGCGACAACCGAAGCCCTGGCATCATCGAGGGCCTTCACGCCGGCAGGGAGCTTCAGCTCGCCCACATGAATGGAGTGGCCGATGGTGAGCTCGGTAACGTCCACATCTATATGCTCCGGAATAGCAGTGGGAAGACACTCGATCTGCAGCTTGTGAAGTGCGTGATCAAGCAGGCCGCCATCCTTGACCCCTTTGGCGCTACCGACGATACGAACCGAAACCTCGACCTTGACCTTCTCGTCGAGAGCGATCTTGTGGAAGTCCACGTGACGGAGACTGCCCTTGATCGCTTCGCGGTTGATATCGGCAACGATCACCACGGTGCCGTTCAGAGCACCGCCACCCTGCAGGGTGATCAGGGTGTTCTGCCCGCCTTCGCCGGCAACGGCCGCAAAAAACTCCTTGGCGTTAACACTGACGGCTACCGGCTCGATCCCCTTGCCGTACACCACGGCCGGGGCAAGCCCCTTTATCCTGAGCTGACGGGAAATCCCCTTACCGGTTTTGTCGCGCAGCTCGATATTCAGTTGCTTCTGTTCCATTATTATTGCCTCCACTCGGTGGAAATTTGCTGCGTATTGGTACGGCTACGGTCCCCCCCTAAACAAAGAGGGAACTGACCGATTCGTCTTCGTGTATGCGCCGGATGGCTTCGGCAAGGAGATCGGCAACGCTCAGCACCGTGATTTTCTGGGTAGCTGCCGTTTTATCCCCCAACGGGATCGTGTCGGTAATGATCACTTCCTGAATGGCCGAACCGTTGATCCGCTCGATGGCCGGTCCGGAAAGAACCCCGTGGGTGGCACAGGCAAAAATGGCTGTGGCACCATGCTCCTTCAGGGCAGTGGCTGCCTGGGTAAGGGTTCCGGCCGTATCGATCATGTCGTCCAGAATGACGGCTACCTTGCCACGCACGTCGCCGATCAGATGCATCACTTCGGCCACGTTCGGTGCGGTACGCCGCTTGTCGATCACCGCCAGGGTGCAGTTCAGACGCTTGGCAAAAGCCCGCGCCCGCTCGGTGCCACCGGCATCGGGGGAGACCATCACAACACCGCCATCCGAGAACCGCTTGCGCAGATGCTCCAGGATGACCGGAGCGGCGTAGAGGTTGTCCACCGGGATATTGAAGAAGCCCTGGATCTGGCCGGCGTGCAGGTCAACGGTAACCACCCGGTCGGCACCGGAGGTAGTGACCAGGTCAGCCACCAGCTTGGAGGTGATCGGCGTGCGGGGGGCTGCCTTGCGGTCCTGACGGGCATACCCGTAGTACGGGATCACGGCGGTGATGGTATCGGCGGATGCCCGTTTCAGGGCGTCCATCATGATCAGGAGCTCCATCAGGTTGTTGTTGGTCGGATTGCAGGTGGACTGGATGATATAGACATCCCGTCCCCGCACATTCTCGCCAATCTCCACCATGATCTCGCCGTCGGAAAAGGTCCGCACCTTTGCCGTCCCGAGGGTAAGCCCCAGGCTGGTACAGATTTTTTCTGCCAGACCGGGATTGGAATTACCGGAGAAAATTTTTATCCTGTCGTGCATCGCGACCGCCAAGAGAAAGGCCCGCTGCCGGGCCGGAATGAGTTACGAGGATTGAAGGAATGGACGAATTCCCTCTGGGAAATCAGTTTTGTACCTTACGGCCCAGCTAAAGTCAACAAGAAAAACAGATCGTTTGAGCGAACACGGCAGCTGATCGGCAGGTGGGGATACGCATCCCCGCAATGCCGCCACCGGAAACCTTCACCCCCTGTCAGCCGGCGTTGCTCCGATCAACCCCAGGTCGAACGCGAACTCCTTTGGCATGTTCGTGGTCGGATAATTGGCAAATATCCAGCCATGATAGATCTCCCTGTCGCCCCGGTAGATCCTGATCTCCATGGCGGGATTCCTGGTCTCGTTCGACTTGGAGGTGAGATTGATCCCCTCCATGACAAAGTGGGGGAAAAAGTTTATCACCCTGACCGAAAAATCTGTTCCGGGGAGCTTGAGGTCGGAGCCGATCTCAACCGAATACGTCTGCACCTTGCCGGTTCCCTTCTCTTTGACGGCAACCGTCACTGCCTTCCACTTCCCCTTGATCTGCTCCGGAACCTTTACCACCGTCTCCTTCTTGATCACCGATCTTTCCGACGATTTTGACGGCTCTCCCTTTTCCTCCTTTTTCGTGCACCCGGCCATGACAAACGGGATGATCAGAATGACCGCCATTACCTTTGTCAACAACTTCATACCTCCACTCTCCTTGCCAGTCGATATTGTCCTGAAGCAGCATTCGGCCCTTCCGCAGGTTCCGCGCGAGAATGCGGCACGCAGCCCGGTTGAGGCGTTGCACTGACGCATCCTAGCACAGATCACCCATTTTGTTGATCACTAAGGCACACGCATATTAATGACAAATAAGATCCTGTTTGGTTGACATAACACTTCTCCGGTATATTATTTCCACATCAGCTTATCCCGGAACAAAAATGTGCGGGGACGATCTCGCAAAGGAGCATGCCATGAAACGGATTCCAGGCGCAGGTATGATTGTGGCTATTGCGGCCATGCTGACCATGGGGGGATGCGGCAGCAGCGGTTCGGGAACCGGACCGACCGGCACGGCGACCGTCAGCAAAGGGGTGGTGACCGGCTTCGGCAGCGTCTTTGTCAACGGCGTGGAGTACAAAACAGCCGGGGCAAAGGTTTACAAGCCTGACACCAGCGGTAAGACACCGGACACTATGTCGGCCAGCGAGTCGGATGTGCAGAGCAGGCTGAAACTGGGGATGGTGGTCACGGTCAAGGGGAGCTCGGACGGCACCAGCGGCCAGGCCAGCGAGATTGAGTACAAGGACAGCCTGGAGGGGAAGGTAACCGCGGTTGACAACGTGGCCGGGACCCTCACCGTTCTTGGAGTCACGGTCAGCACGGACGCCAACACGAAATTCAACAATGCGGCAAACCTGGCCGCCATCGTCCCCAACACCAGCTGGGTCGAGGTCAGCGGCACCCCGGACAGCACCGGCGTGCTCAAGGCAAGCTTCATCGAACTGAAGAGTTCCGCCGGCAGCGAACAGGAGATCAAGGGGTTCATCGTGGCGATCAACAGTGTCGCCGGCACCTTTGACTTGGGCCTGATCGCCGGCGTCAAGGCGGCCACCTACACCGGTACCCTCCCTGCCGGCATCACCGTCGGCAGCTTCGTGGAGGTGAAATTCGACGCCAACGGGCTAGTCACGAAGGTAGATATCGAGGATGATCTGGTGAAGGCGGACGACAGCACGTCGCGGTTGGAGGCGGAAGGATACATCACCGTCCTTGCGGGCAACGATGTCACGATCAGCGTCAACGGCAAGCCCCAGGCGGTAAAGCTCACCGATACGACAATCTTTACTGGTGGCATCAAGGGCGATCTGACGGTCGGACGGAAGATCGAGGCGGAAGGGGCGGTGTCTGGCGGTGTCATTACTGCCACCAAGGTGAAGATCTACCCGGTCGCCACCAAAAGTTGACAGAAACGAAAAAGAGGTAACCCACCCTTTTGGGAGCTACCCAGGGTGGGAACAAAGGGCACTGGCGCCGTCGCGCCAGTGCCCTCTTTATGAATAGGTAGACTTCTCAAATTTGCCACGTCAGTCAATCCTGACCGGATAAACATGAACAACTACATTTCATAGACCACAACAACATGCGTCAATCTTGCGTCAAGTGACCCTATTAGATAAAAAAAGGGTAAGCTGCATGAGCTAACCCTTTGAAAAGATAGTGGCTGGGGTGCCAGGATTCGAACCTGGGAGTGCCGGAATCAAAATCCGGTGCCTTACCGCTTGGCGACACCCCAATATACTTGCTAATAACATACCTAGTTGAGCGTTGGAACCACCGCCGTGAACCACCCCTCACGTCGGGCGATCTCTTCTGCCGCGCGCCGCGCAAGCTGTTCGTCCTCGAAAAGGCCGAAGACCGTGGGTCCACTCCCGGACATCATGGCACTTTGTGCCCCTGCTGCCAGGAGTTGCTCCTTGATTTCACCGATAACCGGAAACCGGCTTATGGTGACCGTCTCCAGATCATTGGCCAAGAGCGCGGAAAGCTCGGCAATGCCCCCAATGAAGGACGGTAATTTAGCCGGTTCACCTTTGTCTGTCAATTGTAAATTTTGATAGACCCATGCGGTGGAAACATGAATGTTCGGGTTCACCAGGACAATCCAGATATCGGGAGTCCGTTCCAGGGCAGTGAGTCGCTCGCCAATCCCCTCGGCCAGAGCGGGCCGCTGAAAGATGAAGAATGGCACGTCAGCACCCAGGGTCACGCCGATGGTCATCAATTCCCGGTCGGAGAGTCCGAGACCGAGCAATTCGTTTACCCCCATGAGGACTGTTGCCCCGTCACTGCTCCCTCCACCGAGACCGGCCGCCACAGGAATCCGCTTGTCGATCCGGATGGTGAGACCTTCCAGCCGGCCACTGCGCCTGAGCAGCGCATCGGCCGCCCGCCAGGCGATGTTGTCCGGGCCGTCGGGCACCCCTTCCCTCCCGCAGAACACCTCGATCCCCGGCTGGTCGTTTACCGTGATGGTGATCTCATCGCAAAGGCCAATCCGCTGCATGATCATCCGCAGCTCATGATAGCCGTCGGGACGGCGGCTGAGGACATCCAGACGGTAGTTGACCTTGGCAGGGGCTTTCAGGGTAAGGCTCTTCATGGGCAACCTCGGGGAGTGCTGGGAATAATTCCTTCTATCCCAACCCGCGGTGCGACGCAAGGGAAAATCGGTGATCAGATGGCCTTGCGCCAGGAAAGGCGCCGTTCCAGCCAGCGGGAGAGGGAGGTAAAAGCATAGCAGAGAATGAAGTAGACGAGAGCGATAAACATGAAGATTTCAGTCGGATAGACCATGGAGCGGTTGTTGATCTGGGTCCCCACATGGGTCAGTTCCGATACCCCGACGATGAAGGCGAGCGAGGTGTCCTTGATGAGGGATACGAACTGGTTCACGAAGGATGGGATCATGTTGCGCAGCCCCTGGGGCAGTACGATGTAGAGCATCGCCTGCCAGCGCTTCAGGCCGGTGGAGAGGGCCGCCTCCATCTGCCCCCGTGGCACCCCATCGATACCGGCCCGGACGATCTGGGACATGTAGGCGGAGGTGAAGAGGGTCAGGCCGGCGATGACGGTACGTGCCTCCGGTATCGTCTTTCCCATGAGAGCCGGCAACAGGAAATACATCCAGAAGATGACCATCAGGAGCGGCATCCCCCGCACCACGTTGATGAACAGGGAGGTCGGCAGGGCAATCCAGCGGTAACGGGAGATCCCAGGATAAGTCCACCGAAGAAGGAGAGGATACAGGAGACCACTGCAAGATAGATGGTCAGTCCCAGTCCACCCAGAGGGCCGTTGGGGAAGCGGCCGATCATGAAATAGGTGAAGTTGTCGGCGATCACCGTGAAGTCGAGAAACTTTTCCATGATCAGGCCCGCTGCGGGTTCAGTACCCGCTTGTCATACAGGTGGACCAACGCCGTGATGATCACCGACAGCACCAGATACACCAGGGTCGCCGCGGTAAACGCCTCGAACCCTTTGAAGGTGTAGCTCTCCACCTGGCGCGCCTGGTAGGTCAGTTCCGCCACGCCAATGGTCATGGCCAGGGATGAGTTTTTGGCCACGTTGAGAAACTGGTTCACCAGGGGGGGCACGGTCAGCCGGACCGCCTGGGGAAGGATGATATACTGCATGGCCTGCAGGTAGGAAAACCCGGAACTGCGTGCCGCCTCCATCTGTTCCTTGGGGATGGAGAGTACCCCGGAGCGGATGTCTTCGGCGATGAAGGCCGACGTGTAGATGGTCAGGGCGATCACCGCTGCGGCAAACTCGAAACTGGTGCTGTTCAGCCAGTCGTTCACCACTGGGGGAAGAATCTTGTAGGAGCCGAAGTACCAGAAAAAGATCTGGACGAGGAGCGGTGTGTTCCGGAAGAACTCCAGATAGGCCAGGGCGAACCAGCGGATCGGCCGCACATGGCTCATCCGCATCACGGCAATGATGAGCCCCAGCAAGAACGCCAGGGCTATCGAGACCGTCGACAGCTTGATGGT
The DNA here is from genome assembly GCA_021849045.1 of Deltaproteobacteria bacterium. Taxonomy (GTDB): domain Bacteria; phylum Desulfobacterota; class Desulfuromonadia; order Geobacterales; family DSM-12255; genus Geomobilibacter. The sequence continues at coordinate 3,252 of JAJZTK010000124.1, read as the reverse complement.
CACCACAACGCCGGACACCAACCAGTCAAAGTACTTACCGGAGGTGACGACGGACCAGTCGAATTGGTACTTGAGCATCAAGAACCCCGTGAGGTGTGAAGTGTAAGGGGTGAGGAGCAAAGGCGCAAAAGATTGCCCCCCTCACTCCTCACTCTTTACTCCTTACTCACTTTTCCGCAGTTATCTTAAAGGTCCGCTTCAGGTGAAAGGGAGTGCTCGGTCCGAACCACTTTTCGAAGATCTTCTTCGCCTCGCCACTCTTCTCCATTTCCAGGATGGTCTTGTTCACGAAGTCGACGAAGTGCTTGTCGCCCTTGCGCATCCCCAGGCCGTACGGCTCGTCGGAGATCTGAACGCTCGGAATCTCGAACTGGGCCTTGTTGGGGGCCTTGGCGAGGATGCCGGCCAGGATCGCCTCGTCGGTTGTGACCGCCTGCACCTTGCCCTGCTGGAGGGCCAGGAATGCCTGGGGGTAGTCGTCAAAGGAGAGGACCGTGGCCGTGGGGAGCGCCTTTTTCACGTTCTGTTCCGAGGTGGACCCTTTGGCCGTGCCGATCTTTTTCCCCTCCAGGTCCTTCACGCTCTTCACCGTCCCCTTCTTGGTGATGAACTTCTGGCCGGTGAAGAAGTAGGTGTGGCTGAAATCGATCTGCTTGGCCCGCTCCGGGTTCTTGGTCATGGTGGCGGCGATGATGTCGATGTTCCCTTCCTGGAGTTGGGGCATGCGGCTTGCCGAGGTAACCGGCTTCAGTTCAACCTTGACGCCGAGCTTCTTGGCGATCGCATGTATAAAGTCGATGTCGTAACCGACGATCTCCCTGCTCTTCTCATCCACGTAACCGAATGGCGGCAGGGAATCCTTGACGCCGGCCACCAGCACCCCCTTCTTCTTCACCTCGGCCAGGGTATCGGCCGGAGCCGCCGCCAGGGCCGCCTTGCCAAAGATCGCCACCGTAACCGCCGCCACTGCGAGCGTTGCCAGTCTCTTCATGTCCGTATCCTCCCATTTGTTTCAAGAATGTAGGGGGGCAGCGCTTGCTCTGCCCGAGAAGCTGCTCTGGAAGGGCGCAGCAAGCAGCGCCCTTACATATCAATGCATAGGGGAAAGCAACTGTTTAAGAAACTGCTTGGCCCGGTCGTGCTGCGGGTTCTTGAAGAACTCCTCAGGCTTGGCCTCTTCCAGAATGACGCCGTGGTCCATGAAGACGATCCGATGGGAAACCTCCCGGGCAAAGCCCATTTCATGGGTCACCACCACCATGGTCATGCCGCTGCCGGCAAGGTCCTGCATAACCGCGAGCACTTCGCCGATCATCTCCGGGTCCAGCGCCGAGGTCGGCTCGTCGAACAGCATGATCCGTGGTTTCATGGCCAGGGCTCGGGCGATGGCCACCCTCTGCTGCTGCCCGCCGGAAAGCTGGGCCGGATGGCTGTCACGCTTTTCTGCCAGCCCAACCCGCTCCAGAAGGGCAACGGCCTCCAGTTCGGCCTCTCGCTTCGGTGTATTGCGGATCTTGATCGGGGCAAGGGTGATGTTCTGGAGCGCGGTCAGGTGGGGATAGAGATTGAACTGCTGGAAGACGAAACCAACCTCTGCCCGCAGTTGGTTGATATTCACCTTTCTGTCTGCCAGGTCCGAGCCGTCGACGATCAGGCTTCCCCGGTCGATCGGCTCCAACTGGTTGATGGTACGGATCATGGTTGATTTGCCCGAACCGGATGGTCCGCAGACCACCAGCACCTCGCCTGGCTTCACATGGAGATTGATGTCGTTAAGGACATGGAGCGTCTTGAACCACTTGTGAACGCCCTGAAATCGGATCATGGGGACTCCCGAAAGTTATGACGGCTGGCTGCGCAGGTAGTATAACGGCTCTGATCGGGAACGCAATCAGGGCAAAGCAGACTATTTGCGGATGACCCGCCGCCGCATGCCGCCGCCCATGGCGGCCATCTGCTGCTTCTGGATGGTGGCAGGGTTCTCCAGGTGGAACTGGTACCACATCTCGCCGTAACCGGTCATCTTCATCCGCTTCCCGTCCTTCAGGAGGGCCAGGTTCTGGGTCAGGTTCTCGTCGCCGGCGATCTTCTTCAGACCCCGCTCAAGGACATCCCTGGCCTTGTCCGCGTCGCCGCCGTCGGCCAGGCACCAGGCATAGAGCGCCCAGAGGAGCGACTCCTTGGGGGTGCCGAGCACGGCCTTTTCGAAGGTATCCTTCATCTTGTCCCGCTTGTTCCGCTTCATGTAACTGATCGCCAGCATCCCCATGGTGACCCAGTTTTTGAAGAACCCTTTCTGCAGGAATGGAAAGGCGGTGGAGAAATCGCGCTTGATGTAGTGGAGCATCCCAATTGCCGAATTGACCTGGCCGGTCACATAGATCTGCCATTTGCCGTACTGCAGCGCAGGCTGCATCTCCCGGATCGCCTTGTCCACCAGTTTCAGCTGCATCTCCTTGCTGGAAACCCGCTGGGTCTGCAGGTCCTTCATGGCCGACGACATGATCGCCTCGACCTTCTTCATAATGTAGCGGCTGAGGAGCGCAAAGGCTCCCAGCCCCAGAACGAAGCCGATGAGCAGGGAGAGCCACCAGGAAAGCCCTACGGCGAACTTCAGGACCAGGAACGTGACAACGACAAGGGCAACGGAGATGATGATATTGTACATAAAAAAACTGACACCCCTTATTTAATTGGCAATCCGGAATCTAAAACGTAAGCAGTTACGTGGGGTTAGTGGAGAAGCCAACCTGCTTTCCTCCGCTAATTCGCGTAAGAAAAACATTCCTAACCCTTCTCTTCGCGACTACCCGGCAGGGCATCCTTGTCCACGTATTTGGCAACAATGAGCCGTTTGCCGGGCCGCAGAGCCACCCGCTCCCGGATATTGTTCCACGCGGCGAGAATCTTGGCCGAGACATTGAACCGCCTGGCCAGCGATGTCAGAGTATCCCCCCTTTTCACCGTGTAGAACCGCGTCGTTTCCTGCTGATCGGTCTTCGCCGCACTGCTCGCAGCAGCAGTGGCAAGCGGCGACAGCTGTTCAGCCGGCTTTTCCGCCCCTTTCTCCACAGTGACCGGTATCAGGATCGTCCTGCCCCGCAGCCGTGCCGTGCTCTTCAGATGGTTCGCTTCGGCCAGGGCCTCGACCGAGGTATTGAACCGCTGGGCCACGGCGGCCAGGGTCTCCCGCTTCTTCGCCCGGTAGCGGGTGTAGACGATCCGCTCGCTGTAGCGCTGGTTCTCCAGATC
>JAJZTK010000123.1 GCA_021849045.1 Deltaproteobacteria bacterium | reverse complement strand
AAGGCCGTTCTTCACCCGGCTGTAGCAGCCGGTGCACTTCTTCACCAGCGGAAACGCCTTGCTCCACTCGTACTTGGGGACGCCGAAGGGGCAGGCGACCATGCAGAAGCGGCAGCCGATGCACTTCTTGGAGTCGTAGACCACCGGCCCTTCCGCGGTCTTCCTGAAGGCTCCCACCGGACAGACCGAGGCGCATGCGGGATCAACGCAGTGCATGCACATCTCCTTGTAAAAGGCGAACTCGTGCTGGCCGTTCTTTTCGTAATCCCTGAACTTCACCCGGGTAAAGGTGTACTCGGACATCTGCGGCGGGTTCTGGTACCCTTCGCCGCTGAAGAAAACGGTCTTTTCCCCCTTGAGCTGGTTCCACTGCTTGCAGGCAACCTGGCAGCCGCGGCAGCCGGTGCACTTGGTGGTGTCGATCAGGAATGCCCTGGTTGTTGCATAGTCCATGGTCGCGGAGCTCATGCGGCCTTACCCCCTTTCTCGATGCTGCAGAGGAACGCCTTGAACTCCGGGATGCCGGTATTGGCGCAGCCAACGGTCGGGGTCAGGACGTTGCCGCTGTCGCCGGTGGCAAGCCCGGCATAGCCGAAGTGCCACGGCATCCCCACCTGCTCGACCTGTTTTCCCCCCACGTTGAACGGCTTGAGGCGAGAGGTGACCAGTGCCACCGCCTCGATGCTGCCGCGCTCGGTGGTGACCTTTACCTTGTCCCCCTGTCTGATACCTTTGTGCCGGGCCAGGGTCTCGGACAGCTCCACGAACATGTCCGGCACCAGTTCCACCAGCCACGGCAGGCTCCGGGTCATGGCCCCGGCCTGCCAGTGCTCGGTCACCCGGTAGGTGGTACCGATGTACGGGAACCGGGCGGTGTCGCTGGAGACGTTCTTGGGAAGCTTCACGACCGGGTTGGTCTGCACCCGGGAGAGGAGGTTCCTGGCCGGGCTCTCCACCGGTTCGTAATGCTCGGGGAACGGACCGTCCTTCATGTCCAGGGCGTAGAGCCGGCCATGCCCCTCGGGAAGCATGATGAACGGGTACTTCCCTTCCTTGTCGTCCTTCATGGGGGGCCAGGGACCGTCGGGCACATCCCCTTTCCACTTCTTCTCCAGGCTGTCCCAGGCGATGAGCGGGCGTTTGGGATTGAACGGCTCGCCGGCCGGGTTGACCGAGGCGCGGTTGTAGATGATCCGGCGGTTCACCGGCCAGCACCACGACCACTTGGGAAAGAGGCCGAGGCCGGTGGGGTCGCTTGTGTCCCGGCGGGCCATCTGGTTCCCCTCGCCCGTGTAGGAGCCGCAGTAGATCCAGCAACCGGAGGTTGTGGAGCCGTCGTCCTGGAGATACTTGAACATCGGGACCTGGTCGCCCTTTCGGAACGTAAGTAGCTTGTCCTTGTCCTTGATGGTCGTGTCCTTCGTGAAGTAGCCGTTGATCTCTTTCGCCACCAGATGGACATCGGGCTCCTGGCCACTGCCGTAGTTCCAGGCAAGCCGCGTGATCGGCTCGGGAAATGCCCCGCCCTGCTTCAGGTAGAGCGCCTTGATCCGCGTGTAGAACTCGTCGATGATATGGAGGTCGCTGCGGGCATCCCCCACCGGCTTGACGGCGGCGTAGCGCCACTGGGCCCAGCGGCCCGAGTTGGAGATGGAGCCTTCCTTCTCGATGGACGAGGCAGCCGGCAGCATGAAGACCTCGGTCCGGATCGTCTTCGGGTCGACGCCGGGACGCTTCCAGAAGATGCTCGTCTCGGTCTCCCAGAGATCGGCGGTGACGAGCCACGTGAGCCTTCCCAACGCCTCCCGGGCCTTGCCGGAGTCGGGACCGCCCACGGCCGGGTTCATCCCCATGCAGACGAGCCCTTCCAGCTCACCCTTCCCCATTTTCTCCATGATCTTGACGTACCCGTAGTTCCCGGACCGCTTGGGGAGGTAGTCGTAGCAGAAGCCGTTCTCTTTGGTGGCGTGGTCGCCGTACCAGGCCTTGAGGAGGCTCGTGATGTACTTGGGTGTATTGCCCCACCAGTTGGCGCTCTTCGGGTCCTTGGTCTTGGGGGTCCACTTCTCGACGTACCCCGAAAGGCTCACGTTGTCGAACTCCGGCGACTTCAGGTAGCCGGGGAGGATGTGGAACAAGAGGCCGTAGTCGGTGGAACCCTGGACGTTGGACTCGCCGCGCAGGGCGTTCACCCCGCCGCCGGCGATGCCGATGTTCCCCAGGAGCATCTGCAGGAGCGCCACGGCCCGGACGTTCTGGCTGCCATGGGTCGACTGGGTGATCCCCATGGCGTAGAGGATGGTCCCCGACTTGTCGGCCCGGCCCGTGCCGCAGAACGACTTGGCAACGTTGAGGTAATCCTCTTTCCTGGTACCGGTGATGGCGCAGACCATGTCCACGTCGTACCGCTTGTAGTGGTTCTTCATGAGCTGATAGACACACCGCGGGTCGTCCATCCCCCTGTCCCGTTTGGGGTTGCCGTCGGGGCCTGTGGCATAGGCCCAGGAGTTGAGATCGTAGGTTTTTTCCCGGTCGTCGAAGGAGCAGAACATCCCGTCCCGGAAGTCGAACTGCTCGGAGACGATGAACGTGGCGTTGGTGTAGTCCCGGACGTACTCCTTGTGGATCAGGTCGTGCTGGAGGGCGTAGTTGATCATCCCCCCCAGGAAGGCGATGTCGGTGCCCGGGCGGATCTGGGCGTAGATGTCCGCCTTGGACGAGGTCCGGGTATAGCGCGGGTCAACGGAGATGAGGGTCGCACCGCTCTCCAGCGCCTTTTCGATCCATTTGAACGAAACCGGGTGGTTCTCTGCCGGGTTGCAGCCGATGGCGAGGATCGCATCGGAGTTCTTCAGGTCAATCCAGTGGTTGGTCATGGCACCACGACCGAATGAAGCCGCCAGACCGGCGACTGTCGATGAGTGTCACAGTCTGGCCTGGTGTTCGAGGTTCCCCACCCCCATGGCGCGGGCGAACTTGGTCCAGAGGTAGCACTCCTCGTTGTCCAGGCCGGCGCCGCCGAAGAAGGCCATGCCATCGGTCCGGTTCACCAGGTATTCCTTATTGTCCTTCTTGTTCAGCTCGCTCTTCCTGAAGCTCTTGTCGCGGGTCTCCTTCATCCGCTGGGCGATCCGGTCAAGGGCCCAGTCCCACGATTTCTCTTCCCACCGGTCCGAGCCGGGGGCACGGTACTTCACCTTCCGGAGCCGATTTTCGCTATTGGCGATCTGGAAGAGCGCGCTCCCCTTCGGACAGAGCGCCCCCTGGTTGATCGGGTGCTCAGGGTCACCCTCGGTGTTGACGACCCTGCCGTTCTTGGTATGGACGAGCAGACCGCAGCCGACCGAACAGAACGGACAGATGGTGGTCGAGCTCTTCAGCCCCTTGGTGCGCATCTCCGGGGAGTCGACACTGGCCTCCCCTTTCCCGGCCAGGGCGATGCCGGCAGTGGCCAGCGCTCCCCCCTGCAGAAACTGCCTGCGTGAAATTCCCATTCCTGCCTCCTTGCTGATATTCGAAAGGCACACATGTTGCCTGTTCCTTAACGCCAGCCGTATACAGCAACCGGTATGCCAGGGGAATTTTGGCGCACTTTTGGCCAGTCATACTGGATAACTGACTTAAAACATGCACCGAACGCACGGAGTGGGAATGCAGCTCGCAGATTAAAACAAACTTGTATTGTTTAATTTAGTCAACGGATGTAACATTTTGACCATATGATTATCTAAAACTAATAATTTTACTCAACAGAGAACCGTATGAATGCACGCATCCTGATCTGCGACGACGAAATCGAAATACTGAGCTATCTCCGCAAGATCCTGGTAGCCAAAGGGGTTAGCGTGGAGACCTTCACCTCCGGGACTGCCCTCCTGAATCACCTTGAGAACAGCTCTGCCGAGACGGCGGACCTGATCCTGCTGGACATCAGGATGCCGGATATGGACGGCATCAGGGTGCTGGCCCGGATCAGGGAGCTGGGACTGGAGATCCCGGTACTGATCATGACCGCCTATGCCTCCATCGATTCGGCCATCGAGGCGATCAGGCTCGGGGCCTACGATTACGTCACCAAGCCGTTTCCCAAGGAAAAAGTGCTCGGACTGCTGGAAAACATCATCGAGCGCAAGCTGCTCAGGCAGGAAAACCAGGCCCTGAAGGAGGAGCTGGGCAAGCCGTCCAGCCAGAAGAAGATCGTCTTCGCCAGCGCCCGTTTCCGCGAAGTCTACGACCTGGCGCGGCAGGTGGCGTCCAGCGACGCCAATATCCTGATCCTCGGCGAGTCGGGGACCGGCAAGGAGCTGATCGTCGGCCTGATTCACCACAACAGCCCGCGCCGGGGACGCTCCTTCCTGTCGATCAACTGTGCGGCCCTTTCGGACACCCTGCTGGAAAGCCAGCTGTTCGGCCATGTCCGCGGCGCCTTCACCGGCGCCGTCACCCCGCAGAAGGGGCTCCTGGAAGAGGCTGACCGCGGCACCCTGTTTCTGGACGAAATCGGCGATATGAGCCTGATGCTCCAGGCCAAGCTGCTGCGGGTCATCCAGGAGCGGGACTTCATCCCGGTGGGGGCAACAAAGGCCAAGAGCGTCGACGTCCGCTTCATTGCCGCCACCAACAAGGATCTGCACCAGGAGGTCAAACTGGGGCGGTTCCGGGAGGACCTGTTTTACCGGCTGAACGTCATCCCGATCCAGTTGCCACCGCTGAGGGAGCGGATCGAGGATATCGAACCGCTGGCCAGGCATTTCATCAACAGGTTCTCCCTCCGGATGAAAAAGGAGGTGACCGGGCTGACTCCCGACGCCATCCGCAGGCTGACCGGCTACCCCTGGCCCGGCAACATCAGGGAGCTGGAGAACGTCATCGAACGCGCCGTGATCCTTGCACGGGACGCATCGATTACCGCCGATCAGCTCCCGCTTTTGACCGGCGAACCGCCCGGAGAGCCGCTACGCGAAGGGAGGCTCGTCCCCCTGGAGACCGTGGAAAAGGAGCATATCCAGTTCGTGCTGAAAAGGACCGGTTATCACAAGAGCAGGACAGCCGGTATCCTCGGCATTGCCCGCCGGACCCTTGACCGGAAGATCGAGGAATACGGGCTCACGGACAGCGTCCTTGAAGACGGAGAAGAGCGCTGATGCCGCGCCGCTCCATCCGGGCCAAGCTGACCATCGGCGCCCTCACCCCCTTTTTCGTGGCGCTCGTCATCTGCTCCTGCACCGGTCTGTACATCATCGACTCCCGGGTGGCCCACCAGGCACAGGAGAAGGTCAGGACCGACATCAATTCGGCTCGGGAGGCCTATCAGAACGAACTGGCCCGTATCGACGAACTGATCCAGTTCACGGCCACGATTCCGCTCTATGCCGAGACCGTTGCGACAGGCGACAGAAAAGGGATTGCCGCCCTGCTGACCCCGCTCCAACAGCGTAAAAAGCTGGATTTCCTGACCGTGGTCGACAGGAGCGGACGCGTCCTCTACCGGGCGCACAATCCGGCCCATGCCGGCGACGACCTGAGCACAAGGCGCTCCGTGGCCAGGGCGCTCCATGGCGAGCCGGTCAGCGGCACCGAGCTGTTCTCGTCCCGTGAGCTGCAGAACGAGCAGGAGGAACTGGCCCGCCGGGCGAAGATCGAGGCGGTGGCAACGCCGCGGGCCAGACCGACGCCGGTCTCGATGGAGGGTGCCGGGCTGCTGCTGGTTGCCGCGGCGCCGGTGAAGGACCGAAGCGGTGCCATCGTGGGAGCACTGACCGGCGGACTGCTCCTGAACAGGAACAACGCCCTGGTGGACAAGATCAAGGACACGGTCTACGAGGGGGTACGGTTCAACAACAAGGAGGTGGGAACGGCCACCATCTTCCTCGGCGACCTGCGGATCGCCACCAACGTCATGACTCCGGACAACAGGCGCGCCATCGGCACCCGCCTCTCCGAGGAGGTCTACAACCGGGTGATCCTGGAGAAAGCGAAATGGGTGGGCAAGGCGTTCGTCGTGTCCGACTGGTACCTGTCCGCCTACGAGCCGATCCTCGACCTGGGGGGAAAGGCGGTCGGCTCGCTGTATGTGGGGATACTGGAGAGGCCCTATGCCGAACTGAAGAAAGAGGTCAACCTGATTTTCGGCGGCATCGTGCTGGTCTGCACGCTCATCGGCCTGGCCATCTCCGGGGTTATCGGCAAGCAGCTTTCCCGGCCGATAAGGGAGCTGGAAAACCTTGCCAGACGGGTGGCGGCCGGCGAGCGCAACCTGCAGATCGAGGTGCGGACCGGCGATGAACTGGAAGAGCTGGCCGATGAATTCAACCAGATGACCAGGGCACTGGATCAGCGGGAAACGGAAGTACGGAACCTGAACCGCAGCCTTGAGCAGAAGGTGCTGGAGCGAACCGCCCAATTGGAGGAGAAGAGCCACCTGCTTTTGCAGACCAGGGCCGACCTCGCCCGGTCCGCCAAACTCGCCGACCTGGGGGTGATGGCTGCCGGCGTGGCCCACGAGATCAACACCCCGCTGGCCATTATCCGGGGCAATGCCGAAGTCCTGGAGTTGAGCATCCCGGCCGGGCACGAGAACCGGGAGGAGATCGATATCATCTCCCGGCAGACCGAACGGATTGCCCGGATCGTTGCCAACCTGCTCACCTTTGCCCGGGAGGGAAAACTCCGCCAGGGGACCGTCGCCATCCATCCGCTCCTGGACGACATCGTCGCCCAGATCGGCTTTCAGGTCCCGATGACTACGATCCGGGTGGTACGGGACTACGCCCCTGACCTCACCACCATTCCCGGCGACGGCGACCAGCTCCGCCAGGTCTTCAGCAACCTGGTGTTGAATGCCATCCAGGCCATGCCGGGTGGCGGGGTCCTGACCCTGGCAACCTGTATCTCAGCGCCAGAGGGAATCTGTGCCATCGATGTGGCTGACACGGGGTGCGGCATCCCCCGGGATAACCTGGAACAGATATTCTCGCCGTTTTTCACCACCAAGGAGAACGGCAGCGGCCTGGGGCTCTCCATATCGTACGGCATCGTCAAAGATCACGGCGGCGAGATCAGCGCCGTCAGCAGCGAGGGGGAAGGAACCATATTCCGGGTCATTCTGCCGCGGAAACCGGTCACCGTATGACGACTAACGGAGCGGGGCGCCAAAGCACCCGCTCCCGCAAACCAAAAAGAATTTTCGCTTCTATCATGCCACTGACCAGACCGGCTGCGGCGCCGGCTGGTTGAATGCCAGCCAGTACCTGGCAATGCCGGAGATCACCAGGAAATACTCGCGAAAGTCAATCGGCTTCACGATGTAACTGTTGGCCCCCAGCGTGTAGCAATCGATCACGTCCCGCTGTTCCAGTGACGATGTCATGACGACAACCGGTATATTTCTGGTTTTCAGGTCCGACTTAAGGATTCTGAGTACCTCCAGACCATTGAGCCGCGGCAGCTTGAGGTCCAGAAAAATGACTTTCGGCAATACCTTCAGCTTTTCACCAGCAAGGTATTCGAGGGCCTCAACCCCGTCCCTGACCCGCATTACCCGACATCTGGGCAGTTCTTTCGCCAGCACCCGCATGGCAAGGTCAACTTCATCCGCATTGTCTTCAACCAAAAGAATGTCCGCTTTCATGGCCGTAACCTCCTCCTGTCTCTGCAGGTTGTTGCCGGCAATATCTCCACGAAATATCTCCCTTGCGCAACAATTCGTTAAGTGATATCTAGTTTCCAGGTGCACCCGCTCGAAACGGACCATGTGAAGGCGGTGAATCCACGCTATTACCGCCACCGCTCATACTATCACCACAGCAATACCCGTACCTCAACAAAGCAGCGTATTATGCACAAAGAAATATCGCTATTTATTACAAACAAGGAAGGCAGCCAGCTCGGCCAGAGAATCAGACAGGTCCGACTCTCCAGAAAGCTGACACAACAGGCCTTTGCCCGGTCACTGGGCATTGTGCAAGGATTTTTGTGCGGCATAGAGCGGGGGAAAAAAATCCCATCGGACACCCTGCTCATTGCCCTATCCCATCTCTATGGAATAAACATGGAGTGGCTCGTTTCCGGCAAAGGCCCCATGGCACCCGTGCGGGAAACTGATAATGGACAGGTCCATTTCCCTCTGCTAAAACGGACTCCGGACACGTTTCCGGACCAGATTGACAACAACGACATCGAGACCATCCTCGCCTTCCCGAACCTGCCCAAGGGCTGTTTTGGCCTGGTCTATTCCGGAGAATTCATGGCTCCAACCATCCGCGATGGTGATATCATTGTCATCAAGCCGGGGGAGCCGGTGCTGCACGGAGTGGTCGTACTGTTCAAGAACCGGTGGGGGGAGCCGGTGCTGCGCAGATACCGGATAAAGGACAACGAGGCCCATTTTTCGGCGGACAATTCGCTCTATGCCTCGTTCAAGCCCGATGCGTCCACGCTCATCATTGGCGTGGTAATCGCCGTTTGGCGTAACATCAGGATCTGATTCTACCGCCACACAGCGGAGCAGGTCCGGCAAATGCCGTGAATCAACGTGAAACACCATCGAATCTGTTTCCGATACAGGAGGACCAAACATGAGCTTCAACCATTTCGATGACCGAGGCCAGGCAATCATGGTGGACGTCAGCGCTAAAGAGCCGACCATGCGCAGTGCCATTGCCGCTGCCACCGTTCATTTGGGCCAGGAGACCCTGGCCGCCATCCTGGAAGGAAGGACCACGAAGGGGGACGTGCTGGGGGTGGCCAGACTGGCCGGCATAGCTGCTGCCAAAAAGACCCCTGACCTGATCCCCCTGTCTCACCCCCTGGCCATCCACTTCGTCTCCATAGACTTTACCAGCGACCAGGCCGCCGGTACCATCCGGGTGGAAGCAACGGTCAAGGCATTCGAGCGGACCGGCGTGGAGATGGAGGCTATGACGTCGGCCAGCGTGGCGGCACTGACCATCTACGACATGTGCAAGGGGCGCGACAAGAGCATCGCCATCGGTGAAATCGTTCTTCTCTTCAAAGAGGGGGGCAAGAGCGGGGTCTACCGGCGAAAGGAGACACCATGAAAGTGGCAATTCTGATACTGAGCGACAAGGGGGCACGGGGAGAGCGCGAGGATACCAGCGGCCCGGCTCTGGAACAGTGGCTGGCACAGCACGGTGCCAAGGTGATGCATCTGGAACTGATCCCCGACGAGCAGGAACTGATTGAGGTTAAGCTGATGGGGTGGGCCGACAGCGGCGCCCTGGACCTGCTTCTCACCTGCGGCGGCACCGGGGTATCCCCCCGGGATGTCACGCCCGATGCTACTCTGCGAGTGGTTGAGCGGGTAATTCCCGGTTTTGGCGAGGAGATGCGGCGCAAAAGCCTGGCAAAGACCCCCCATGCCCTTATTTCCCGGGCCGTGGCCGGCATCCGGGGACAGGCCCTGATCGTCAACCTTCCCGGCAGCCCCAAGGGGGCCATCGAGAACCTGGAGGCAGTATGGCCGGCAATTCCCCACGCCGTGGCCAAGATCCAGGGTGACAAGAGCGACTGCGCTACCAACTGAGTACCCATGGAACTCTCCACCGACATCATCATCCTTCTCAAGTCACCGACCATCGGCGAGGCCATCACTCCGGTCCGGGTGAGCGCCATCCCGTCGGCCATTCTGCAGCTGGCGCCAGGGACCGACGTACGGGCGGAGGTACTGGGGAGAATGGCCAATGGTCGGACCCTGATGCGGGTCGCCGGAGAAGTACTGACCATGGAGCTGCCGGAATCCCTGGCAACTGCGGATTCGGTGCGCATGACCTTTCTGGGGAGAGAACCGCGCCCCACCTTTTCCCTGTCGCTCCGACAAAACAGCGCCACACCGGTGGCCATCAGCCAGACCGGTCGCTGGCTCGGCCAGATCGTTCAGGGCGATACCGGCACCATGTCCCGGCCGGAACAGCTCGGCCGCTCCGTCAGACTCAGCGACGGCCCGCCGGTCGATACGGCGCGGCTGGCAGCATCACTCCGGGAGGCGCTGACTACCAGCGGCCTGTTCTACGAATCCCACCTGGTCGAGTGGGCGGCCGGCAAGCGTCAGCTCTCCAGCATCATGCAGGAGCCGCAGGCCTCTCTCTCGCCCCAACCGGCCGAGACTCCAGCCCCCCCTCTTTCCGGCAATGAACAGCCCGCCGTTACCGTTCCCGGAGCAACCAAGGGAACTGAATCAGCCGCACAACCTTCGCAACCCGCGCCGGGAAACGCCTCAGCCACACAGCAACCTCCATCCGCCGCATCCCCACTGCCAGAGACGCCTGCTGCGACAGAGGCCGCCGGCGCCAAGGCACCATTAGGCTCGGGCGAAGGGCAGCCGGAAGATGCAGAACAACCGTCTGCTCCGCAACCGGGCCGTGCAGCCACCACGTCTGTCGGTCACTCGGCAGGGGAACTGACGGTCGACACCGGCCGTGACAGCGGCACCGGCACGGTGCCTCAGCCTGCCGGCACTCAACCCGCAGCAATCCGCCCCGGCGCCGAAACATCGCAGCCCCCCGCGATTACACCAGGCGCTCAGGATACTACTACGGCAGCACGCTCCGAAGCCCCTCACCAACCGCTACAGCAAGCAGAGGCAACACCGGCCCGGACAACCGTCACGCAGCAGACCGGCGCAGCTCCAACAGCGCCACCGCCAGCGGCTCAAACACCTCTTCAGCAGCAAGTCCCCTCCCCGCCCGTTGCAAGGTCCGAAACGCCTTCTCCGGAAAACGGCATCATTCGCGAACAGCCAACGACAGCCTCGCTCCCGGCCCTGCATGCCGAGACCGGTGCCATCTCTTCCAGCCAGCAATCAGCGTCGTCCCGGCAAAAGCCGCTGCATCCTTTGCAGCATATCGATCCGGTTGCCTCGGAGGAGATGAACGCACCTGCCAGCGCCCTTTCGGCAAAGCCAACCCACGAAGCGCCAACTGGCCGGGGAGCGGAGCGGCCGGAAGTTGCCGACCCACGCGCGGCATCGATCATAAAAGAGCAACTGTCGGCACTGAATAGCGGCATTGTCACCTGGAACGGCGAAGCATGGCCCGGTCAGCCTCTGCAATGGAAGATCGAGGACCGGGAAGCCAGACATCGGGAAGCCTCGGAAGAAAGATGGCACAGTGAACTGCGGGTTGACCTGCCGAACCTGGGGAATGTCGTTGCGGCCCTGAAGATCCGCGGCAAGAAGCTGCACCTCTCGCTAACGGCAGACGCCGGCTCCACAACCGACCTGATGCAGCAGGAAGCCCCTAACCTTGAGGAACGACTTGCCGCGGCAGGTCTGAATCTGGAAAACATGGTAATCCGTCATGGCAAAAAAGAGTGACCGTGAACGACTGGCTGCCGCACTCGCCTACAAGGCCGGTGATTACGCCCCACGAGTGATCGCCAAAGGGCGAGGTGCCACTGCCGAAGCGATCATCGCCCTGGCAAAAGAATCGGGAGTCTACGTGCACGAGTCGCCGGAACTGGTCTCCCTTCTCATAAAGGTGGACCTGGATCATTTTGTCCCGCCCGAACTCTATATGGCCATAGCCGAGATTCTGGCCTGGCTTTACTGGCTGGAGCACGGGAAGCCCGACTCACCGCCATCTTCATCCTGACGCAGTTGTTCCCCATAGCACCGACAAGCTCCCCCCCCCCCGAAATTATTTATTTTATTTCATTAGCTCAACCTCTCCTGGCTTTTCTGTTGACCCGAAGCAAGTGTTACGTTATACACACAATTTCGTTCTACAAAACATCGTGGAGGTGTCTATGTCACTCGTCGAACAGATCAAAAGCAAGGCGGGGAAAAGCCTGAAGACCGTTGTGTTGCCGGAGAGCTACGACGAAAGGATGCTCTTTGCCGCTCAGAAAGTCGTGGAACAAGGTTTGGCTAAAATTGTCATCCTTGGCAATCCGGGCGAGATTACAGCGGCCGCATCCGCCAAAGGGGTCAACCTGACCGGCGTGGAGATCATTGAGCCGGCTACGGCTCCTCGTCTTGCCGCCTACGTCGACGAACTGGTCGAACACCGGAAAAGCAAGGGACTCACCAGAGAAGAAGCCACTAACCTTCTGACCGCCAGGGACAATCTTTACTTTGCCGGCATGATGGTACGAACCGGGGACGCGGACGGCGAAGTTGCCGGAGCAACCGGCACAACGGGCGATGTCCTGCGTGCAGCCTTTCAGACCGTCGGCACGGCCCCGGGCATCAAAACCGTTTCGTCATTCTTCCTGATGGTCACCAAGACCCCTTCGTTCGGCGAAAACGGCATCCTGCTGTTCGCGGACTGCGCCGTCAATCCGAATCCCGATGCCCAGGCCCTCGCCGAAATCGCTGTTGCTACCGCCCGCAACTGCACTGCGTTTCTCGATGTTCCCGCCAGGGTTGCCATGCTCTCCTTCTCCACCAAAGGGAGCGCCAAACACGACGATGCCGACAAGGTGCTCAAGGCGTTGGAGATTGCCAAGGGAATCGAACCAGGGCTGCAGATCGACGGCGAACTCCAGGCCGATGCGGCCCTGCTGCCAAAGGTGGGTGAGAAGAAGGCCCCCGGCAGCACGGTGGCCGGCAAGGCGAATGTCCTGATCTTCCCCGACCTGGATGCCGGCAACATTGCCTACAAGCTGGTCGAACGGGTCGCAGGGGCCGAGGCGGTCGGTCCGGTCATCCAGGGGCTGGCCAAGCCGATCAACGATCTGTCCCGCGGCTGCTCGGTGGACGACATCGTCAATGTTGTGGCAATTACCGCAGTGCAGGCGCAGGCGTAGTTCTATAAGGGCGAGGAATCCCTCGCCCGATGACACGGACAAAAGAGAAAAGGCCATCGGGACTCC
>JAJZTK010000008.1 GCA_021849045.1 Deltaproteobacteria bacterium | reverse complement strand
TACTCCATCTAAAAAAAGATGACGAACCGCAATGTGGATATCGACCAGATCTACGACCTGGTTGCCATCCGCGTGCTGGTGGGGGATATCCGGGAGTGCTACGAGGTTCTGGGTATAGTCCACTCCACCTGGAAGCCGATTCCAGGTCGCTTCAAGGACTATATCGCCATGCCCAAGGGGAACATGTACCAGTCCCTTCACACCACGGTCATCGGTCCCATTGGCGAGCGGATGGAGGTGCAGATCCGGACCGGCGAGATGCATAGGGTCGCCGAGGCCGGCATCGCGGCCCACTGGAAATACAAGGAGGGGAAGGGGTACGACGAGCGGGAGGTGAAACGCTTTGCCTGGCTTCGCCAGCTCTTGGAATGGCAGCAGGAACTGGCCGACTCCAGGGAGTTCATGGATAGCGTCAAAGTGGAGCTCTTTCCGGAAGAGGTCTATGTCTTCACTCCCAAGGGGGATGTGAAGAGTTATCCCAAGGGATCGAGCCCCATCGACTTCGCCTACAGCGTCCATACCGATGTGGGACACCGCTGCGTCGGTGCCAAGGTGAACGGCAAACTGGTTCCGCTGAAGTACGAACTGAAGAACGGCGATATCGTGGAGGTCGTCACCTCTCCCCACCATACGCCGAGCAAGGACTGGCTCAAGATCGTCAAAAGTTCCCGGGCCCGCAACAAGATCCGGGCCTGGATCAAGACCGAGGAGCGCAAGCGGAGCATAACCCTTGGCCGGGAGATCTGCGAAAAAGAATTCCGGCGCTTTTCCCTCAATTTTTCCAAGCTGCAGAAGACCGGAGAGATCAAGCGGATTGCCGTGGAGTTCGGCTTTGTCGGCGAGGACGATCTCATGGCTGCCGTCGGTTACGGCAAGCTCTCCTGGACCCAGGTGGCCGGCAAGTTTCTGCCCGATGAGAAGCTGGAGGATGTCCGGGCGCGCAAGGAGTCACGGGTCGCCAAGGTCCTGGACAGGATCAAGGGGAAATCCTCCAGCGCCATTCAGATCAGTGGGGTCGACGATGTCCTGGTGCGCTTCGGAAAGTGCTGCAACCCGGTCCCGGGCGACGAGATCGTCGGCTTCATTACCCGTGGCCGCGGGGTGACCGTCCACGCCGCGGACTGTCCCGTGGCTCTGGAGAGCGATCCGGCCCGCCGCATCGACGTTGCCTGGAACCGGGACCGCAAATCGGTCCTGCCGGTCAAGATCCGCGTTGCCTGCCACGATCAGAAGGGGATCCTGGCCAACATCAGTCAGGCTATTGCCAACTGCGAGGCCAATATCACCAGCGCCTCCATTCAGAGCACCGTGGACAAGATGGGGGTCAATATCTTCGAGGTGGAGGTGACGGATCTGGAACATCTGCGGCGGGTGATGAACGCTATCACGAAGGTGAAGGGGGTCACCCAGGTGGAGCGGATGAAAAACTGACACGTTCAAGGATTTTCAGGAGGGATTGCATGGGCAAGGAAATCATCACTACCGACAAGGCGCCGCAGGCGATCGGGCCATATTCCCAGGGGGTGCGGGCCGGTGGATTCGTCTTTTATTCCGGGCAGATTCCCCTATATCCGGCCACCGGCGCGCTCTGCACCGGCGACATCCGCGGGCAGACCGAACTGGTCATGGCCAACATCGGAGCGGTACTGGCCGCAGCCGGTCTCGATTATGATGCAGTGGTGAAGAGCACCATCTATCTTGTGGACTTAGCCAATTTTTCGATCGTGAACGAGGTCTACGGACGGTTCTTCCCGGTAAATCCGCCGGCACGCTCAACGGTGGAGGTAAAGGGGTTGCCGAAAGGGGTGGGGGTGGAGATCGAGGTTATTGCGCTGGCGAGCTAAAGGCCGTTCTAAGTTCTACGTTCGATGTTCTACGTTGAAAGACAAAAAGCCGCTGACGCTCAGCGCGCCGCGGCTTCTGTGGTTATTATAACCTTGAACGTAGAACCTAGAACCGCTCCTATAGGGCTTTGACCACGTGACCGGAACGGATACAGCGGGTGCAGACCTTGATGCTCCGGACAGTGCCGTTGCGCAGGGCTTTAACCTTCTGCAGGTTCGGCTCCCAGGTGCGGCGGGTCTTATTGTGAGCGTGGCTGACATTGTTCCCGAAGCTCGGGCCTTTGCCGCAGATTTCGCATACTTTGGACATTGCTGAATTCCTCCTCGTTGACTGAAGCTCTACTTTTTATCAAAAAGATGGTTAAGCTGCAAGAAAAAATTTCAATGGCCGGTTCTTGTCAGTCGGCCTAAGGGTTTACGTACCGATGGTTTTGTTAAAAGGGCTTTGCTCGCTGCTGACAATCATTGCACTGGTTCTGGCGGTGCTGTTCGTGGACTTCGTCTACAAGACCTTCTCCTTCCACGCCAGGGATGTGCACACCGATGCCATTGTTGTGCTCGCCGGTGGACGGGGAAGGATTGAAGAAGGGGTGAGGCTATACCGGGAGCAGCCCGGAAGCGCCCTTTTTCTGATCGGTGTCGATCCGACGGTCCGTAAGGGGGACCTGTTCAGGGAGCGCCGCGGTGAGCGGGGGGGAGAAGATGTCTATCTGGAAAAGGTCTCCCGTAACACCCTGGAGAACGCCCTGTATGCACGGCAGATACTGGAGCGACACCAGGTACGGTCGCTTCGGCTTATTACCTCCCGCTACCACATGAAGCGTTCCCTCCTGATCTTTCGCTCCATCCTGCCGAAGGATGTTGCCATCTATCCCCATCCGGTAACTGCCGCCAATGCCAAGGACGAGTGGTGGAGTCATGGTGGGAGCATCCGGCTCCTCTTCAGCGAGTTCTACAAGTACTGTCTGTTCAGGTTCTTTTTCCTGTTCTCCCCGAACGAGTTGAGAGCCGTGACTGGTAACTCGTGACTCGTTAACAGGCTTTTCCCGGTTACGAGTTACCAGCCTCGGCATCTATCCTCGGGAAAAGGGGGGCGGCCTTGGTGATGGCCGTTCCCGGCGGCAGTGATCCCCAGGCAAGCCCTGCCGAGGTGACCGGTTCCGTCCACCCCAGGTAGCCGAGGGCCTTGGCAGCGGTGTCCGGCATGAAGGCATTCAGGAGGACGTAGACCAGGCGCTGGGATTCGATGAGGGAGTACATCACCGTAGCGAGCCGTTCTTTCTGGGACGGGTCCTTGGCCAGGGTCCAGGGGGCTGTTTCGTCGATGTACTTGTTGCCGGCCGACACCACCTCCCAGATGGTCTGCAGCGCCTTGCTGAACGCCTGATCATCCATGTTGGCATCCACCTGGGTAACCATCGCCTCGCTTTTCTGCCGATAGGCCTGGTCCACACCGCTCGGTTCGCCATAAGGAGGCAGGATACCGTCGAAGTACTTGTTCACCATGGCCGTCGAGCGGTTGAGCAGGTTCCCCAGGTCGTTGGCCAGGTCCGAGTTGATCCGGTTGACCAGGGCCGCGTGGGAGAAATCGCCGTCCAGGCCGAACGGCACCTCCCTGAGGAGGAAGTAGCGGACTGCGTCGACGCCGTAGCGGTCGATGAGCATGTTCGGCTCCACCACGTTCTGCAGGCTCTTGCTCATCTTCTGTCCCTCCACGGTCCACCAGCCGTGGGCAAAGACCTTTTTCGGTACCGGCAGGCCGGCCGCCATGAGGAAGGTCGGCCAATAGACCGCATGGAAGCGGAGGATGTCCTTGCCGATCAGGTGGACGTCGACCGGCCAGTAGTCGGCGAAGTTCCCTCCTTCATCGGGGTAGCCCAGGGCGGTGATGTAGTTGGTCAGGGCGTCGAACCAGACGTAGATGACGTGCCGGTCGTTTCCCGGCACCGGTATCCCCCAGTTGAAGGAGGTTCGGGAGACCGAGAGATCGCGGAGCCCCTCTTTCACGAAGGCGAGGATTTCGTTGCGGCGGCTTTTGGGCTGGATGAAGTCCGGATTGGCCTCAATGTGGGCCAGGAGCTGTTCCTGGTATTTGCTCATCCGGAAGAAGTACGACTCCTCCTTCAGCTTCTCCACCGGACGGTTGCAATCGGGACATTTGCCGTCCATCAGCTGGGTTTCGGTCCAGAAGGTCTCGCACGGGGTGCAGTACCAGTCCTCGTATTCGTCCAGGTAGATATCCCCGGCATTCATCACCAGTTCAAAGAAGTGGGAGACCCCCTTCTTGTGCCGCTCCTGGGTGGTCCGGATGAAATCGGTGTAGTCGATGTTCAGTTTTTCCCACAGGGCCTGAAACCGCTTGACCACCCGATCGGCCAGTTCCAGAGGGGTCTCGCCGGCAGCGTTGGCCGCTTTTTCCACCTTCTGGCCATGTTCGTCGGTGCCGGTCAGGAAAAAGACATCAAAGCCACACATCCGCTTGTAGCGGGCCAGCACGTCCGCAGCCAGGGTGGTGTAGGCATGGCCGATATGGGGTACATCGTTGACGTAATAGATGGGGGTGGTGATGTAGTAGCGGCTCATGGTTTCTCCTTTTTCTCCCGCTGGTCACGGTTGCGGCGGCCCCGGTTTTGAGGGCGTCCGGAGCCCTGCTTTTCTCCCTTTCCCCTCTCTTCACGCTGACTGCGGTTCTGCCCGCCCTGTTCGGCGGGTTGAGTGCGGGGGGGTGGCTGTGGTGCGGCGGTTTCGGTTATCTGTTCCCCGGACATATCGTCCAACCGGCAGTGCAGTTCCCGGTTGTCATCGGTTCTGAGGGTGAAGGATCGGTTGAGGATATCCAGCTTGGTGACTTCTCCGGAAACGTTGCCGCACTGAAAATGCTTGCCGCACTTGGGCATTCCCTTGCGCAGGTTGCAGTAGGTATCGAACTCGTATCCCAGGCAGCAGAGAAGCCGGCCGCACTGGCCGGAGATTTTGGTCGGATTGAGGGCCAGGTTCTGTTCCTTGGCCATCTTCACCGAAACGGGAGCGAACTCCCTGAGGAAGGAGCAGCAGCAGAGTTCCCGGCCGCAGATGCCGATCCCGCCCACCAGCTTCGCTTCGTCCCGCACGCCGATCTGGCGCATCTCGATCCGGGTGTGGAACTGGTGGGCCAGGTCTTTCACCAGTTCCCGGAAATCGACCCGTCCTTCGGCCGTGAAGTAGAAGATGGCCTTGCTGCCGTCGTACAGGTACTCCACCTTGACCAGCTTCATGTCCATGGCCCGGTCCTGGATCTTGGCTATGCAGAAGTCGGCGGCCTCCTTTTCGCGGGTTGCGTTGCGGGCAGCGGCGGCAAGATCGTCCGGTGTGACCAGCCTGAGAATCTGCTTGAGCCCTTCCGGCACCACTTCCGGCGGATACTCACGGGGGGGGGTCACCACGGCGGCGATGCTCTTGCCCCGTTCGGTTTCGACGATAACCCGGTCGCCGGGGGCCAGCTCAAGGGAGCCGGCATCAAAATCATACAGCTTGTCGGCTGTATGGAATTGTACTTTCACGATTCTTGACAAAATTTCCTCCGGAACGACTGTTCGAGGTTCGAGGTTCGAGGTTCGAGGTGTTGGCATTTCAACATCGAACATCGCACATCGAACCGGTTTTATGCTGCCAGATTGATGAGCAGCCGGTCGATGGCCAGGCGTGTGTTGACGTTTCGCAGTAGCGCCTGGCGGGTTTCCATGATCCGCTCCAGCCGGGTGCTAACCTCGGCGGTCGTCGAACGACCGGCAATGTCGGTCAGGAGCGGGATAAGGTCCTTGTTTGTCACCTCACTGCTGCCGGCAAGCATCAGCAGCATGTCGCGGTAAAAGCTGGCCAGAAGGTCGAGGAGCCCGGGCAGACGCTCCTTGTCGGCTGAGAGTTGTTCGGCCGTGGTGAAGAGGGTTGCCATGTTCCTCAAGGAGAGGGTCGTGACGCTCCGGCACAGCGGTTCCCGGCCGGCCAGCATATCCCCGTCGCTGAGCAGAAGGGCCTGGGTAAGGCTGCCGTTGGCCAGGGTTGCGGCTACTGCCGCGGTTTCGCGCGCAATCCCCTGACGACAGAGAGCTTCTTCGATGGTATGGGTTGCCAGCCCCCGGAAGTTGACCTGCTGGCAGCGGGAGACAATGGTGGGCAGGACTGCGGCCGGGTTGTTGCTCACCAGGATCATGATGGCGTTGCCCGGCGGTTCTTCCAGAGTCTTCAGGAGCGCGTTGGCCGCTGCCGGGTGGAAGCGGTCGGCGCCATCAATGATACACGCCTTGCGGGGCGCCTCGTAGGGGCGGAGCGACAACTCCCGCTGCAGGGTGCGCACCTGCTCGATCTTGATGTAACTGCCGTCCGGTTCAATACAGTGGAGGTCCGGGTGGGAGCCGGCAGCCAGTTTCCGGCAGGCCGGACAGACAGCGCAGGCGTCCGTTGCCTTGCTGCCGCAATAGAGGGTGCTGACTAACGCCCTGGCCACGGTCCGCTTGCCGCAGCCGTCGGGGCCGCAGAAGAGATAGGCGTGGGCCACCTTGCCCGAGGCGATGACCCGCTGCAGCAGGGTGACCGTAGCGGTATGACCGACGATGTCGCTGAAGGTCACGGCCTGCCCCCGCTGAGGCGGGCCGTGACCAGGGAAAAGAGCTCTGCGGCGGTTTCCTCTCTGCCGCGGCTGGCGTCGACCGTGACGAAACGCCCCGTCTCCTGGCGGGCCAGGGTCAGGTACCCCTCGCGCACCCGCTCGTGGAACTGGCGTGCCTCCCGTTCGAAACGTTCTTCTTTGGGCTCGCCCGCTACGCCGCTGCGGCTGTCGTTTCTCGCAATCGCCCGGCTGAGGCCGATTTCCACCGGGCAATCCAGGAGTATGGTGAGATCCGGGGTTGCCCCGGCAGAGGCGAGCCGGTTCAACCGGTCGATGATTGTCCGGTCCAGGCCGCGGCCGTAGCCTTGATAGGCGAGGGTGGCGTCGGTGAAGCGGTCGCAGAGGACGGTCCGACCGGCGGCCAGGGCCGGGGAGATGACCTCCTGCACATGCTGGGCGCGAGCCGCCGCGTAGAGGAGGAGTTCGGCGAGCGGAACCATGGCCGTGTTGCCGGCATCCAGGAGAATGGCCCGCACCTGGTCGGCAATGGGGCACCCCCCGGGTTCGCGGGTGAAAAGAACGGCGTGTCCCGCAGCCTCAAGGCGCTCGGCCAGGAGTCTGATCTGGGTTGTCTTGCCGCACCCTTCGATCCCCTCAAAGGTTATGAACAGGCCTGTCATGGCGCTCCTTGCCCTGAAAAACTGAAAGTATAGAGGAAGGGGGTGGGATTAATCAAGCTGAAAATCCCCTCAACAGGCCATATCTATTGATAAAATGGGCTGGTTTGCGTATAGTGCCGGGTCATGGATGATACCGTTTCCCATCAACTGGTCGAACTGCAGTCGGACATCGGCCATCGCTTCGCCCGTCCCGCCCTGCTGGTCGAGGCGATGACCCACCGCTCCTTTGTGAACGAGAACCCGGCTGGGCACGAGACGGACAACCAGCGCCTGGAATTTTTCGGCGACGCAATCCTCGATTTCACCGTGAGCGGACTCCTTTTCCGGCGCTTTCCCGAGAGCCGGGAAGGTGAGTTGACCCGCCTCAGGGCGCGGCTGGTGGATGAGGAAAATCTGGCCCGGCTGGCTGCGCATATCGGCCTCGGCGCTTGTCTGCGCCTGGGGCGCGGTGAGGAGCGGGACAATGGCCGCAGCAAGCCATCGCTCCTGGCCGATGCCTATGAAGCGCTCCTGGCAGCCGTTTATCTGGATGGTGGCATGCCGGCCGTGGAGGCACTGGTCACTGCCCAGTTCGCGCCGCTTCTGGAGGAGGCCGCGCTGACCGGGCTGCGGGACGATTACAAGACCACGCTCCAGGAGCTGGCCCAGAACCTCTTCGGTGCGCCGCCGACATACCGGGTGACCGGGGAGAGCGGCCCACCCCATCAGCGGACGTATGCCGTGGCGGCCGTTATCGGCGGCGAGACGATCGGCATCGGTGAGGGTCGCAGCAAGAAGGGGGCGGAGCAGGCCGCGGCGAGGGATGCGCTGGAGAAGCTTAACGAGCGCGAAGAGTGAATTGTGAAGAGTGAAAAGATCAGTTCAGGACTTTTTCCACGCTTCACGCTTCGCCTGGTTGTTGTTCCGTGAAAACGCCCATCGTCCCATTTTTCATTCCCCATCACGGCTGTCCGCACCGGTGTGTGTTCTGCAATCAGCAGGCCCAGACCGGGTCTGGGGCGCGGCTTCCGGATGCATCAACGATCCTGGCGACCGTTGATGCGTACCGGGCAAGCAGTTGCTGCGATTCCCCGGAGGTGGCGTACTACGGTGGAACGTTCACCGCCCTGCCGCGAGCAGTGCAGGAGCGGTTCCTGGCGCCCCTTCAACCCCTGTTGCGAGAGGGGTTGGTGCGTGCGGTCCGCGTCTCCACCCGCCCCGACGCCATTACTCCGGAGGGGGTGGCGTTTCTGAGGGAAAACGGGGTGGCAACGGTGGAGCTCGGCGTCCAGTCCATGGACGATGCCGTGCTGACTGCTGCGGGGCGGGGCCATACGGCGCACGACACCGTAGCCGCCAGCCGCATCCTCCGGGAAGCCGGGATGCGGGTCGGGATGCAACTGCTGCCCGGCCTCCCCGGCGACACACCGGAGCGTGCCGGGGCGTCACTCACAGAGGTGCTGGCCATGGCTCCGGACTTCCTCCGGATCTATCCGATGTTGGTGCTGACCGATACCCCGTTGGCGGATGCATACCGCGCGGGCGCCTTTTCGCCCTGGTCGCTGGCAGAGGCAGTGGCAGTCTGCAAGCTGCTTTTGCATCGTAGCGAGCAGGCCGGGGTGCCGGTGATCCGGGTGGGGGTACAGGCCTCGATCGAGCTGGCCGAGTCGGGAACGATCCTGGCCGGGCCGTGGCATCCCGCCTTCCGGCAGTTGGTGGAGGGTGAGCGCTGGTTCGACCTGGTAACGACCCTGACGACAGGAGTGCCGGCAGAGGCCAACGTAGAGCTGTCTGTTCCTTCGGGGCGCCTCTCGGATCTCATTGGGCAGCGAAGGAGCAACGTGGCCCGCTGGGGGGAGCAGCTTGGGATCAGGGTGACCCGGACCCGTGAGGACCCTTCCCTGGAGCCGGGGGAGTGCCTGGTCCGCTGGGATGGCGGGCAGCGGCGGGGCAGCCTGCTGCGGGACCTGGTGTACGAATAGGGCGTAATCTGAAAAACCGGTCGCACGCGGAGACGCGCACCGGTCAGTAATAAGGAGAGATACTTTGACAGAACCAACTTTCCGTTCGGGCTTTGCCGCCCTGGTGGGCCGGCCGAACGTGGGCAAATCGACCCTCCTCAATCAACTTCTGGGGGAGAAGGTCGTCATCACGTCGGACAAGCCCCAGACGACCCGCAACCGGATTCAGGGAATCCTGACCACGGACAGTTCCCAGACCGTCTTTGTCGACACGCCGGGGATTCACGTTGCCCGCTCCCGCATCAATCGGATGATGGTGGAGTCTGCCCTGTCCGCGGTGCGGGACGTGGATGCGGTCCTGTTTCTGGTGGAAGCCGACGCGGAACCGAGCCGGGAGGAAAAGGCCCTGCTGGAGGTCCTGGCCAAGGCCACGGCGCCGGTGCTGCTGGTGATCAACAAGATCGACCGGGTGGCGAAGGAGACGCTGCTCGCCAGGATAGCGGCCTATGGAGCCGCTCACCCGTTCCGGGAGATCGTTCCCATCTCCGCCCTGAGTGGTGACGGCGTGGAACTGCTGGCCCAAGTGGTGGCCGGTTATCTGCCGAAAGGTCCTTCCTACTTCCCGGATGACCAGCTGACCGACGTGCCGGAGCGGTTCATTGTCGCCGAGATGGTCCGGGAGCAGGTTTTCCGCCTGACCCGGGACGAGATCCCCTACGCGGTTGCGGTAACGATCGATGCATTTACGGAGCGGCCGGGTCAGGAGTTGGTGGCCATTAGCGCCACCATTCATGTGGAGCGTGACTCCCAGAAAGGGGTGATCATCGGCCAGCGGGGGGCGATGCTGAAAAAGATCGGCAGCAACGCCCGCCGGGAGATCGAGAAGTTTCTGAACAGCCGGGTGTTCCTGGAGCTGTTCGTTAGGGTCAGCCACGGATGGAGCGAGAGCCCGGGCAAACTGAAGGAATTCGGATACGAGTGAACTTAGTTCATGAGGGCCGAGCGTCTCGCTCCGTTCAGAGTGCCCTCGCACCACCGCTGTACAGCTCATTTCGCGCCAGCCCATCAACTCGCCCGGGCGGGCTCAGACAGGATGGGCCGGCTTTGCTTCATTTCGCTTACAGCGGTTGGGGCTCGGTCACATTCTCTACGCGAGACACTCGGCCCTCACGGATTCATATGAAAGAGAGTATGGCATGAAACCAGTAGTGGCAATCGTCGGCAGGCCCAATGTGGGGAAATCGACTCTTTTCAATCGTCTGCTCGGGCACCGCAAGGCAATCGTGGACGACCAGCCGGGGGTGACGCGGGACCGCAACTATGGCACCGTCAAGCGGTATGAAGTTCCGTTCACCCTGGTAGACACCGGCGGGTTCGAGCCGGTCAGCAACGACCGCCTGCTGCAACAGATGCGGGAGCAGTCCCAACTGGCCATGGAAGAGGCCGACGTGGTCCTCTTCGTCATGGATGGCCGCGAAGGGTTGACCGTTGCCGACCGGGAGGTGGCAACCATGCTCCGCCGCCTGGATAAGCCGGTCTTCTTCGTGGTGAACAAGGTGGATGGCGACAAGCAGGAAAACCTGGCCGCCGAATTCTACGCACTGGGGGTGGCACAGCTGTATACCATTGCGGCAGAGCACAACCGGGGGGTGGGTGACCTGATGGAGGACGTGGTGGCGGCCTTCCCCAGCGGTCCTGCCGTTGCCGAGGACGACACCGTGACGAAGATCGCCGTGGTGGGGCGACCCAATGTGGGTAAGTCGTCCCTGGTGAACCGGCTCGTCGGCTTCGAGCGGAGTGTGGCCAACCCTGTAGCGGGGACGACGCGGGACTCCATCGACACCGTGTTTACCTGGCACGGCAAACGCCATATGCTGATCGATACTGCCGGCATCCGGCGAAAAGGGCGGGTCAGCCAGAAAATCGAGACTTACAGTGTCGTGGATGCCCTGCGAAGCCTCGATCGGGCCGATGTGGCCCTGATCGTGCTCAATGCCGAGGAGGGTATTACCGAGCAGGATACCAAGATCGCCGGCTACGCCTATGAGGCCGGTCGGGGCTGTATTTTCGTGGTGAACAAGTGGGATACCCTGGCCAAGGACAACAAAACGGTTGGCGTTTTTATCGACAAAATCAGAACGGAATTTAAATATCTGCCATTCGCTCCGATACTCTTTCTATCGGCCAAGACCGGCCAGCGGATCAACACGGTAATGGAAGCGGTGGCACAGGTGATGGCGGAGTATACCAAACGGGTTTCCACCGGCGACTTGAACCGACTCCTCAAGGAGGCGGTGGAAGAACATCACCCGCCGCTCCACCAGGCGCGACGCGTCAAGTTCTACTATGTCACCCAGACAGCTACCCGGCCGCCGGCCTTTGTGTTCTTTACCAACCAGCCCGACGGGATACACTTTTCCTACGAACGCTATCTGCTGAACAAGCTGCGGGAGCGGTTCGGTTTCTCAGGAACCCCGCTCAGGATCATTTTCCGGGGACGGGACCAGGAAAAGAAACGATGAGGTTCGTTCCGACCGCCGGAAACGAGCCCGTGCGGACGAGAATGAACGGGACGAACTTGAATAATGCCATTTCCCGGCAGAGGCAACGGCCGTGAGCCTGGTCGGAAGCCTGGAAGACCTGGACCTGGGCGAGATCCTGCAGATCGTCAGCCTGAGCCGCAAGTCGGGCATTCTTACCCTTCAGAGCAAAGGGCGTGAAGGGACGATCGTTTTCCGTTTCGGTCAGGTGATCAGGGCAACCTCCAGCAACTTTCGCCGGTTCCTGGGAGATGTGCTGGTGGAGCGGGGTGTTCTTGACGGGACAATGCTGCAGAACGCCCTTACCATTCAGAAGAAGGAGGGGTATCGCTCTCCGATCGGTTCGATTCTCATCCGGGAGTTCCAGGTGTCGGCCGAACGGATTGAGGAGGTGGTCCGGGAGCAGATCGAACAGGTGGTTTACTCCCTGTTTGCCTGGCAGGAAGGGAACTTTGCCTTCGATCTTCAGGAGTCGGTGGAGGCAGTCGATGGCATCCGGATGGACCCGGTCCAGTTCATGCTGGAACAGGGGTTGGATACCAAGTTTCTGGCAATGGAGGCAGCCAGAATCCTTGCCGAACAGTGTATTACGGGTGATCGGACTGGTGGCGAGGGGGGGGGCGGACAGCCCCGGAATGCGGTCGATATCGCCTTTGATCCGATGCCGGAGGCGACGGAGGTCCCCGTTGCGGAACCGACGATCCGGCCCGCTGCCGCCAGCGGGACAATTGTCCTGGTGGACGACGATGAGGGGACACGAGAGTTTCTGACCACCATGTTCCGGGAACTCTCCTTTGAGGTGAGTGCCTATGCCGGGAGTGAAGACACCCTGATCGCCGTCGATACCCTCTACCGGCAGGGGGCACGGCCACTGGTCATGGTCGACCTGATCATGCCCTGCATGGACGGTTCGGGCATACTGGGGGGACTGGAACTGCTGGAGTTGATTCACCACCATTTCCCCGATCTCCGCGTTATGGTCATGTCCGACTACCATAACAGCGATGCGGAGCGCCAGGTGCTGGGGATGGGGATTGCCTTCATTCTGAAACCGCGCCGTTCAGACCTCGACGACCCCTCGGCGCGGGAAGAGTTCGGCGGCCGCTTTCGGGAGCTCCTTGCCAGGGCGAAACCGGGATCGACGGGAACCGGGCAGGTGAACCTCGGGGATGAGCTCCGGATGGAGATGGGGGAGATCTTTTCGCCGGTCTCGGTAATGCCGGTGCGGAGCACCGGCATTACCCTGCTCAGAGTGATGCTGGAAGAGCTCAACGATCCCGCCCTTGGTGGCGGCATCATCCTGCTGGTCCTGCGGTTCGCTTCGGAGTTCATGAACCGGGCGGTCATCTTCCAGCCCGAGGGTGGGGAAATCGTGGGGCTCGGTCAATTCGGGATCGATGATGACGCCACGATAGCCGATCGAAAGATCCGTAACCTGCGCATTCCCCGGGAGGAGGCGTCGATCTTCAGCACCATCTTCGCCGGTCCCGGGTGGGTCAAGATGTCGCCGGGCGATTCGTACCGGGACCGTCAACTCTTTGCCGAACTCGGTGGACCGCCGGTAGAGCTGTTCCTGGGACCGATCCTGAGCGGTGGTGAGGTCATTGCCATCCTCTATGGTGACAATTTTCCCGAGCAGCGCCCGATCGGGGACACCGATTCACTGGAGATCTTTCTGTCCCAGGCGGGAATGGCCATGGAAAAGGCGCTCGTGGAGGGGCGGTTGAAAGAAAAACGTCCGGAGGGAAGATGAAGCGTATTCTCATTGCTGAAGATTCGCCGACGATGCGGTCATTGATGGCCACGACCATTGAGTCTTGCGGCAACTATGATATCGTTGAGGCTGCTAACGGATTCGAAGCACTGCGCCTCCTTCCCAGGATCAAGGCCGATCTGATCATTACCGACATCAATATGCCCGATATCAACGGATTGGAACTGATCAGCTATGTCAGGAACAGTCCACACTACCGGGAAATCCCCCTGTTCATCGTGAGCACCGAAGGGGGCGGGGGAGACAGGGAAAAGGGGCTGGCCCTCGGGGCAAACGAGTACCTTGTCAAGCCGTTCGATCCGGTCCTTTTGCAGAAACTGATCCGGCAATATCTGGGTTAGCCGGTTTCCCGGCACCAAGCTGAACCTTAGAACAATCTCCGTAGGGAGCGGTTCCTGACCATATGAGCACATTAGGCAAGGCTGTCTCAGATTTTCTGGCGGAAGCGGAAGAGATCATCGACCAACTCGGCGGCGACCTGGTTGAACTGGCTGATTGTGCGGACACCGGCGATTGCAATCCGGACCTGCTCAATTCCATCTTCCGTGGTGCCCACTCCCTGAAGGGACTGGCCGGCATGTTCGGCTTCAGTCAGATTCAGGAGTTGGCCCATACCATGGAAAATCTTCTTGATTCTCTCCGCCTCGGCAAAGTTCCCCTTACCGACGCAGTCATCAGCGTATTGTCGGATTCGTCAGAGCTCCTGGGCTCCATGGTCCGCAGTGCCAGTGGCGGGTCCATGGATGCGACGGGACTTTCGGAGATCGTGACCCGCATTACGGCCTGCGTCTCCACCCCGAAGGCGGTCGACGGCCCATCCCCGCTGGCTTCTCTTGGCCTGTCGGAAGCCGTTTTAACCGCCCTGACCGAATACGAGGAACACCGGCTCCTGGAAAACCTGAAAAAGGGGCGGAACATCTATTCCGTCATGGCATCCTTTGACCTGACCACCTTCGACCAGGATCTGGGAAGTTTGACCGAGACGCTGAAGAACTGTGGCGAGGTTATCAGCACCCTTCCCAGCGTGGGAAGCAACATTGAGTTGTCCATAGACTTCGAACTCCTCTTTGGCAGCGACCTGGAATTCGACCAGGTGCGCGAACTGGTGGCAGCTACAACGGTTGCTGTCCGTCAGCTCGGTAGTGGTGTGGCGCCACCGCTTTCTTCTCAGGCGGTAGAGCCCTTGACCCCGACCATTTTGGCATCGCTTTCGGATGCAACGCCTGCTGTGATTTCCGTACCATCCTCCCCGCCACCGGCAGCGCCGGGAGGGGGTGGCGACGCGGCCACGGCCAAGAGCATGAGCCGCACCGTGCGGGTCGACATCGGCAAGTTGGACGATCTGATGAATATTGTCGGCGAACTGGTTCTGTGCCATTCCTCGATTTCCGTGATCAGCGAGCGGATGCATCGTGACGGTCTCACCCCCCTGATCCAGGAGTTGACCAAGGCAGCCAAGGGGCTGGAGCGGAAGCTGACCGAACTGCAGAAAGGGGTCATGGAGATCCGGATGATCCCGGTGGGCCAGCTCTACGAAAAAATGGGACGGATCGTGCGTAAGGTCGCCCGTGAGCAGGGGAAAAAAGTCGATCTGAAACTGTACGGGGCCGACACGGAACTGGACAAGCTTATTATTGAAGATATTGCCGATCCGGTGATGCACATTATCCGGAACGCCATTGATCATGGCATCGAGCCGCCCGAGGAGCGGCGGCGCGTCGGCAAGGAAGACGCGGGGACCATCAGGCTTTCGTCGTTTCAGAAGGGGAATCATGTCGTTATCGAGGTAGAGGACGATGGCCGTGGCATTGATACCGGCAAGGTCCGGAGGAAAGCCGTCGAGAAGGGGTTGATTGGCAGTGCCGATGACCTCTCCGATCATGAGGCGATCGAGCTGATATTTCTTCCCGGCTTTTCCACCAGCGATACCGTGAGCGAGATCTCCGGCCGGGGTGTCGGAATGGACGTGGTTAAGAACAACATTGCCGCCGTCTCCGGCATAGTGGACATTGAGAGTGTGTTCGGCAAGGGGAGTCGGATCACCATTACCCTGCCCATCACCCTGGCCATCATCAAGGCACTGATCATCTCCTCTGTCGGCCGTACCTACGCCCTTCCCATCACGTCGGTGCTGGAAACCATCATGATCAACCGTGAGGATATCCTTACCGTGGAGCGGAAAGAGGTCATCCAGCTTCGGGAGATGACGCTGCCACTGCTGCGGTTGGGTGATTTTTTCCATCTCCCCGCAACGGACCGGCCATCGGACGACATGTACATCGTGGTGGTGGGGTCAGCCGAAAAAAGGCTCGGGATCGTTGTTCATGACCTTCTCGGCCAGCAGGATATTGTCATAAAATCTCTCGGCACAATATTGGACTGCGTCAAGGGGATTTCCGGCGCTGCCGACCTGGGTGACCAGCGGACAATCCTGGTCCTGGACGTGGCCGGGATCATTAATGAAGCGACGCGCGGGGGCGGTTAGGTGTACAACGACTTCTATGGGTTCACGGAAAAACCGTTCAGCAAAACTCCCGATCCCCGTTTCCTCTATCTGAGTCGTGGACACCGGGAAGCCTTGGCGCGGCTGCAGCACGCAGTTGAAGAGCGTGAACTCGCCCTTCTGACCGGCGATATCGGCTGTGGCAAGACCACGATCTCCCGGGCGTTGATGGATGCCATGGGTGAGCAGTATCGTTTCTGCTTCATCTTCAATCCGCGCCTGACTGCCCTGGAGTTCCTGCGGGTGGTGGCCCGGAGCCTGCTCAACGACCTTCCATCCGGCGGCAAGGACGAACTCCTCTCCCGGGTCACCGACACGCTGTATCAGCTCCACCGTGAAGGGAGCTGCCCGGTCATTGTGGTGGATGAGGCCCAACTGATACCGGACCGGGAGATCTTCGACGAAATCAGGCTTCTGACCAATTTTCAGTTGGATGACCGGAATCTGCTCAGTGTCATCCTCATGGGGCAACCGGAGCTCAGGACTATTCTTGCCAGTTCGATCTACGAACCTTTTCGTCAGAGGATCGGTCTCCAGTATCACCTGGAGCCACTCACCCTCGAAGAGACGCTGGAGTACCTGGATTATCGTGCCGTGGTGGCTGGCGGGGCCGAAGGGCTGTTTTCCCCGGACGCCGTTCAGCGGATTTATGAGCTATCAAAAGGGGTGCCGCGTCGCATCAACTCTATTGCCACCAATGCCATTCTGGAAGGGTTTGGCCTGGATGTCACATTCATCGATGCCGAGCTGATTGACAGTGTTGCTCATGAAATTATCGTGTAAAGGGATGATGGTTTTGCCATGAATCTGGCAGAGATAAGAAAAAAGGCCCTACAGGAAAAGGATGGGGGGGAAACCTCACCGGGCGGTTCTTCTGTCGTGAACGCTCCTACCTCTTCGCTCCCTGTCCGGGAAGATCCGATCGGCCCCGCAGCGACGGGCATTTCGGAAGAGCTGGCAGTTCCGGGCGTGGAAGAACACCCTGAGCGGCAACCCATTCCAGTGGCCGAAGTAGTTGCTGTTTCGGCGCCGGCCATGCAGGAGACCGTGCCTGTGCCGGAACCACTCTCCTTTCCGGGAACGATGGCAACGGCTCCTTTTGACCCGATTGCCGAACTTCTGGCGGGGCGGGAGCTGGCAGGAGGAGAGGATGAGGACGAGCTTTCCGCACTTATCGAGGGGGCTGCTTCACTTGACCGGATTGAAGAGTATCTCTGTTTCCGGGTGGCAAACGAAAACTATGCCATCAATATCATGGAGATCAAGGAGATCATCAAGCCCCGCGAGGTGACCGAGGTGCCGCGGGTTCCCTCCTATGTCCTTGGCATCATATCCTTACGGGGTGTGATTATCCCGATATACGACATGCGCCGCCGCTTGGGGCTCGATGATGTGCCGGGCGGGAACAGGCGGAGAATACTCGTCGTCCGTCATCGGGAGGGGTTCGCCGGTATACTGGTTGATCAGGTAAGCCATGTGGTAAAGCTGGGGGCTGCCGACGAAGAACAGCCACCAGCGGTCCTCGATGGAACCGGTCGGGAATTTGTTCAGGGGATTGGTCACCATGATGGCAGTATGTTGATACTCCTTGACCTGGATAAGATCCTCGATATGAGTTTGAGTTGAGCAGGGCCTGCTGTTCAGGGCAACTGCGGGAGAGTGATTAATGACAACCGTGAAAAAATATCGGATTCTCGTGGTGGAGGATGAAGAAAGTCTCCTGAAACTGGAAAGCATTCTCCTCTCACTGAGGGGCTACGAGGTGACCGGCGTGACAGATGGTGCCGAGGCGTTGGCGGAGATCGAGCGCAACAGACCGGACCTCATCGTGCTGGATATCATGCTGCCGGGTATGGATGGTTTCGAGGTCTGTCGACGCATCCGTGAGAATCCGGAGACACGTGACATCCCGGTGGTCATGCTGACTGCCAAAAAGAGCACCCAGGACTATGCCAAGGGTATGGAGTGCGGGGCCAATGCCTATATCACCAAACCGTTCAAGTCGAGCAAGGTGATGGACGTTATCGCAGAACTCCTCAAGCCTTGACAGGCTGATAGGTTATGCTGATGGATGCCCGGAAGGTTACGCTATGACGTCGGAAATTCAGGAAATACAGGTGGCGTGTTTTCGCCTGGGGGAAGATGTGTATGCCCTCGATATCATGCGGATTAAGGAGATCATCCGCCCCCAGAAACTGTCACACCTGCCCAAAGCCCCTCCGTTCATGGAGGGGGTTATCAATCTCCGGGGAGCAGTGGTAGCTGTCATCGATCTCAGGAAGCGGTTCGATATGCCCCAAAGGGAGTTGGACGCTGCCTCCCGGCTGCTGATCGTCAAGGTGGCCGGCCAGGCAATGGGGCTGGTGGTGGACGATGTGACGGAAGTGGTCACCGTCCCGGTCAAGGACCTGAAACCTCCACCGCGCCTTTCCGAGGGGAACATTCATGACTATCTGCTCGGAGTATGCCTGGTTCAGGAATCAATGGTCATGCTCCTGAATCTGGACAAGCTGCTTTCTCCCCAGGAAGTATATCAACTGCGGACAATTCTTTAGAACTATTCCAAGCAGGATACAGGTTTCCCTCTATGGTACAAGGGCCGAAAGTTACTGCACGCACTGCCGACCCGCAGGGCGGAGCCGACGAAGAACAACGCCGTCAGGCTGTACTCGCCTTGGTGCAACTTCCTTGGGCAGAGAAGCGGGCCGCTCTCCTCCGGGCGTTGGGGGATGAGAGTTGGCGGGTGCGCAAAGAGGCGGTTGAGGCGCTCCTTGCCGTTCAAATGGGTGTGGAAACGGTTGAGACCCTGATCGAACTCCTGGATACACAGGGAAATGCCGGACTGCGCAATGCGGCGGTTGAATTGCTTCAGGGACTGGGGGCGCGCTCGCTGACGACTCTTTGCCGCCACCTGTCCGATTCCCGACCAGGTGTGCGTAAATTCATTGTCGATATCCTGGGAGGCATTGGTAATGCCGTTGCCGTCCCTTACCTCATCGAACTTCTTACTGATCCGGATTCCAATGTGCAGGCAGCTGTCGCTGAAAGCCTGGGAATCATCGGTGATCCGCGCGGGGTGGGTCCACTCCTGACGGTACTGTCTTCAGAAAACATTCAGGTTGTGTTTGCGGCACTGGATGCCTTGGTCAGAATCGGTCAGCCTCTGCCCATGGCTACATTTGACGGGCTGGCACGGGATCCGCTGCTGAAAAAGGGGTTTTTCACCAGTCTGGGGGCTCTCTGTGGCGAAGAAGCTGCACCCCTTCTCATTGGCGGCATGCACGAGACGGGAAAGAGTGTCCGGGAGGCGGCCATTACCGGGTTGATGAACCTCCGTTCCCGCCTTTCCCCGGAATGCCGGCTGGCGGTGGTCGATGAACCGCTGCGGAGCCTGGCCGGCACTCCTTGCGTGGAACAGGTCACGCTGTCCCTTACCGCTGCCGATCCGGTTGTTCAAAGAGCGGTGGTAACCGTTCTGGGGCTGATTGGCGATGGCCGGGCGGTTGCCCCGCTTATTGCCGCATATCGGTACGAGCATCTCCGGCAGAACTGTATAGAAGCCTTGGCAGCCATTGGCTCGATTGACGCCGAAGCATTGATCGGGGGCTTTGCCGGCGGGGATATCGAGGCACAATGCCTCATTGCATTTGTGTGCGGCGAACTGGCTCTCGGAGAAGCGGACAGTATGTTCCGGGATGGCATGCAGTCGTCTTCTCCTGAGCTCCGCTCCGTTGCTGCCCAGGCGGCCGGCAAGGCCGGCCTGCTTTCCCTTGCCGGGGAGATTGTCGCACTCCTCGATGACGAGGAGAGCCAGGTCAGGCGAGGGGCACTGGAGGCGCTCACGCGGTTTACCCGTGACGCACAGGAGGAAATGGCCGCGATCGTTGCAACTCTCGTTGCCGCGACTTCGCCGACCAAACGATACTATGGGGTGCAGCTGCTTTCGTCCTGCAATCAGCCGGAAAGACTCCTTCTGCTCGCTAAAGACCCTGATCCGAAGGTGCGACGGATGGCAATCGTGGCCTTGGCGGAAACGGGAGCTGCTCAGAGCGTGGGGAGCCTTGTAATAGCGCTTGCTGACGAAGATGATGATGTCCGCACGGCAGTGGCAACCGCACTCGGCAGACTGGGGGGGGAGGAAGTCCGGGAGCCGCTCCTCCTGATGCTGCAGGATCATTCCCCATGGGTTTGCCGGGCTGCGGTGAAGAGCCTGGTCTCTCATCGGTTCAAAGAGTCGTTTCAGGCCTTGGCGGCCCTGGTGCATGACTCTCCCGGCATGGTCCGGCTCGCGGCGTTGGAAGGGCTGGGCCAGCTGGATTGGGACCGGGCAGTGCCCTATATGATCGAAGCCCTTGCCGATCCTGACAGCGAGATGCTCAGAATTGCCGTGCAGGTTTTGACCCGCCAGGGAGCAGGGTGGATTGCCGAACATGGCCGGACACTGTTTGCCCATCCCGATGCAATCGTCCGGATGCGGGTTGCCGCAGCCGTGGCAAGCTGTCTGGGGAGAGGCGCCAGACGCCTGCTCATGGATGCCTTGGTAGAAGAGGTTGATCCGGCCGCCAGAGAACATTTGCAGACACTGGTGTCCAGTCTGTAATGCTCCTGTTCACCGAGTCCCATATCCCTCTGGGTGATGAAGAGTTCCTGCAGCTTCGGGATCTCATCTATAGCCACTGCGGTCTTTATTTCGACGATGACAACCGGTATCTGCTGGAAAAGCGCCTTGCCGGGCGACTTCACGCCCTGAACCTGCCGACCTTCAGGGATTACTTCTATTATCTCCGTTATGACCGTGGCCATGAGCAGGAGCTGTCCAATATCATGGATCTCCTGACAACCAATGAAACCTATTTTTTCCGGGAAGCGTTCCAACTGAAGGCGTTCACCGAGGAGATCGTTCCGGAACTGGTTGCGGCAAAGACCAGACAGGGAGACCGGACCCTCAGAATCTGGAGCGCAGGCTGCTCGTCAGGGGAGGAGCCGTATACCATCGCCATGCTGCTTCTGGAAACGCCTGCCCTCAGAGGGTGGCGGGTGGAGATCGTTGGTACCGACATCAGCCAGAGGGTCCTGCAACTTGCCCGTAAAGGTCTGTACCGCGGATCGTCATTCAGGGCTACTGACGATCGGTCTATCAGCAGGTTCTTCAGTCGCCGGGAAGACGGTCACCAGATCTCCGATGAGGTGCGGAGCTTGGTCAGCTTCAGTCAGCTCAATCTCTTCGATCAGACGCGACTCGCCCTGCTGGGTAAAATGGACGTGATATTTTGCCGGAATGTCATCATCTATTTTGATCTGGCCGCCAAGAAGCGGGTTATCGAGAGTTTCTCCAGGATATTGGTGCCGGGTGGCTTTCTGCTGCTCGGCCACTCCGAGTCGCTGATGAATATCACGACACAGTTTACTCTGCGCCATTTTGTGAACGATATGGTCTATCAAAGGCCGCCGGAAGAGCGTGGAGGCCTTACGTGAAGGTGATACGGGTAGTGGTGGTGGATGATTCCGCCTATAACCGCCGTTCCATCAGCAAGATGCTCCAGGAGATGCCCGGCGTTGAGGTGGTTGGCTATGCTGCAAACGGTGAAGAGGGTATCCGGAGGATCATGGACCTCAGACCCGATCTGGTGACCCTTGACCTGGAAATGCCCAGGATGGACGGTTTCACGCTGCTACGGATCATCATGAACAGTTGCCCGACGCCGGTCATAGTGGTGAGCAGCCAGGCCGGCGACGAAAAGGTTTTCAAGGCACTTGAGCTGGGGGCCGTGGACTTCGTGCCCAAGCCGACCAATAAGATTTCAACAGAGCTGCTCAAGATACGGGAGAACCTGCAGGAGAAAGTGCGTAACGTGCTCCACCTGAAGCTCAGGGGGCGGGCTTCGGCAGCGCTGCCGAAGCTGTCGGAGGGGAGCCGTTTCGTCTCGTCTCCCGTGGTGGCGGACAAGACCGACATCGTTGCTATCGGGGCTTCCACTGGTGGCCCGCCGGCCCTTTACGGGATGTTTTCCGTGCTCACCCGGAGTCTTCCGATTTCAGTGCTGGTTTCCCAGCATATGCCGCCCGGATTTACCCGTGCCTTTGCCGAACGGCTGAACCGGGCATCGGCCTTCGAGATCAGAGAGGCGGCGCACGGCGATCCGGTTCTTCCGGGCCAGGTATTGATAGCTCCGGGCGGGTGTAACATGCTGTTCGAGCAGGTGGACGGCAGGGCTGTTGTCCGTTTGCAGGAGCCTTCCCCGGCAGATCGATACATTCCATCTGTCGATGCCATGTTCGTGTCGTTGGCGGAAATTTACCGCGAAAGACTGCTGGCTGTGGTAATGACCGGCATGGGGAACGACGGCAGTCGCGGCATCAGAGCGGTCAAGGCGGCCGGAGGCAAAGTAATGGCTGAAGCGGAGGAAACGACGGTGGTCTTCGGTATGCCCCGGGAGGCGATTGCCACCGGTGTTGTCGATCGCATCGTCCCGCTTGACCTGATGGTTCGGGAAATTGTCAATACCTGCGGCTTTATGCCGGCTAAGGCTTAGGGTTTGTTCTGGATCGCAAACTCTCCACCATCCAGGGCTTTCTTGACCTGCTGACAAAAAAATAATAGTATCTCGGGGATGCAAGCTATGCCAGAATATGCTGCTCTTGTTGTCGAAGATTCGCCGACCATGCGTCAACTGATCGCCTTTGCCCTGAAACGGCTGAGGGGAATCAGGATCGTTGAGGCCAACGATGGTGTCGACGGTCTGAAGAAGCTCACGACCGAACGGATCGATATCATCTTCACCGACATAAACATGCCGGTCATGGACGGGTTGAAACTGATCAGCCTCGTACGGGAAGACGAGAGCCACAAGGGGATTCCGATCGTGGTCATCACCACCGAAGGGGCTGTTGAGGACCGGGAGCGGGCCATTGCCCTGGGGGCGAACGACTATATCACCAAGCCGATCCAGCCGAACCGTATCCTCGATGTGGCCAAGGGGCTGTTGGGCATCCCCTGAAGGAGTTTGCGTGAACCGCCTGTGGGTGCCGACAGTCCTCATCCTGCTGCTCGGCGTACCGTTTTTCCTCTATGCCAAAGACTACAAGGTCGTCACCTTCAAGACCGTCAATGCCGGCAAGGTCAACTTTCCCCACGATCCACACCTGAAGAAGCTGGGGAACAACTGTACCCAGTGCCACAACGCCCTGTATACCATCGGCAAGCAGAATCCGCCGGTTACCATGGCCGAGATGGAGAAGGGCAAGTCGTGCGGGGCGTGTCATAACACGGTCAAGGCATTCGGGCTGCCGGAGTGCACCCGCTGCCATATCACCAGGGAAGTGCCGATCCAGATCCCGGATTTCGGCACCATCACCTTCAGTCACACGTTCCACCTCACCAGGTTCCAGTGCTGGGATTGCCATAACGGCCTCTTCATAGCCGGACCGGGGAATCCCCATGTTTCCATGGCCGACATGGAGGGTGGACTCTCCTGCGGCGGCTGCCATGACGGCAGGATCGCCTTTTCGGTCAAAGGTGACTGCGTCAAATGCCATGTCGTGAAGGATATCGCCTTTAGCGCCGACGCCCTGTTCAAGCATACGGTACACCTGGGCCTTGGCTACGGCTGCCGTGATTGCCACAGCCAGCACTTCATTGCCGGACCGAACAGCAAGCGCTACACCATGCTGGATATGGAAACGGCCAAATCGTGCGGCGCCTGTCACGACGGGAAAACCGCCTTCAATGTCACCGGCGATTGCCAGAGATGCCACGGAGGAAACCGGGAAATCACCTATAAGGCCGCTGTTGCCTTTTTCCCCCATGTCTTTCATACGAAGATCTTCATCTGTGCCGACTGTCACAGCGGGATATTTACCGGTGGCCCCACCAGCAGGCGGTACACCATGGCCGAGATGGAGCAGGACCGCTCCTGTGGCGCCTGCCACGACGGGAAGATTGCCTTCGGTGTGACCGCCAACTGCGACCGTTGCCACCGGGAGACCAAAGAGCTGGCACTGGCGGTGCAGCCGATCGGCACGGTCCCGTTCAGCCACAAGGTGCATACGTCACTGTTCACGTGCGACGACTGCCACAACAAGGTGTTCGTCACCGGCAGCCAGGCCCGGCGCTTTACCATGAAGGAGATGGAAAAGGGCAAGTCGTGCGGGGCCTGCCACGACGATGAGACCGCTTTTACCGTCAAGGCCAACTGCAGCCGCTGTCATCCCGTGCGGGACATCCCCTATGTCCTGGACGCCTGGTTCGGTCACAACCGGCATCTGCAGATGTATACCTGTACCGACTGTCACAACGCCTTCTTTGCCGCCGGTCCCGACAACAAGCGCCGGACCATGGTGGAGATGGAAAAGGACCAGTCCTGCGGCGCCTGCCATGACGGTTTTATCGCCTTCTCGGTGGCCGGTGACTGCAATCGGTGCCACAAGTCGACCAAGGAACTGGTCATCAAGACCCGTGGCGCCGGACCGACTCCGTTCAGCCACAAGGTGCATATCGCGCTTTTCACATGTGGCGACTGTCATAACCGGATATTTCCCACTGGCGTTGCCGCCAAGCGGTTCACCATGGCCGAGATGGAGGGAGGCAAGTCGTGCGGTGCTTGCCACGATGCCAAAACTGCCTTTACGGTCCGTGCGAACTGTGCCCGTTGTCACCCGATCAAGGAGATCCAGATGCAGCCGTCCGGTGCAACCTTCAGCCACAAACTGCATACCGGGCTCTATCGCTGCAACGAGTGCCATGACCGGCTGTTCAACCCGGGGGCCGGGAACCGCCGGGTCTCCATGGCGGTCATGGAGAAGAAGCAGGAGTCGTGCGGAGCCTGTCACAACGACAAGACCGCCTTCAGCGTGACCGGCTCCTGTCTCAGGTGCCATCCGATTCTCAAGGCCATCAGCTACGAACTGCAGAGCAAATCGGTAGGGGACGCATTTTTCAGCCACAAGGTCCATCTGGGCCGGGGGTATACCTGTGCGGACTGCCATTATGCGATCATCAAAACCGGTGACGAGCGCAGGTCGTTCACAATGAGCGAAATGGGGCAGGGGCAGTCGTGTGGTTACTGTCATGGCGCGCTCATGGCCTTTTCGGTCAGGGATCCGAACGCCTGCAACAGGTGTCATAAAGATTAGTAGCAAGCCGGCCATTTGAGCCGTAAAGCCAACGGAGAATAAGGGCGGCCGGGCCGCCTTCTGCGATTTCAGGGAGGAAAAGACGTGGAAGAACGATACGTACCGAGTGCGGTGGAAGAAAAGTGGCAGGCCATCTGGGAGCGGAACAAGAGCTTCAAGGTCACGGAGGACGAGACCCGGCGGAAATACTATCTGCTGGAGATGTTTCCCTACCCGTCGGGCCGTATTCATATGGGGCATGTGCGCAATTATTCCATTGGAGACGTGGTGGCCCGCTTCAAACGGATGCGCGGCTTCAACGTGCTCCATCCCATGGGGTGGGACGCCTTCGGCATGCCGGCG
This sequence comes from Deltaproteobacteria bacterium, assembly GCA_021849045.1. Taxonomy (GTDB): domain Bacteria; phylum Desulfobacterota; class Desulfuromonadia; order Geobacterales; family DSM-12255; genus Geomobilibacter. Next base: position 30,785 of record JAJZTK010000008.1, on the reverse strand, counting down.
GAAAATGCCGCCATCCAGAATAAGAGCCATCCGGCGGCCTGGACCTACGAGAACATCGACTACATGCGGGGCCAGCTGAAACGGATGGGGCTCTCCTACGACTGGGACCGGGAGCTGGCCACCTGCGATGTGGAATACTACCAGTGGGAGCAGCAGATATTCCTCCGGATGTACGAACGGGGGATGGCCTACAAACGCAATTCCTCGGTCAACTGGTGCCCCAAATGCGAGACCGTCCTGGCCAACGAGCAGGTGGAAGACGGCGCGTGCTGGCGCTGCGACAGCGTTGTGCAGCAGAAGGAACTGGAGCAGTGGTTCTTCAGGATCACCGACTACGCCGAAGAGCTCCTGGCCTGTACCGAGCAGTTGAGCGGCTGGCCGGAGCGGGTGCTCACCATGCAGCGCAACTGGATCGGCAAGAGCTTCGGCTGTGAGATCACCTTTCCGGTTGTGGACCGGGCCGAGACGATCACTGTCTTCACCACCCGCCAGGATACCCTCTGGGGGGCCACCTTCATGTCCTTGGCCCCCGAGCACCCCATGGCCCTGGCCCTGACCACCCCGGACAACCTGGCGCAGGTGACGGCGTTTATCGACAAGGTCAAGGGGACCGACAAGATCCGGCGCACGGCCGATGATTTCGAAAAAGAGGGGGTCTTCACTGGCTCCTGGTGCCTCAATCCGGTCACCGGCCAGCGGATGCCTATCTATCTGGCCAATTTCGTCCTTACCGATTACGGCACCGGTGCGGTCATGGCCGTGCCGACCCATGACCAGCGCGACTTCGAATTTGCCCGCAAGTACGGCCTGACGCTGCAGGTGGTGATTCAGCCGGAGGGGGAGACCCTTGACCCGGCCACCATGACCGCTGCCTTCACTGCCGAAGGGGTTCTGGTCAACTCGGGTCAGTTCGACGGGATGCAAAGCAGTGCGGCCAAGGAGGCGATTGCCGACTACCTGGAACAGCAGGGGCTGGGCAAGAAGACCGTGAACTACCGCTTGCGCGACTGGGGGATCTCCCGGCAGCGCTACTGGGGCAACCCGATCCCGATCATCTACTGCGACAGCTGCGGCGCCGTGCCGGTGCCGGTCAAGGATCTGCCGGTGGTGCTGCCCAAGGATGTCGCCTTTACCGGCGAAGGGGGGAGTCCCCTGGCACGGCTGGAACCGTTCGTCAAGACCGCCTGTCCGGTCTGCGGCAAGCCGGCCCGCCGGGAGACCGACACCATGGATACCTTTGTGGAGTCGTCCTGGTATTTCCTCCGCTACTGCTGCCCCGACTTCACCGGCGGACCGCTGGACAAGAAACGGGCCGAGTACTGGATGTCCGTGGACCAGTACATCGGCGGTATCGAGCATGCCGTGCTTCATCTGCTCTATGCCCGGTTCTTTACCAAGGTCCTGCGGGACTTGGGGTATGTCAACGTGGATGAGCCGTTCACCAACCTCCTGACCCAAGGGATGGTCATCAAGGATGGCGCCAAGATGAGCAAGTCCAAGGGGAACGTGGTCGACCCCAACGCGCTCATAGAACGGTACGGTGCCGATACGGCCCGGCTCTTCTCCCTTTTTGCGGCCCCGCCCGAGAAGGATCTTGACTGGAGCGACCAGGGGGTGGAGGGTAGCTTCCGTTTCCTGTCCCGGCTCTGGAAGCTGATGTACGAATGTCTTCCCTTCATCGCCGGCGTTAACGCTGCCAGTGGCGAGCCGGCCAATGCCGAGGCCAGGGCACTCAGAAGAACGGTTCACAAGACGATCCGCAAGGTGACCGGCGATCTTGACGAGCGGTTCCATTTCAACACCGCCATTGCCGCAACCATGGAGCTGGTGAACGCCATTCAGGCCTTCACCCCGAAGAACGCGCCCGAGAACGGTCCGGTCCTGCGGGAGGCGCTGGAATCGGTCGTCCGGCTCCTGGCGCCGTTTGTCCCCCACTTTGCGGCAGAGCTCTGGGAGGCGCTTGGTAAGGCGGAGAGTATCGAGTCTGCCGGTTGGCCCGACTTCGACCCGGCGGCGACGGTCGACGACGAACTGCTTATTGTCGTGCAGGTGAACGGCAAACTCCGGGGGCGGATCACGGTTGCCGTTGACACTGCCGAGGATAAGGTCAAAGCGCTGGCCATGGCCGATGACAACGTCCAGGCGTTTGTTGCCGGCAAGACACCGAAGAAAGTGGTGTACGTGCCGGGCAAACTGGTCAATATCGTTGTCTGACCGATGCGGCGACCGAACGGACTTTACATACTGGCTGTTGCGGCCTGGCTTCTGGTGGCCGGGGGATGCGGTTATTTCCCGGTAGGCGGCGGAGACGGCTTCCTGGCCGGCAGGCCGGTAAACGTTGCCATCTTTGCCAACCGGACCACCCGGCCACGGCTGGAAAACGTTCTGGCCAAAAGCCTGCGCTGGGAGGTCGCCCGGCTTTCGCCGGCCTCACTGGTGAGCGAGGATCGGGCCGAACTGATCCTGGGGGGGGCCGTCACCTCGGTTGCCATTACCCAGATCTCCTACTCGGCCAGTGACCGGGTCAAGGAGTACCGCCTGGCCCTGCAAGCCGAGGCAACCCTGACGGAACGGCGGAGCGGCAAGGTCGTCTGGAAGGGGACCGAAACCGGTCAGGCAGAGTATCCGGTCAGTCAGGATCTTGCCCTGCAGCTGAATGCCGAGGAAGCGGCCCTGAAGGTGGCGAGCGAGCGGCTTTCGGCGCGGCTCGTCAGGCATCTGCTGGAGAACTTCTGAAAATCCACTGTCTCCGTTTTGAAAGGTTACGTCCCGTAGGGACAGAATGCTGGTAGCCCGGCGATTTATCGCCGGGAATCGTGGGTTTCATATCTGTCCGTCACGTACGTGACTGAAGGAAAAGACGAATTACCGGGGGATGAATCCCCCGGCTACAGGCATTCTGTCCCGAAGGGACGTAATCGAGCATGTGACAACGTAGATTTGAGCCACGGATGATAGGTATACCCGTGGCGATCTTTTTTGGGGGCTGACTGATGCAGTTGAAACCTGAAGAGTTCAGCCAGGAGTTGCAGAAAGGGACGGCCGGCCCGCTCTACTGCCTGTACGGCGAAGAGCCGTACCTGGTGGACCGTGCGGTGAAGAGGCTCATGGACCTGACCCTGCCACCGGAGGGCCGGGACTTCAATCTGGCGGTGTTTTACGGCAAGGAGTGCAAGGGGGAGGAGGTGGCCGATGCGGTCCAGACCTTCCCCATGTTCGCCGACCGGCGGGTGGTGCTGGTAAAGCGGTGCGGGGAATTGTCCGCAGCAGCCCTTGAAAGGCTGCTGCCGGTGGTGCAGAACCCGGTGGCCACCAGCTGCCTGATCCTCCAGGGGGAGAAGGTTGACGGCCGGCTCAAGTTCTTTGCCGAGTTCAAGAAATCCGGCGTGTTGGTGGAGTTCAAGCGCCCCTACGAGAACCAGCTCGGACCCATCGTCCGGGACGAACTGGCCACCCATGGCAAACGGATCGAGCCGGCCGCCGCCGATCTCCTGATCGGCTATGTGGGGAACAACCTGCAGGAACTGGCCAGCCAACTGGAGAAGGTGGCGACCTTTATTGCCGACCGGCCGACGGTGACGGTGGCCGATGTCCGGGCGATCGTCTCCGACACCAAGGTGGACAGCGTCTTCGAGCTCTGCAACGCCCTGGGGAACCGGGACCTGCCCGGTGCTCTGCGCCGGCTCCACACGATCCTTAGGGACGGCGAGGCCCCGCTGATGCTGCTCTCCATGCTGACCCGGCACCTGCGCCAGCTCTGGCAGATACGGGAGTGTCTCGACCAGCGGCTTGCACCGCCGGAGATCGAGAAACGGCTCGGGATCAGGTCGTTTTTCCTGAAGGGGCTCCTGGTTCAGGCGAAGAACTTCGATGGCGAGCGGTACCGGCAGCTGTTCGAGCGGCTTTTCGAGCTGGATCTGGCCATGAAGAGCAGCGGCGGCAACCCGGCCCAACTGCTGGAGTTCTTTCTGCTGGAGGTGTGCGGCAAGTAGGGGCGCACCCGCGTGTGCGCGGGCTTTGGGCAGATATAGGTCCCCCAGCAATGTTGAATCAATAAAAACGCCCCACCGGAGATCATCCGGCGGGGCGTTTTTGCGTTTCCCGGAAGAAAGGGCCGTCGGGACTTACTCTGCCTGTTTGGTGGCGTTGGTGGTTATCTTGAGGATGCTTTCCTGGATTTCCTTGTTGGGGATCGCCCGGTAGGAATCGAGGAGGAGTTTTTCTGAAACAGCCATCGGAAGGGTCTCATCGGTATCGGTAAAGAACGATTGCACCGGCACATCAAGTGCCTGCGCAATCTGCTGCAGACGGTCGGTGTTCATCTTGTTGGCGCCTGTTTCATACTTATGTATCTGTTGGGAAGTCACCCCTATCTTTTCAGCTAGCTGTTCTCTGGTCAACCTCGCTTTGGTGCGAAGCCGAAACAAGTTTCCTCCTATTTCCTTACTGCTGAGTATTGCCATATCGCTCTCCGGTTTAGTGCAGATTACAGACAACCGGGATGCGTAAAAATAAACTGAAGGTTAAAATTTTACCAACCACAGGTTGATAAACGGGCCTGCCTTCTGTATAACAACCCTCTGGTTGTTTTACAGAGGAGACCATGCCAAAACTAGACTGGATCGGCAAAAAAGCCGTTGTCAATCATCACCGCGAGGTGCCGTTTCACCTGCTGAGAGAAAATCCTGAACTGTCCGCGGGCGACCCGGCCAGCGGCAATTTGCTGGTACAGGGGGACAACCTGCTGGCACTTAAGGCGCTGCTCCCCTACTACGCCGGGCAGGTGAAGTGCATCTACATCGATCCGCCCTACAACACTGGTAACGAGGGGTGGGTCTACAACGATAACGTCAATAGCCCGGAGATGCGGGAGTGGCTGGGCAAGGCCGTGGGGAAGGAAGGGGAAACGCTCGACCGGCATGATCGCTGGTTGTGCATGATGTATCCACGATTGGCGCTTTTGAGGGAGTTTCTGCGGGATGACGGGGTGATATTCATCAGTATTGATGATAATGAGGTGCATTTCCTGCGGGTGATGATGGATGACATATTTGGAGCAAACAATTTCGTAGCTACGATAATTTGGCAAAAAGTCTTTGCACCGAAAAATTCAGCACGGCATTTTTCAGAAGACCATGATTTCATTCTTGTTTATGCAAAAAAAGCTGTAATGTGGACACCATTTTTAATAACACGCACAGAAGCACAAGAAAAAGCATACAAAAATCCCGACAATGACCCTCGAGGATCTTGGACGTCAGGGGATCTTCAAGCAAGAAACTACTATTCAGCGGGTACATACGCGATAACATGCCCATCCGGCAGAGTAATCGACGGTCCTGGGAAAGGCATGTATTGGCGTTTCTCTGAGGAAAATTTTTTGCGGCTCAATAGGGAAAAACGTATTTGGTGGGGAAAATCTGGCGATAATATGCCCCGCCTCAAAAGATTCCTATCCGAAGTAAAGCAAGGCACAGTACCACAAACCCTCTGGCCTTATTCTGAGGTAGGACATACGCAGGATGCAAAAAAAGAGCTATTGGCTATTTGTGACTTTGAAGATTCTGCGGCTGTCTTTATCACCCCCAAACCTACCAAACTGCTACGCCGTATTCTGGATGTAGCCACAGACAAGGAATCAATTATTCTCGACTCCTTCGCCGGAAGCGGCACAACGGGTCATGCGGTACTTGCACTGAACAAGAAGGATGGCGGTAATCGCCGATTTGTCTTGGTAGAAATGGATCCCAATATTTGTCAAGGGATCACAACGCAACGAATGTCTCGTGCTGTGCGAGGACATAAGGGAATTGAACCTCTTGGTGGCGGCTTCCACTTCTGCGACCTGGGTGAACCACTATTCGACGAGCGGGGGAACATCCGCCCTACTGTGAGCTTTGCCGACCTGGCCCGGCATGTGTATTTCACCGAAACCGGCGGACCGTTGTCCGAGTCGGCCGACCTGAATAGCCCCCTTCTTGGCGTCCACAACTGTACGGCAGTTTATCTCCTTTATAACGGCATCCTCAAGGACAAGACATCGCAGGGGGGGAATGTGCTCACCACCTCCATCCTGGCGGCACTTCCCAAACACGCCGGGCCGAGGGTCATCTATGGCACGGCCTGCCGCATTGACCAGGATCGACTGCGCCGCGAGGGGATCGTCTTCAAGCAGCTACCGTACAAGCTGAAAGTGGGTGGCGTATGATCCTGAAAAGTTATCAGTCCGATGCGCTGAACTGGTTTGAACTATTCCTCAAGCGTTGCCGGGACACGGGCACCCCCCGGGAGTGTTACGCCCAGACAACCCAGGAATGGCGTGGCATGGCACTCTTCTACCGCCCCCTGCGCAACCTGGAAGCGGTCCCCTATGTCTGCCTGCGCATCCCCACCGGCGGTGGCAAAACCATGGTGGCGGGAATGGCCATAGAACGAATCAACCGCAGCCTGCTGGATACCTCCTGCAGCCTGACCCTTTGGCTGGTGCCGTCGGAACCGATCCGGGAGCAGACCCTGAAGGCACTGCGCGACCCTTCGTCAATACTTTGTCAGGCGGTGACGTCGGCCCTGGGCGAGGTATCGGTACTGGATATCGAGGAAGCCCTGCGCATGACACCTCACCTGCTCAGCGGCTCCAATGTGATCATTGTTGCCACCATGCAGGCCTTCAAGCAGGAGGAGACGGGACGGCTGAGCGTCTATAAACAGAACGGCAGCCTGATGGACCACTTCGAGGGGATCACCGACCCTGCCGCGCGTGGCAACGGCTCGCTGGTGGATGTGCTCCGGTTGCGCAAGCCGTTTGTCATCGTCGACGAAGCCCACAACCAGGGGACGCTGCTGGCCTTCGACACTCTGGCCCGGTTCGAGCCCTGCGCCATTCTGGAGCTGACGGCGACCCCGGACCGCACTTATCAGCCCAGTAACGTGCTCTATAGCGTTTCCGCCTCGGTGCTCCATTCAGAGGACATGATCAAGATGCCGTTGACTCTGGTGCAGCGGCCCAACTGGCTCGACGCCCTGCGGGACGCCATTGCCCGGCTGGACCGGTTGCAGCAGGTAGCCGACGAGGAACGGGCGGCAGGCGGCACCTACCTGCGGCCGATCATGCTCCTGCAGGCGGAGCGGAAAGACGCCGACCACGAGACCCTGACCCCGGAGCGGGTGAAGCAGGCGTTGCTGGACGATTTCGCCATTCCGGCTGAGCAAATCGCCATTGCCACCGGTACGACGGATGAAATTGCTGGTAAGAACATCCTTTCCCAAGAATGCCGCTTCCGCTTCATCATCACCGTGGACAAGCTGCGTGAAGGGTGGGACTGCCCCTTTGCTTATGTGCTCTGTTCGTTGCGCAACACCAGTTCGGCCACGGCGGCAGAACAGGTTCTGGGACGTATATTGCGCCTTCCCTATGCGGAAAAGAAGAGCCATCCCGAGTTGAACATGGCCTACGCCTATCTGACGTCGAGCAATTTCGCCGCCACGGTGGAGAGCCTCAAGGACGGCCTGGTGCGCAACGGCTTTGAACGCCAGGAAACCAAGGATCTGATCAACATTCAGGACGACATCCAGCCGGACGACCTGTTCAGTCAGCAGACAAGTCTGACCTATAGCACTCCGGAGCTGCCCGCACCGGAGGCGATTCCCGACAATCTGGCCAAGAAAATCGAGATCACCCCGGAAAACGGTTCCATTACCCTGAAGGGATCATTTACCGAACCCCAGGTTAAGGCGTTGCAGGAGGTCTTTCAGACACCTGAAGGCAAACAGGCGGTACGGGAAGCAATTACCCGCTTGCGCGCACCTCGACCAGTGCCGGTAAAGACGCCGGCGGAGCTGGGGAAGCAGTTCAGAGTACCCCTGCTGCAGTGCAGGCAAGGTGAACTGTGGGAGTCGTTCGAAGCGACCCACCTGCTGCAGGGGGAGTGGAGTCTCCTCGACTTTTCCAGTGAATTACCGTCATTCACCACGGCAAACAAGTCCCCCCAAGGGGGAACCATGTATCTGGAAAAGGAAAAAATCAAGTTCGACCCGTTCGCACCGGGGGTAGCGGAAACCTTTCTGTTCGAATACCATTCAGGATGGGATCAGGTGCACTTGGTTTCCTGGCTGGAACGGAACATTCATGACGAATCGCTCCTGCCCGATGAAAAGGCCGCCTTTATCAACAAGACGGTTGACTGGCTGCTGCAGAACGATTTTACCCTTGAGGCGTTGGTCTACGCCAAGTTCCGCTTGCGGAACGCCCTGGAGACCCGGATCGGCGCAGCAAAAAAACAGGCGATGCAGCAGGTACATCAACAGCTGCTGCTCTCGCCGGACGATTTTCTCGTGAACGACAGTTGCCAGGTTATTTTCGAGCAGGGGCGGTACGCCTACGACTCCATCTATTGCGGCTTTACCGACCTGCCCAAGCACTTTTTCCCGCAAATAGGCAATCTCAAAGGAGATGGGGAAGAATTTGAATGTGCCCTTTTTCTGGCAACCCAGCTTGAAGGGGTGAAATCCTGGATTCGCAACGTCGAGTGCAAGAAAACCTCCTTCTCCTTGCAAACCGGCAGCGACCGATTTTATCCCGACTTTCTCTGCCAACTGGAAAACGGCAAGACTCTTGCCGTCGAGTATAAAAACAAACGGGACTGGCACCTGCCCGAAAACAAGGAAAAACGGCAGCTCGGCGAACTATGGGAAAAGCGAAGCAACGGGACCTGCCTCTTTGTCATGCCGGAAGGGAAGGACTTTGAAGCGATTCGGAATAAAGCTGCGGTATGACAAACAGCCTCATGTCTGAAGTATGAGGCCATTTTTGTGCAGATAAGGTTGCCAATCACCTGCAGCGCCTGACTTCAGGGTTTTCCTTTTCTCGGCCCAGCGGGAGCGAACCGATTTATGGGGGATGAACTCCGTTGCCGGGTCATCGGCCGCTGTTACCGCCGCCGCCACCTGGCCGCGAAACCAGCGGTCATGTTCCTGCTGGGTATATCAGCCGGCAAATTAGCGGCCTTCTTGTCGCACGTTAAAAGGGACTGGGAAAATGCTGGGGCACGTCATTGCACAGGCACTTGAGATATGCTGCCTGACTACAGTAACAGTCGATAGTCGCAGTGCAGTGCCTCGGCCAGTTTCTTCGCCCGTTCCTTGCCGATAGCTCGCTTTCCGGTTTCCAACTCGCTGATATGGTGCTGGGAAATGCCGGTACGCTCGGCCAGCTGCTTCTGGGTAAGCCCTTCACGGAGACGGTACGCGCGCAGTGCCAGCTCCTGCCCCTTGCCGATATATTCCGGAAAGACTTCTGCCACACTGTATGAACCGTTTTCGTCATTTTCAAGTGATGCGACGTAGCGCTGCACTTGCCGCACATTGGCGCGGTGAACTCGAATCTGCAGTGTTACGAAGTCATCAATAGGGTGCCTTTTCGTGTGTGCCTGCATAGATTATCTCCACTGATACGGCGCTACGGTCTTCACTCCAGACCGCGACATAGGTCGGCTGCCCTTTTTTGAGGTGACAGTGATGCCGGTTGCTGCCGAGCTTTGAATAGTTGGGCCAATCGCCCCGTACCGGACCTGCTGCTTCTATCTCTCTGGCAAGCTGAAAAAGCAGCAGTCGTACCCGTTCAGGCAGCTTTTCAATCTGTTTTTTCGCCTTGCCGGTAAAGGTAACAGTCCAGTGCATGTTGACAAAATATACCCCTTGAGGGGATGTTACAAGTGAATTGTTTTCGGAAAAGATAACCCGTTATCGGGCCTCCCTGGCGGCAAACAAAAACTCTGCCGGTGTCTTAACCATAAGACCGAATTTCCCGGCCTGCTGAAAGTCTTTCACATTCCATCCAGGCAATGATGTCCGCTCCGCACTTTACGGCAAGTTCCAGGATAAAATCATCGTCTGCATCCTCTACTATCGGTCTCCAGAGATAGAATATCTTGTGCCGGTTCTGGGATGGGATTTTGAAGCAAGTCCGACCGATCGCTCTGCTTACCACTCCGTCCTTACTGGATACCTGGTGATGTGGGTATCCGGGGTGAGGATGGTCAGACTTCCGGCAATGGCCTGGCAGATGAGTATGCGGTCGAACGGGTCCTTGTGGTATTCCGGAAGGCGGGAGAGTTGCAGAACGGCGGCTTCATCCAGTGGCAACGTCTCGATCCGGTGGCGGAGACGGTTGTTCCTGATGAAGTCGTGGGGCGGTTCGGGAAGCGGCAGTTTGCCCAGATTATGCTTTACGATAATCTCCCACGCCGAGGCAACGCTAAGATAGACATCGTTTTCAGGGTCGGCAAACAGGCGGCGGGCGTTGTCCGAAAGCTCCGGGCTGTCGGAAACCAGCCAGAGAAAGGTACAGGTGTCCAGCAGGATGTTCACGGGGTCTCGCCGGAAAACAGGGCGATCGTCTCTTCCGGGAGTTCTTCGAAAAACGACTCAGGCACCATGAATGTCCCCTTCGCAAGCCCGATGGGGCGCTTTTCGGCCGCTCTGGAGGGGATGGGGCGGATTTCCGCAACGGGACGGTTCCTCTTGCAAACCACGACCCGCTCTCCTTTTTCCACCTCGTCAAGGTAGTGGGATAGATGTGTCTTGGCTTCATGCACATTGATGGTTATCATGATGGTTGAATAGTAAACCAGATAGTTGGTCAGGTCAAGGACACGATCATGACGCGTGTTTTATCCTTGTCAGTACATTGTCCGTACAGTACAATGACCGTATCCCGGATGAAGGAGGATACGTACATGCCGACCATTGCCATGCCCAAAACCGAGCGTATCGATGTGCGCACCAACGCGTCGGTAAAGCAGTTGTTTCAGGAGGCCGCGCGGGCCTGTCACAAAAGCGTCAGCGAATTTCTGCTGGATGCAGGGATAACCGCCGCCAATCAGGCGCTTGCCGACCGCAGGCGCTTTGTGCTGAACGATGAGCAGTGGCAGGCATTCCAGCAGGTTCTTGACCAGCCTGTGGCGGCATCACGCTCCCGCCTGAAAAGCCTGTTGACCAAGCCGGGCGTGCTGGATTGAAGGCGGCGCGCTACGAACCTGTCCGCAAGATGGAGGTGACCGATAACGTCACCTCTTTCGATTGCGGCCAACCCGCACTGAACCAGTTTCTGCAACGCTTTGCCATGATAAACCAGAAGGCAAACAGTGCCCAGACCTATGTCTGTTGCCAGGATGGCGCGGTGGCCGGGTTTTACAGCCTGGCTGTCGGCAGCGTGGAGCCGGCAGACGCAACCGGTCGGGTAAGAAAGGGATTGGCACGGCATCCGGTGCCGGTGATGATTCTGGCGCGCCTGGCGGTTGACCGGGATCACCAGGGGAGCGGCCTCGGCCGCGCTCTGCTGAAAGATGCCCTGCTGCGAACGATGCAGGCGGCCGATCTTGCCGGCATCCGGGCGCTCATTGTCCATGCCAAGGATGACCCCGCACGGAACTGGTATCTGGGCTGGGGCTTTGAGCCAAGCCCAACCGATCCGTACCACCTGTTTCTGCTGATCAAGGATTTGCAACGGCTGGTAACGTCATAGCATGGCACGCCCTGCGAAGGGCTTGGAGGGGCTACGAAAAAAGGGACCGTGAACGGTCCCTTTTCAGTGCTTATTGTATTGTCAACGGCTGGATGTTAACCGAGGGTGCTGACCAGCTTGGTGAGGCGTGAGACGTTCCGGGAGGCGTTGGACTTGTGGATGACGCCCTTGGATGCGGCCTTGTCGATTACCGGGATGGCAGCGGCGAGCGCTTCCTTGGCGGCGTTCTGGTCCTTGCTCTCAACGGCCTCGCGGACCCGCTTGACGAACGTACGCAGGGTGGAGCGGGAATGCTTATTCCTGGCGTTACGGACCTGATTCTGCTTGTTTCTCTTGATTGCCGACTTGTGATTTGCCAAACTGCACCTCCAGAATATGGAAAATTTTGGTTGTATTGGTTTCTTTGAAAGAGACTTTTTAGCATCGGTGCTTTGTCGCTGTCAAGGATAAATTCATACCCCGTCTGCCAACCTATGGGCAGTATCACTTTCACTTTACCCGATAAAGCGAGCGGTAGCGGCCCGTTATCGGGATGCTGCCGCTCGCGGGGCTCGGAATCAGTTGACGAGGCAGCGGCAAATCCCGTACTATTCCGCTTTATTCCACCTGCGTAAGGACTGTCGTGAATCAGTTGAAACAGCTGTACCTGGAAACTTTTGGCTGCCAGATGAATGTCGAGGAGTCGGGCAAGATTGCGGCCCAACTGGCGGAGATCGGCTATGAGCAGACCGACGATGCCGACCGGGCCGATCTGGTGATCCTGAATACCTGCAGTGTCCGGGCCCGGGCCGAAGAGAAGGTCATCCAGCACCTGGAGAACTACAGTGGCCGCAAGCGCCGCCAACCTAGCTTCATTCTTGGGGTTGGCGGGTGCGTGGCCCAGCAGGAAGGTGAGCGGCTCCTGAAGCGGCTTCGTCACCTGGATTTCGTCTTCGGCACCCACTCCATCCACCTGGTCAGGCAGATGGTCCAGGCCGCGGAACTGGGGCGGCGGACCGCAGAGGTGGATTTTCTTGACACTGAGACACGGCTGAACCTCTTTCCGACCGACAGCAGCAGCGGCGGCGTGACCCGCTTCGTGACCATCATGCAGGGGTGTGACAACTTCTGCTCCTATTGTATTGTCCCCCATGTGCGCGGTCGGGAGATCAGCCGCCGCTCCGGCGATATCCTGGACGAGATCCGGCGTCTGGCCGATAACGGCGTCAGGGAGGTGACTCTCCTTGGCCAGAACGTCAATTCCTATGGTCTGAAGAGCAATGGTGAAATGGACTTTGCCGGGCTGCTCCGGGCAGTGGCCGCCATTTCGGGCATAGAACGGATACGCTTCACCACTTCCCACCCGAAGGACCTGTCGCCGGCCCTCGTGGACTGTTTTGCAGACATGGATAAGCTCTGCTCCCATTTTCACCTGCCGGCCCAATCCGGGAGCGACCGGATACTGGCTCTCATGAACCGCGGCTACACCCGGCAGGAGTATCTGGCCATGGTGGCGTCCCTGAAGGCTGCCCGGCCCGATATCCAGATCACCGGGGATATCATTGTCGGGTTTCCCGGCGAGACCGACGCCGATTTCCGGGAGACCCTGTCGCTCATGGACGAGGTGGAGTTTTCCGATCTCTTCTCCTTCATCTACTCGGTGCGGCCGGAAACCACGGCGGCAACCCTTGCTGACAATACCTCCCGCAAGGAGAAACTGGCCCGTCTCGACCAGCTCCAGACCAGGCAAAGGGAGATCTCCCTGGCACGGCACCGGAGTTTCGTCGGCAGCCGGCAACAGCTGCTGGTGGAAGGGCCGAGCAAGCGGGAGGGGCAGTGCTACGGTCGGACCTCGGGCAACCGGGTGGTCAATTTCCCCGGCACGCCGGATCTGGTTGGTCAATTGGTCGAGGTGACCGTTGTCACGGCCTACCAGAACTCGCTCCTGGGCGAGCTTGTTGTCCCCGGCATTCAGGCCGCGTGACGTTTTTGTTCCTTGATCCTATTATCAGAGGTTTTTCATGTATCACCGACTGAACATTCACGGCTTTTCCCTCGATTCACTCAGCCAGCGTCCCATGGTGCTTCTCAAAGATGGTGACGGCAAGGTCACGCTGCCCCTCTGGCTCAACAAGCTGGATGTCCTGACCGTCGTGACCGAACTCCTCAACCGTGAACTGCTGAATCAGGGGGGACGACGGGACCTGCTCGGCTCCTTCCTTAAGCAGATCGGCATGGTGGTGGCGAGCGTTACCATCGACAGTCTGAACGATGGTCTCTATGCCGCGTCGGTCCGCTTTGAGGGCGCTGGGGAGGGGGTAACCATGCAGGTTCGCCCCAGCGAGGCGATCGTGGCTGCCATGCGCTTCAATCTCCCGGTCATGGTGGCGGAGGAGGTGGTCAACCGGGCCACGGTCATGGATCTGCAGGACGAGCAGGTGCTGAAGGAGAGCACGGCCCGCCGGCTGACCGAATTCCTGGAAAATATCGATCCCGCTTCCCTGGGCAAGTACCCCATGTAGTCGGAGCGGTTGAACTGGTGAGTGATCAGGAGGGAGATACCGTAATGCACGATGAATCATATGTCTTTCTGGAGAATCTTCTCGCGGCGCCGAGCCCGTCGGGGTACGAGCAACCGGCACAACGGGTCTTCCGGAGCTATCTGGAACCATACGCCCGGGTGACGACCGATGTGCTGGGCAACGTCTACGGCCATATTCCGGGCAGCGGCAAGGAATGCCCCCGGGTCATGCTGGTCGGCCATTCGGACGAAATCGGCCTGCAGGTGAAGTACCTGGACGACAAGGGGTTCATCTATTTCGGTGCCATCGGCGGCGTCGATCCGCACCTGACCCCGGGGCTCAGGGTACAGATCCATGCCCGGCAGGGAGCCATCCAGGGGGTGATCGGCAAGCGGCCGATCCATCTGATGGAACCGAAGGACCGGGAGACGGTGGTAAAGCTCGATGCCCAGTATATCGACATCGGCGCTGTTGATCGCAATGAAGCGGCCGGGCTGGTACGGGTCGGTGATCCGGTTACCTTCAGTGGCGGGCTAGCGCGGCTTCATGGGGACAGGGTGACTGCCAGCGGCTTCGACGACAAGGCGGGCAGTTTCGTGGTGGCCGAGGTGCTGCGCCGGGTGGCGGCCCGTGCCAAAAAGCTGCCGGTCGATCTTTATGGCGTCTCGTCCGTCCAGGAGGAGGTGGGGCTGCGGGGCGGCACCACCAGCAGCTACACGGTGAACCCCGATGTGGGGATCTGTGTCGAAGTGGACTTTGCCACCGATCAGCCGGATGTGGAGAAAAAGCACAACGGCGAGGTGGCCATCGGCAAGGGGCCCATCCTGCCGAGGGGCGCCAACATCAACCCGGCCCTGTTCGATCTGCTGGCCGGGACGGCGGAAAAGGAAAAGATCCCGGTTCAGTTCACCGGTATCCCCCGCGCCACCGGCACCGACGCCAACGTCATGCAGATCTCCCGTGGCGGGGTGGCAACGGCCCTGGTGAAGATCCCGCTCCGCTACATGCACACACCGGTGGAGGTTCTTTCCCTGTCCGACCTGGAGAACGCCGTGCGCCTGATCGTAGCGGTCCTGCCGAAGATAAAGGATCGGAACGCGTTTATTCCCGCCTGAGATTTTATTCCTCAGGGGCGGTGCAGCCATCGCCCCTGTACCTGCCCCACCTTTTCAGGCATTAATCCTTGATGCCTCCCCTGCTTTTGGGTATACTCAACCGCTATTTTCCTAATACATGAATATTTCCTTATCAGGAGGTTCTGCAATGATAGAGTTTCTCGGGGACTGGAAGCGCAGCCATTACTGTGGCGCCCTCACCGCCGCCGACATCGGCAGGGAGGTGGTTCTGATGGGCTGGGCCCACCGCCGGCGCGACCACGGCGGTCTCATCTTCGTCGATCTGCGCGACCGCGAGGGGATTGCCCAGATCGTCTTCGATCCGGAGCTGGGGGCTGAATCCCACGGCAAGGCCGAGGCGATCCGGAGCGAGTTCGTGGTGGCGGTGAAGGGTAAGGTCATTCCCCGCCCCGAAGGGACCGTGAACCCGAACATGAAGACCGGCGAGGTGGAGGTGACCGTGGTGGAGTGCCGCGTGCTCAACCGCTCCAAGGCGCTTCCCTTTACCCTTGACGACTACGTGGACGTGGCCGAAAACCTCCGTCTCAAATACCGCTACCTGGACCTGCGGCGGACCGTCCTGCAGGAGAACATGATCCTGCGTTCCAGGGTGGCCCAGACCACCCGCCGCTACCTGACCGACAACGGGTTCCTGGAGCTGGAGACGCCGTTCCTCACCAAATCCACTCCGGAAGGGGCAAGGGACTTCCTGGTGCCGTCGCGAATAAACCGCGGCCAGTTCTATGCCCTGCCCCAGTCTCCCCAGATCTTCAAGCAGATCCTGATGATCTCGGGCTACGACCGTTATTTCCAGGTTGTCCGCTGTTTCCGTGACGAGGATCTGCGGGCCGACCGCCAGCCGGAATTCACCCAGATCGATTGCGAGATGTCGTTCATCGATCGGGACGATATCATCAAGGTCATGGAAGGGTTGATTGCCACGGTCTTCAAGGAGGCGAAAGGGGTCGACGTCCAGCTGCCGGTTCCCCGCATGACCTACCAGGAGGCGATCCGCCGTTTTGGGGTGGATAACCCTGACCTGCGCTTCGGCCTGGAACTGGTGGAACTGACCGATCTGGTCAAAGGGGCAGGCTTCAAGGTTTTTGCCGAAGTTGCGGCCGGCGGCGGGATCATCAAGGGGCTCAATGCCAAGGGGTGCGCCCGGTTCTCCCGCAAGGAGATCGACGACCTGACCGAGTTTGCCAGGATCTACGGTGCCAAGGGGCTCGCCTACGTGAAGATCGAAAACGGCGAGTGGCATTCGCCCATTGCCAAGTTCTTCACCCCTGACGAGATTGCGGCCATGAACAAGGCCTTCGATGCCCAGGAGGGGGACCTGCTCCTCTTTGTCGCGGACAAGCCGAAGGTTGTCAACGACTCCCTTGGCAAGCTGCGCAACCATTTGGCCAAGCTGCTGGGGCTGGCGGACAAGGATACGTTCCGCTTCGTCTGGATCACCGACTTTCCGCTCCTGGAGTGGGACGAGGACGATAAGCGCTGGGCAGCGGTGCATCATCCGTTTACGGCACCGATGGACGAGGACCTGGAGTATGTGGAGTCCGATCCGGGGCGCTGCCGGGCCAAGGCCTACGACCTGGTCCTGAATGGCAACGAGATCGGCGGCGGCTCCATCAGGATCCATCAGGAAGCCATCCAGTCTCTCATGTTCAAGATGCTCGGCCACACGGAAGAGGACAAAAGGGCCAAGTTCGGCTTCCTGCTGGATGCCCTGGAGTACGGCACGCCGCCCCACGGCGGCATTGCCTTCGGTCTCGACCGGCTGGTCATGCTGCTTACCGGCAGCGAATCGATCCGGGACGTCATCGCCTTCCCGAAAACCCAAAAAGGGACCTGCCTCATGTCCGAAGCCCCGTCTCTGGTGGACGACAAGCAGCTGCGGGAACTGGGTATCCGCGTTACGACCAAATAGGGCGGGTGGGACTGGTGCGAAAAGCGGCTGGCCAGGCGTTGCTGCTGGCCCTCATCCTACTTATGCTGGTGGCCTGTTCCGAGCAGCTCCACAGCTGGCGGCCCGAGGCCCGGACCGCCATCGAGATCGCTCGGGGAAAAGGGGGCAAGACCTTCTTTCCCGAGGAGTTTGCCGACCTGGAAAACGCCTTTCGTCAAGGGGAACTGCTCCTCTCCGATGACGAAGATGAAGACGCAGAGCAGTTCTATCTGCTGGCCCTGACAAAGGGAAAGCTGCTGACCGAACAGGTGGATGCCGAGCGCGTCCGGCGCGAAGAGGCGAAACGGCAGCAGCGGGAAGCGGCGCAAAGGGCTGCCGACCGTGAGCGGCAGGAACGGGAAGCGGCAGAGGAACGGCGCCGGGAGCAGGAACGAGAGGCGTCTCGGCTCAGGGCCGTGCAAGCCGAGGCACGGACCGATGCCGAGCGAAAGGCAGCTGAAAAGCCACGTCAGCACCCGCTTGCCGTTACCCATACCGTCAAGCGGGGCGAATCCCTGCCCCAGATCGCGGCCCAGCCCGATGTCTACAACGATGCAGCCCTCTGGCCCCTTCTCTACCGGGCTAATCGGGACCAGATCCGTGACCCCCGCATTGTCTGGCCCGGCCAGGTACTGCATATCCCCCGTAACTTTGGCCGTGACGATATGGCCGAGGCCCGCCGTTACAACCAGGAACATCCAATCCATTAGCTCAGGGCTCCGGCGATTGAAAGAGTGTTGGTCGTTGCCCGACCCCGGCCCCTCAGAATTAGCGTTTTGACATTTTTCTTGACAGAAAAAAGGGTTTTGTATACTGTATACAAAATTTTTAAGCCCCTGAAAAGTTTCGATTTTGCCAGTGATTGTCGTCTGCAAGTGGCGCTGCGGCGGTTAGGTTGTCGTTGGTCGATGAAGATGGTGAGTTGATGTGTCATTCCCTTCGGGGTGACCATGCCCTGTGTGGATAAAGCTGTTGCACGTTCCTTTCAGTAAGCCTCAGGTAATTCCGGCATAAAAACCAAGGAGAGATCATGACAACACAAACAGCAAAGATTATCTGGTCAAAAATTGACGAAGCGCCCGCACTGGCAACATACTCTTTACTCCCGATCGTAAATGCCTTCTCAAAGGCCGCCGGAGTTGTTGTTGAAACAAGAGATATCTCCGTTGCCGGCAGGATTATCGCGAATTTCCCCGACTATCTGACGGAGAGTCAGAGGATGCCGGATTATCTGGCCGAACTCGGCGAGCTTACCCAGAAGCCAGAGGCCAATATCATCAAACTGCCCAACGTCAGTGCTTCAATTCCGCAGCTGAAGGCTGCGATCAAGGAGTTGCAGGAGAAGGGCTACAAGCTCCCCGACTATCCCGAGGAGCCGAAGACGGATGCGGAGAAAGAACTGCATGCACGCTATGCCAAATGTCTGGGAAGCGCCGTAAACCCTGTTTTGAGGGAGGGTAACTCCGACAGAAGGTCGGCCCGCGCGGTTAAGGAATACGCCAAGAAGCACCCGCACAAAATGGGCGCATGGAGCCCGGATTCAAAGACACACGTATCGCACATGGACTGTTGCGATTTTTATCACAATGAAAAATCCGTCACCATGAAGAAGGCCGGCAATGTCAGGTTCGAGTTAGTCGGTAAAGACGGAAAGGTCACCGTTCTGAAAGAAAAACTGCCCCTTCAGGCAGGCGAGATTCTTGACGGAACGTATTTGAGCTGCAAGGCCCTGCGCAAATTCATAGAAGAGCAGATTGAAGACGCAAAAGCAAAGGGTGTGCTGTTCTCCGTGCACCTCAAGGCCACCATGATGAAAATATCCGATCCCATCATGTTCGGTCATTTCGTCTCCGTATTCTTTAAAGACGTTTTCGAAAAACATGCCTCCACCTTCAAAGAACTGGGTGTTAATCCGGATCTTGGCCTTGGCGATCTTTATTTGAAAATCAAGAAATTGCCGGAAGCCAAGCAGGCAGAGATCGAAGCGGATATCCAGGCGGAGTACAAGAAGAGACCTGAGCTGGCCATGGTGGATTCGGACAAGGGCATCACCAACCTCCACGCCAGTAACGACATCATCATCGATGCCTCCATGCCGGTCGTTATCCGTGACTCCGGCGGGATGTGGGGTCCTGACGGCAAGCTGCACGACGTGAAGTGCGTGATCCCGGATACCTGCTATTCGGAGTGGTATCAGGCCTGCATCGATTTCGTTAAGAAAAACGGTCAGTTCGACCCCACCACCATGGGAAGCGTCTCCAACGTCGGTCTCATGGCGCAGAAGGCCGAAGAATACGGCTCCCACGACAAGACATTCAAGATTTCCACCGACGGAACAGTGCGCGTTGTCGATGAGTCGGGTGCTGTATTGTTCCAGCATGATGTGGAGGCAGGCGACATCTGGCGCGGATGTCAGGCAAAGGATCTACCGATCCGTGACTGGGTCAAGCTGGCGGTAAACAGGGCACGGGCAACCGGAGCGCCGGCTGTCTTCTGGCTGGACAAGAACAGGGCCCACGATGCCCAGATGATCGAAAAGGTGAATACTTACCTGAAGGATCATGATACCAAGGGTCTGGAAATCCATATCATGCCTCCCGTGGAAGCGATGAACTTCGCGATGCAGCGGGCTAAAGACGGTAAAGATACCATTACGGTTTCCGGCAACGCACTGAGGGACTATCTGACAGACCTGTTCCCGATCCTCGAGCTGGGTACCAGCGCCAAGATGCTCTCCATCGTGCCGCTCCTGGCGGGTGGTGGACTCTTCGAGACCGGGGCAGGTGGCTCCGCACCCAAGCATGTGCAGCAGTTTGTGCAGGAAGGGTACCTGCGCTGGGATTCGCTCGGCGAGTTCCTGGCCCTTGCCGTATCACTGGAACACCTGGCTGCCACCTTCAAGAATGAAAAGGCGCAGCTTCTGGCAGACACCCTTGATCAGGCCAACACCAAGTTTCTTGAGAACAATAAGAACCCTGCCCGTAAGGTTGGCCAGATTGATAACAGAGGCAGCCACTTCTACCTCGCAATGTACTGGGCCGAGGCCCTTGCTGAGCAGACCAAGGACAAGGACCTGCAGGCACGTTTCGCTAACGTTGCACAGCAGCTACACGGGAATGAGACAAAAATCAATGAGGAGCTGATCGGTGCCCAGGGCAAGCCACAGGATTTAGGTGGTTACTACCTTACGGACCCGGTAAAGACTGAAAAAGCCATGCGCCCCAGCGCAACCCTGAACGCAATTATCGACGCAATCTGATGTAGCCGCAGGCCATAAGAGTAGGCAACTAACAACTATTCAAGGAGGAAACAAAAAATGGCACGTAAAAAGATTTCCCTTATCGGTGGTGGTCAGATCGGTGGCGTGTTGGCACAGCTTTGCGCGCTTCGTGAACTGGGTGATGTGGTTCTGTTCGATATCGTCGAGGGTCTGCCCCAGGGCAAGATGCTCGACATCGCCGAAGTCGGGCCGGTTGACGGTTTTGACGTCGAACTGAAGGGAACCAACACCTACGAGGATATCAAGGGCTCCGACATTGTCATCGTTACCGCCGGCCTTCCCCGCAAGCCGGGCATGAGCCGCGACGACCTGATCGAGGTTAACTCCAAGATCATGACCCAGGTGTCCGAGGGGATCAAGCAGTATGCCCCCAACTCCATTGTCATCGTCATTTCCAACCCGCTGGACGCCATGGTCACCCTGTGCCAGAAGATCACCGGCTTCCCGTACAACCGCGTCATCGGCCAGGCCGGCGTGCTCGACTCGGCCCGTTTCGCGACCTTCATCGCCTGGGAACTGGGCGTGTCCGTGAAAGACGTCACCGCCATGACTCTGGGTGGCCACGGCGACGACATGGTGCCCCTGATCCGTTATGCCAGCGTCAACGGCATCCCGGTTGTGGAACTCCTGGAGCGCAAGTACAAGGACAAGGCCAAGGCCAAGGAAGTCATGGAAGCAATGGTCAAGCGGACCCGCGGTGCAGGCGGCGAAGTTGTTGCGCTGCTCAAGACCGGTTCCGCCTTCTATTCACCGGCTTCTTCGGCCATCGCCATGGCCGAGTCGATCCTCAAGGATCAGAAGCGGGTTCTTCCCACCTGCGCTTTCCTGCAGGGTGAGTTCGGCGTCAATGGTTACTATGTGGGCGTTCCGGCCGTTCTCGGCGAGAAGGGTATCGAGCGGATCATCGAGTTCTCTCTCGATGCCGATGAGCAGGCCATGATGGACAAGTCGGTTGCGGCCGTCAAGGGCTTGGTTGATGCCCTGAAGTAGTCACCCTTCGTTGCCGGAAGTTGCAAACGAAAGAAGGGCGTCATGCCCTTCTTTCGTTTTTCTGCTGTTAATTAGAGTTGGTTCATAAGCTGTTTACGGCAATTTCAAACGGCTTTTTCTTGAATCCGGATTCCTTCCGTGTTATGTTGACGCGGTTTTGGGGCCGGCAAGGCCTATTCAACGACAAGGAGCGTAAGTAGATGGAAAAGAAGCTGCCAACGATAGAGATCATCGAGCGGTACTGCAAGGGATGTCACATCTGCGTGGAGTTCTGCCCGACCAAGGTTCTGGAGATGCAGGGTTTTGTCGCGGCTGTCAAGAATCTGGAGGCCTGCATCAAGTGCATGCAGTGCGAGCTCCGTTGCCCCGATTTCGCGATCAAAGTAACGCCTTAATATTGAAAACAGGAGGTAGTGAACGTGGCTAAGAAAGTTGCTTTTCTCCAGGGTAACGAGGCTGCAGCACAAGGCGCGCTATACGCCGGCTGCAAGTTTTTCGCCGGTTACCCGATTACACCGTCCACCGAAGTTGCCGAGGTCCTGTCGGCCGAACTTCCCAAAATCGGCGGTAAGTTTATCCAGATGGAAGACGAAATCGGCGCCATGGCCGCCATCATCGGCGCCTCGCTGACTGGCGCCAAGGTGTTGACCTCGACCTCCGGCCCGGGACTCTCCCTGAAGCAGGAGTTGATCGGTTATGCCTGCATCGCCGAAACGCCCGCCGTCATCATCAACGTCATGCGTGGCGGTCCTTCCACCGGGATGCCGACCGGCCCTTCCCAGTCCGACATCATGAGTGCCAAGTGGGGCACCCACGGTGACCATCCGGCCATCTGCCTGGTTCCGGCCTCTGTTCAGGAAGTATTCGAAGAGACGGTCCGGGCCTTCAACCTGGCCGAGAAATACCGTACCCCGGTCATGGTCATGCCGGATGAGATCGTTGCCCATATGCGCGAGCGGATCGTGTTCCCCGAGCCGGGCGAACTGGAAGTGATCGACCGCACAGCGCCCTCCGTTCCGCCCGAGCAGTATAAGCCGTACGATACCTCTTTCGGCGATGTGCCGCCGCTGGCCGCCTTCGGTTCCGGCTACAAGTTCCACGTCACCGGTCTGAACAAGATGGCGGACGGTTTCCCCACCACCAAGGCCGAGATCGTTCAGGCCGAGGAAGAGCGCCAGGTCCGCAAGGTTGAGGCCAATGTGGATGACATCGTCAAGTTCGAGGAGTATCTGCTGGACGACGCAGAGGTTGCCGTGGTTGCCTTTGGCTCCACCTCCCGCTCTGCCCGCTTTGCTGTGAACGAGGCCCGCAAGCAGGGCATCAAGGTCGGTCTGTTCCGCATCAAGACCTTCTGGCCGTTCCCGGAGAAGCAGCTGCTTGCCCTCTCCAAGAAAGTAAAGGCGTTCATCACTCCGGAGATGAACCTCGGTATGGCTACCGGCGTTCTCAAAGGTGTTGTTGAAGGCAATGCTCCTGTCCACGGGATCTTCCGTGTTGACGGCGAGCCGATCAATCCGGAGCAGATCCTCTCGAAGATAAAGGAGGTCAAGTAACATGGCATTCGATTACGATAAGTACATCCGTCCGGGCAAGCTGCCGCACATCTGGTGTCCGGGCTGCGGCCACGGGATCGTCATGAAGGGACTGATCCGGGCCATCGATACCCTCGGTCTGGTGAAGGAAAATACTGCCGTTGTTTCCGGAATCGGCTGTGCCTCCCGTCTCCCCGGCTACCTTGATTTCTGCACACTGCACACTGCACACGGCCGCGCTGCTGCGTTTGCCACCGGCGTCAAGATGGCCCGTCCGGAGATGAATGTCATTCTTGTCGGCGGCGACGGCGACGGAACCGCCATCGGCGGCAACCACTTCATCCACGCCTGCCGCCGTAACATCAACATGACCTACGTCATCCTGAACAACAACATCTACGGTATGACCGGCGGTCAGTTCTCCCCCTGCACCCCGACCGGCGCCAAGGCCTCCACTACCCCCTACGGCAACCCGGACCCGGCCTTTGACATCGCCAAGCTGGCCATCGGCGCCGGCGCCACCTTCGTGGCCCGCGGCACCGCCTACCACGCTGCCCAGATCGATAAGCTGATCGCCGAGGCGATCCAGCACAAGGGTTTCTCCGTAGTGGAGATCCTTGACGACTGCCCCACCACCTATGGCCGCCGCAACAAGTTCCGCTCGGTCATCGAGATGATGAACCGGCTGAAGGAGATTGCCGTACCGGTGAAGGCTGCCGAGAAGATGTCTCCGGAGCAGCTTGAGGGCAAGGTGCTCACCGGTGTTCTCTTCAAAGAGGAGAGGCCGGAGTACACCACTGAGTACGCCAAGGTCATCGAGCGGTCTAAAAAGTAAAAATACCTATCAAAGGAGAACGATAGATGGCTGGAAGATACGAAATCAGATTTTCCGGTGCCGGCGGGCAGGGATTGATCCTGGCCGGCGTCATCATGGCCGAGGCCGCTTCGATCTACGACGGGAAGCAGGCGGTCCAGTCCCAGAGCTACGGCCCCGAAGCACGGGGTGGCGCTTCCAAGTCGGAGGTAATCATCTCCGACGAACCCATCGACTACCCGAAGGCGACCGTGGTTGATGCCCTGCTGGCCCTTACTCAGGAGGCCTGCACCAAGTATTCCCACGACCTGAAAGAGGGGGGGATACTCCTCATCGACTCCGATCTGGTCACCAAGAGGCCGGAAGGGAATTTCAAGGTGGTATCCTTCCCGATCATCAATACCGCCAAGAACGATGTGGGCCGTGAAATTGTCGCCAACATCGTGGCGCTGGGTGCCATTGTGGCCCTGACCGGCGTTGTTAGCCGGGAAAGCGCCGAGAAGGCGGTTCTGTCCAGGGTTCCCGAAGCATTCCTGGAGCTGAACAAGAAGGCGTTCAATACGGGGTACGAGAAGGCGATTGCTGCCAAGGCGTAATCCTCCTATCTGATCCCAAAAAGGCCCGACACGATAAGTGCCGGGCCTTTTTTGTGCCGAAAGCGGTTGCTTTCTGGCCCTGCCGCCGTTAAGATTGCCCTATTCTCAGGCCGGGAGGACAGGTGCACGAGATACTCAAGGAATACCTGGCAGTGCACGGCTACTGGGTCCTTTTCCTCTGGACCTTCCTGGAAGGGGAGGCCGGGCTGATCCTGGCCGGGTTCTTCGCCTTCCAGGGGTACTTCACCCTGCCGGGGGTGATTCTCACCGCGCTGGCAGGGGCCTTCTGCGGAGACCAGTTCTACTTCTACATTGGCCGCTGGCAGGGTGCGCGGCTACTCAGGATATTCACCTTCATTGCCCGGAAGTTCCACAAGGCCCTCAGGCTGATCGAACGCTACGGCACCTTCGTTGCCTTCATCTCCCGCTACACTTACGGGTTCCGGATCGTCCTGCCGATCATCCTCGGCATGACCTCCTTTCCGGCGTCGAAGTTTTGCTGGCTCAACATCCTGAGCGCCCTGGCCTGGTCGATCATCTTTTCCCTGGCCGGCTACCTGTTCGGGAAGAGCGCATCCCTGTTCGTGGAGGATGTGAGTCGTTACGAGCATCACTTGCTGGTGATCCTAGCCGTCCTCATCGCCTGCATGTGGCTCGGCCACTTTGTCCATGTCTGGTGGCAGCGGCGGCCGGCCCGGGCCCGGTTGCGACGGATGAGGCACAAGGGGCTCTACGCCCGGCAAACGAAAAAAAAGGAGTTGAAGTGAACGAAGCAGTTCCACTGAAGAGCGGCGTGAGCATTGTCCTGGTGGAGACCCAGAGTCCGGGCAATATCGGCATGGTCTGCCGCGCCATGATGAACATGGGGTTGACCGATCTGCGGCTGGTGAATCCCTGTCGCGTGGACCATCCCGAAGCCCTGAAGTTTGCCGTCTCTGCCAAGGAGTTGCTGTTCAAGGCGCGGATATTCCCGACCCTGAGCGAGGCCCTGGCCGATGCGCCGCTCTCGGTTGCCACTACCCGCCGCCATGGCAAGTACCGTCAGGAGATCATGACCCCTGCCGAGGTGGTGCGGAGTGCAGCCGAGCATCTGCCCGCCAACCGCTGCGCCTTTGTCTTCGGCCGTGAGGACAGCGGTCTCACCACCGACGAGGTGACCCTCTGCCGCTGGCAGGCGACCATACCCACCGGCAGCGACTACGGCTCCCTCAACCTGGCCCAGGCGGTTCTGCTCTTCTGCTACGAGATCCATCGCGGGCTCGGCAGTAGCACTGATGCGGCAACGGAACGGGTCCTGGCCGATGCGGCAGTGACCGAGACCATGTTCGGCCAGATGGAAGAGACCCTGCTCAGGATCGGCTTCCTCAATTCGGAGAACCCGGCCCATCTGATGCGCACCTTCAGGCGGATCTTTGCCCGTGCCATGCTGGACGAGCGGGAGGTGTCGGTCATCCGGGGGATGCTCTCCCAGATCGACTGGGCTGCCGACAACTTCCAGGGGAGAAAGGGGGGGTGATGGATGCGACAACAATCGGCCTCGTTGCCGGTGCGCTCACCAGCTTCGCTGCCGTTCCCCAGGTGCTCAGGACCTGGCGGACCCGCCAGGCCCGCGACCTTTCCATCTGGCAACCGGTCATCCTCACCGTCGGCATGCTCCTCTGGCTCGTCTATGGCCTGCTGCTCAAGGATATCCCGCTCATTGTTGCCAATCTCTTCTCCATCATCTGCTATCTGGTGCTGATCGGCATGAAAATTATCTTTGACCGTGCTGACAAACTGGCCCTGCGTGATTAACTTTGACACAACACACGACAACGGGAGGAACCTGATATGAGGTCGTTACGGATGTTTCTGCTGGCACTCTGCTGCCTGGTCACCCTGTCCGGGTGCGGCTACAACACCATGCAGGCCAACGAGGAGGCGGTCATTGCCGCCTGGGGGGATGTGGAGGCGACCTACCAGCGGCGTGCCGACCTGATCCCCAACCTGGTGGAGGTGGTGAAGGGGTATGCCAAACACGAGGCCGACACCCTCAAGGCGGTCACCGAGGCCAGGGCCAAGGTCGGTTCGCTGCAGGTCTCGAAGCAGTTGGTGAACGACCCGCAGGCACTGCAGAAGTTCCAGCAGGCCCAGGGAGAGCTCTCCGGCGCCCTTTCCCGGCTGATGGTGGTGGTGGAGAAATACCCCGACCTGAAGGCCAACCAGAACTTCATGGACCTGCAGAACCAGTTGGAGGGGACCGAGAACCGGATCAACGTGGCCCGCACCCGCTACAACAAGGCGGTGCAGGAGTTCAACACCAGCATCCGGACCTTCCCCAACAGCCTGACCAACTCCATGATGCTCCACCTGCAGCGGAAAGAGCCGTTCAAGGCCGAGGAGGGGGCGAAGGTGGCCCCGAAGGTAAAGTTTTAGGCAGCTTCAATGACAGTTGCTGACGCCTCCATTGAGCCATCGCCATGAGATCGATAGTTTTGTTGATACTCCTGCTCCTCCTTCCCGCTGCCGCCCATCCGCTCGATGTGCCGCAGCTCCGGGGGCGGGTGAACGATTACGCCGGCATGTTCTCTCCCCAGGGGAAGGCGGCGGTGGAGCGGGAGCTGGCAGCCCTTGAGCAGAGCGACTCCACCCAGGCGGTTGTGCTGACGGTGCCGTCGCTGGAAGGGGCGAACCTGGAGGAGTTTTCCATCCGGGTGGCCGAGGCGTGGCGGATCGGGCAGAAGGGGCCGGACAACGGAGCCATTCTCCTCATAGCCAAGGCGGAGAAAAAGATTCGGATCGAGGTGGGGCGCGGTCTGGAGGGTAAGCTGACCGACCTGGTCTCCGGTCGGATCATCCGCGACCAAATGGCCCCCCGGTTCAAGGCCGGCGATTTCGACGGCGGCGTCCTGGCCGGGGTGCAGGCCGTTGCCCGGGTGGTGCGGGGCGAGTATCAGGCCAAGGGAGAGGCGCTTCGCCATGCCAGGAAGAGCGCGCCACCCATCTATGCCTTTCTGATCTTCCTCCTGGTGGCTGTTGTTTTCCTCGGCTCCATCTCACGCATCCTGGGAGGGATTGTCGGTGGCGCCGGGCTGCCGCTGGTGGCCTGGTTCCTCTATCCCGGCCTTGCCTTGACACTGCTGGCAGGGCTCGCCGTGGCCGGTTTCGTTCTCGGCCTCGTGGTGACGCTCCTGTTCGGCGGAGGGGGTGGTTTCGGCGGTCCATTCTTCGGCGGCTGGTACGGCGGCGGGGGAGGGTGGGGCGGTTCGTCAGGCGGAGATGACGGTTTTTCCGGCGGAGGCGGAGGCTTCGGTGGTGGCGGGGCGTCCGGGGAATGGTGAAAGGCGGTGACTGGTAACTGGTAAGATTGAGGCCTTTTCCAGTCACGAGTCACCAGTCACGGGTTCTTACCACAGCCTTTGTAGTGCCGGCAGGCTCGGCCGGTCCCAGTACGGCTCGGAACCATAGCCGTAATAATAGGGATTGTAGCGGCTCGGGGGGAAGAGAAGGTACTTCTCACTCTCAGAAGGCTGCCAGAGATAGATCTCCCTGATGGCGACCACCGGATAGGTGTATTCCACTTCGTCCAGCGGGAGGGTCTTTTTTCCCTTTACCTCTCCCACCAGGGTCACCAGCCGGTCGGGCTTGTAGATCAGTGAATCGAGGAAGTCGACGCTGGTGGCCAGAAAACGGCCGTGAGAGATGAAGCTGTCCCGGGGGACGTCGCCGTCCAGTTCGAACTGGACGATTTCCAGCACGCCACCCTCCTTGGTGTTCCGCGCCGAGGCGATCCTCCCCCCCAACAGGACGGTTTTGCCGATATAGTTGTCCGGGTTATCCCGCAGTTTGGCGAACTGAACCGTCGGATCGACCAGGCTTCGCGACTGGTCGCTGATGAC
This sequence comes from Deltaproteobacteria bacterium, assembly GCA_021849045.1. Taxonomy (GTDB): domain Bacteria; phylum Desulfobacterota; class Desulfuromonadia; order Geobacterales; family DSM-12255; genus Geomobilibacter. The sequence continues at coordinate 2,610 of JAJZTK010000008.1, read as the reverse complement.
TCTGGCGCAGCCGCTGAACGCCACCAAACCCATAACCACCAGAATAGCAAGACTCTTCATTGTGACCTCCTTTGCTGCACTTCAGTTTTACCCAACTCCCTGAACAATGTCAAACCGCCTGAATGCAAGTCAGATGCCCAGTTTTGGCAATTGACAAAGACGTGCAAAAAATTGTATACAGTATACACGATTTCCCCTGTCTGAGCTGAACGAAGAAAAGACGTTGTAAATAGCCCCATTAAGAGGAGGATAACGATGATCGAAGCATATCTCGCCCACGAAGCGGAGCGCAAGGCCCAAGGGATACCCGCTCTGCCGCTCAACCCGGAACAGACCGCCGAACTCTGCAAGCTGCTGGAGGCCCCGCCGGCCGGCAAGGAGGAGTTCCTGCTGAACCTGCTCAAGGAGCGGGTCTCCCCCGGTGTCGATCCGGCTGCCGAAGTCAAAGCTGCCTTCCTGGCGGAGATACTCAAGGGAAACAAGAAGTCGCCGCTGGTTTCCAAGGTGGATGCCATCCGCATCCTTGGCACCATGATCGGCGGTTACAACGTCGGTCCCCTGGTCGAGGCCCTGAAGAGTGCCGAGCTGGCCGACGAGGCCGCCTGTGCCCTCTCCGGCATGACCCTGGTCTATGACGGTTTCGACAAGGTGGTGGAGCTCTCCAAGTCCAACGGAGCCGCGAAGAAGGTCCTGGAGTCATGGGCCAATGCCGACTGGTTCACCAAGCGTCCGGGCGTGCCCGAGACCATCAAGGTCAAGGTCTTCAAAGTGGAAGGGGAGATCAATACCGACGACTTCTCCCCGGCCGGCGACGCCTGGAGCCGCCCCGATATCCCGCTGCACGCCCTGGCCATGGGCAAGACCCGCTTCCCGAACCGTCTCGGCCAGATCGCCGAGTGGCGGGCCGCCGGCAATCAGGTTGCCTTTGTGGGCGATGTGGTCGGTACCGGCTCGTCCCGCAAGTCGGCCTGCAACTCGGTCCTCTGGCACATGGGCCAGGAGATCCCCTGCGTCCCCAACAAGAAGACTGCCGGCGTGATCATCGGCGGCGTCATCGCCCCGATCTTCTTCAATACCGCCCAGGACTCCGGCGCCCTGCCGCTCAAGGCAGACGTGACCAAGATGAACGATGGCGACATCATCACCATCAACACCAAGAAGGGTGAGATCTTGAGCGACAAGGGGGAGGTCATCTCCACCTTCAAGATCGCCCCCAACACCCTGGCCGACGAGTTCCGCGCCGGCGGCCGGATTCCGCTGATCATCGGCCGCGCCATCACCGACAAGGCCCGTGCCGCCCTCGGCCTCGGCGCCACCGACGTTTTTACCCTGCCGGTCAACCCGGCACCCAAGGCGAACCAGGGGTACTCCCTGGCCCAGAAGATGGTCGGCAAGGCCTGCGGCGTGGCCGGCGTGCTGCCCGGCAGTGCCTGCGATCCCAAGATGACCACGGTCGGTTCCCAGGATACCACCGGCCCGATGACCGCCGACGAACTGAAGGAACTGGCATGCCTCAAGTTCCTGTCGCCGATGTTCATGCAGTCGTTCTGCCATACCGCCGCCTATCCCAAGCCGGCCGACGTGAAGATGCACAAGAACCTCCCCAAGTTCATCACCGACCGGGGCGGGGTACCGCTCAAGCCGGGCGACGGCGTCATCCACTCCTGGCTGAACCGCCTGCTGCTCCCGGACACGGTCGGCACCGGCGGCGACTCCCACACCCGGTTCCCGATCGGCATCTCCTTCCCGGCCGGTTCCGGTCTGGTGGCCTTTGCCGGCGCCATGGGTTTCATGCCGCTGGATATGCCGGAGTCGGTGCTGGTCCGTTTTACGGGCAAGCTCAACCCGGGTATCACCTTGCGGGATGCGGTCAACGCCATTCCCTACTGGGCCATCAAGCAGGGTAAGCTGACCGTGCCCAAGAAGAACAAGATCAACGTGTTCAACGGCCGGATACTGGAGATGGAAGGGCTTCCCGACCTGACCGTGGAGCAGGCGTTCGAGCTGACTGACGCCGCTGCCGAGCGTTCCGCTGCTGCCGGCTGCATCCAGCTCTCCAAAGAGTCGGTTGCAACCTACCTCCGTTCCAACGTGGCATTGATGAAGCAAATGATCAAGGACGGCTACCAGGACGCCAAGACCCTGCAGAACCGGATCGATGCGGTCAATGCCTGGCTCGCCAAGCCGGAACTGCTGGAGGCTGACAAGAATGCCGAGGCGACCGGCGCCTATGCCGACGTGATCGAGATCAACCTGGCCGAGATCACCGAGCCGATCCTCGCCTGTCCGAACGACCCGGACGACGTCAAGCTCCTCTCCGAGGTTGCCGGCACGCCGATCCAGGACGTGTTCCTCGGTTCCTGCATGACCAACATCGGCCATTTCCGCGCCGCTGCCGAGATCTGGCGGGGCCTGAAGTTCAACCCGGCTGTCCGGACCTGGATCTGTCCGCCGACCCGGATGGATCAGCAGAAACTCAAGGACGAGGCGTACTTCTCGGTCTACAGCGCCTTTGGTGCCCGGATCGAGATCGCAGGCTGCTCACTCTGCATGGGTAACCAGGCCCGCGTGCCCGACGGGGTGACCATGTTCTCCACCTCGACACGCAAC
>JAJZTK010000122.1 GCA_021849045.1 Deltaproteobacteria bacterium | reverse complement strand
AGACCGTTCTGCAGCGATTCGGCGGTATAGATCCGGACCTGCGGCCCAAGGTCATCTTCGAGACCGATACCGACCGGATCACCGAGCGACTCAAGGAGGAACTGGCGAAAGAAGACGATCCCTATGGCACCCCTATCTCGCCGGCATTCGTCATCGGCAGCAATCTGGACCGGCCTTTGGCTGCCGGGCTCAAGGCCGGCTTCTGGGGGGTCTCGTATCCGATCACCAACCGGATCGTCACCGATCAGACCTACGTCGGTTTCCACGGTGGCTTAAGGCTTGCCACCGACATCATCAGTGTGCTGGTGAGTAACCGGTAAACGGGAGGAGTAGATGGCTATTAATCTTGACATTTCCGAGGCCCCGATTCGGGAGTCTCGTCTGGGGGCCATCACCGGCTACAGCGGGACGCTGAAGGATCTGGTGGCGCGCACCGGCTGCGGCGCCACGATCAAGAACTGCGAGCGGACCTTCAGCCAGACGAGTTCCTGCAGCTCCGGCTGCGCCCAGACGCTCCTGGCCAACATCGCCGATGCGGCCATCGTCAACCACGCCCCCATAGGGTGTGCCGGCGACACCGTCTACCACAACATCGCCAACCATTACGGCCGCTTCTACCGGGAATTGGGCAACCGCAACATCCAGCTGATCAATACCAACATGGAAGAGTCGGACACCGTTTTCGGGGGGAACGAGAAACTGCGCGACGGCATCCTTGAGGCATGGCGGCGGTTTTCCCCCAAGGCCATCTTCGTTACCACCTCGTGCGCCTCAGGGATCATCGGCGACGACATCAAGGGGGTAATCAGCGAACTGGGAGACGATGTCCCGGTTCCGGTGATCCCAGTCTCCTGCGAAGGATTCCGCAGCAAGGTCTGGGCCTCCGGTTTCGATGCAGCCTTCCACGCCGTCCTGACCGGCATCGTCAAGCCACCCAGGCAGAAGCAGCCGAACCTGGTGAACATGGTCAACTTCCGGGGGAGCGCCCGGGACTATGTCCGCCGGCTCTTTGGCGAAATCGGCCTGGAACCCCGCTTTATAGTCCCTTTTGCAACGGTCGAAGAGTTGGAGACCATCTCCGAGGCGGCGGTGACCGCCACGGTCTGCACCACCCTCGGCAGTTATATCGGAACGGCCCTGGAGGAGCAGTACGGGGTGCCGTACGTGAAGACCATACCGCCTCACGGGTTTGTCGGGATCGAGGCCTGGCTGCGTGGTATCGGTGCTGCGGTTGGCAAGCAGGCCGACGTCGAGCAACTGATCGAGCGGGAGCGGGCCGCCACCAGCGCCGATCTGGAGGAGATCCGGCGCCGTCTCAAGGGGAAACGGGCTGTGCTTGGCATGGGGCCGAGCTATGCCCAGTCGTACCTGGGGGTGCTTGATGAACTGGGTATCGAGGTACTACACGCGGCGAGCTGGCACTACGACCAGCAGTACGACTATGGCGAGCAGCCACCGGCAATCCTCAGGGCCGCCTCCCGCGAGAAGGACATCTCCTTCAGCGTCGGCGATCAGCAGCTGTACGAGATCGGCAACACCCTGTCCAGGCTGAAACCTGACATCTATTTCTCCCGTCATCCCGGCAGCTCGGTCTGGGCGGCCAAGCTGGGGATTACTGCGGTGCCGGTCATCGACGAATATACCGCCTTCGGGCACCATGGACTGGTCAATTTCGGCTGGCGGATCATCGACGCAGTGACGAACCGGAATTTCGTCAACCGGCTGGCCGGCTGGGTGAAGCTCCCCTACAGCAGCTGGTGGTACGAGCAGGACCCATACTCGTTTCTCGAAAGGGGAGAGGTCTGATGGCAGGGGTACTCGAACAGATTCGCAATGTCTGCGCCCTGGGGGCGCTACAGTCGGTGGTGGCGATCCCGCGGGCCATACCGATCATACATGCCGGCCCGGGGTGCGGCCAGAAGCTCTGGAGCGGCCTTTCCAACGGCAACGGTTTCCAGGGGGCCAGCTACGTGGGGGGACACGCGGTTCCCTGTACCAACGCCACCGAGAAGGAGGTGGTCTTCGGCGGGGAGGACAAGCTGCGGGAGACGATCGGCAACACCCTCAAGGTGATGGATGGCGACCTGTACGTGGTGATGACCGGCTGCACCGCCGACATCGTCGGCGACGACGTGGGTGAGGTGGTTCGGAGCTTCGCGGCGAAGGGCGCGCCGATCGTCTACGTGGAAACCGGTGGCTTCAAAGGGGACAACTACTTCGGTCACGAACTGTTGTGGGACGCGATCATCGACCAGTTCCTGGAAAAGTCTGACACCGTGGAGCAGGGGTTGGTCAATGTCTGGAGTGTGCTTCCCTATCAGGACCCCTACTGGACCGGGACGCTGCACGCCATCGCCGACCTGCTGCGCAGCCTCGGCCTGAGGCCCAACATCATCTATGGCCCGGGCGAAGGGGTTGCGTCGGTAAAGCGAATTCCATCGGCCCAGTTCAACCTCCTCCTCTCCCCCTGGGTCGGACTGAGGACCGTAAGACGGCTGGAGGAGCGGTTCGGTACGCCTTTTCTCCATTATCCGACCCTCCCCATCGGCGCCACCGAGACCGGAACCTTCCTCCGCACGGTCGGCGCCTATGCCGGGGTGCGTGGCGAGACAGTCGAGGCCTTCATCCACAGGGAGGAGAGCCGCTATTACTACTACGTGGAGAGGTCGGCCGATCTCCTCTTTGAGACACGCTTCCTTCCCGGGCATTTTGTCACTATTGCCGACAGTTTCTACAGTCTGGGGCTGACCCGTTTTCTGATCAACGATCTGGGACTGATACCCGAGGTGCAGTTCATCACCGAACTGGTACCGGAGGAGCACCGGCCGTTGATCGACGCGGAGTTCGCCAGCTTCGACGAAGGGCTGGTCTCGCCGGTCCTCTACGGTGCCGACGGGGGGACGGTCAGGGAGGAACTGACCAAGCGGAAGTTCCGGGAGCGGCCGTTGATCCTGGGGAGCAGCTGGGATCGGGTCATTGCCCGGGAACTGAAGGGGTATCCCCTCTCCGTTGCCATGCCGGTCAGCGACCGATTGGTGCTGAGCCGCACCTTTGCCGGATATGAAGGGGCGCTGCGGTTGACTGAAGACATATATTCGGTCATCTTGAGCAGCTTCCAATAGCCCGGCAAAGGTGAGGCTGATGGGAAATGGTACCCCGGTGCGTGTAGCCATCAATGGCTTCGGCCGGATAGGGCGGACGGTGCTCCGTCTGGCCCTGCAGGCACGGCAGATAGAAGTGGTGGCGATCAACGATCTCGCCGACTCCTCCATGATCCTGCATCAACTGCAGTACGATTCGACCCACGGCGTCTTTCCCGGCCGGATTGAGCTGCATGGGGAGCGTCTCGTTGTCAATGGCCGACCCATCAGGCTGCTGCGGCAGGCGGAGCCGGAGGAACTCCCCTGGTTCGAAGAGGGGATCGATGTCGTCATCGAGGCCACCGGCCGCTTCACCACCAGGGCAGCAGCTGCCGGTCATCTGAGGGCCGGAGCGGGGCGGGTCATTATCTCCGCCCCCTCAGAGGATGCCGATATCTCTCTGGTGCTGGGGGTCAACCACGGAGTGTATGATCCCGACCGCCATCGGATCATCTCCAATACCTCGTGCACGACCAACGGTCTGGCGCCGCTTCTCAAGGTGCTTGACGATGCGTTCGGGCTAGCCAAGGCCTTTCTGACCACAGTTCATCCTTACACCAACAACCAGCCGCTTCTCGACGCACCCCATAGTGACCTGCGGCGAGCGAGGGGAGGGGCACTTTCCATGATCCCTACCTCGACCTCCGCCATCCGGGCCGTTACCCAGGTCATGCCCGAGTTGGCCGGCAGGATTGACGGTATGGCAATCCGGGTGCCGACGGCGGCTGTGGCAGACATCGACCTGGTGGCCGAGCTGAAGCATTCTGTAGATCCGGCTGTGGTGAACAATGCCTTTCGGAGGGCTGCCAAGGGGGCACTGAAGGGGATTCTCGGTGTCACTTTCGAGCCGCTGGTCTCTTGCGATTTCAGGGGGAGCCGGTTTTCGACGGTCCTGGATGCCTCCTGTACCCAGGTTGTGGATGGCACCCTGGTCAAGGTTATCGCCTGGTATGACAACGAGAGTGGCTATTCCAGCCGTTTGGTCGATCTGATCGGATTGATAGGTACTGGCACGTCTGAAACGTAAGGGGGGGGTAGGGGTTGGTTGATCGACCGTTCGCAACACTGCAGGACGCAAAGAATCATACCCTATAAAAAAGGGTTGACTCTTATGGATAATTTGAATATTATTAAGTCTATAGTTGTTATAGATTAAAGGTTAACTTGATTAACAAGAGGCCGACTGCTTATGCATTCGGTCTTTTTTTTGTAATTTAAAACTATAAACATTATAGAGTTAATATTCATAAGGTAGTCCGCTGTCACTCAGAAACAATTAGTCACCTAAAGGGAGGAAGACCATGAAGATACTGATCCGTTTCTTACTGCTCTTGACGCTGGTTTTCGTCAGTTCGGTCAGTTTTGCATCATCCAGTCCCGAGCCTTCTCGCGACGCGCGGTTTCCGAAAATCGTCCTGTACACGTCACCCGGCTGCAAGAGCTGTAACGCTGCCAGCGACTACCTGACCAAGAACAACATCTCCTTCACAAAAAAGGATGTGTCGCTGAACGATGCCTACCTGGAAGAAATGACGTCAAAATATAGAACCAACGCTGTGCCGCTCATAGTGATTGGCAACGACCAGAAGGTGTTGAGAGGGTTTGTTCAGGAGGCGTTCCAGATGGCGGTCAAAGAGGTGATCATGAAAAGACGCTGATCTGAATGTTACCAGCAGGAATTGTTTAGTCCAATTCATTCACAAAACAACCGAGGTTGACCAGGTAGCTGGAGGCCATGCTCTTAAGAGTCTGGCCTTTTTTGTTGCCGGAATACGAGGAACGAGAATGCACGTATCAATTCTGAAGAAGGTCGAAACGGGACCCGCCGAAGACCGACAATCATTGAAACAGAGGCTGCTGGCGGTGATGTTCGTCATGGTCGTGCTGGCAACCTCCCTGGTCCTGGGGGGGTGCGCCGTGCAACGGCAGGCGGTCAATCCGGACGACTATGTCGAAATAGACAATCCTTTCAGCGATGACAGCAGTCCGGGTAGCAGTCAGAAGATCTGGGTGCCTCGGAAATCTCTGGAAAAAGGACCTCCCCGGGGAGGCGAACTGCTGAAGAAAGGGTATGAGTCGGTGGCCGGCAGGCCGTCACCGGAACCAGGCTTGGTGGTAGAAGCCAACAAGCCTCCCACGGCCGGCCACGTTCGCACCCGCCTCCTGATCGCCGAGGTTGGTGAACCGGCAGTCGGCGCGTCACTGGGCACATTCCTGAGCCGCGGCTGCATCGTGCGGCCCGTTGCCAGGACGTCTGCCGGGGTGCCCGCTGGCGAGGCGGAGCAGTTGACCTTCCTCAAGATGCTCGCTGCCCAACCCGCCGGAGGCCCGCTGCTCATCCTGGCCAAGACCGAGGGGACCAAACCTGGTGCCCGGCTCAAGGCCGACCTCTACGATCTCCGCGGCCCGATCCTGATCCGCTCCTTCTCTGTGACCGTTCCTGCAGCCGTGAAGGACCAGACCCCTGACGAGGCTTTACTGTCGGCGCTGAAGGGGGTTGCCGACGCTACCCTGAACTCGCTGGGATGGTTTTCCTGGTATGGCAGGGTGGTCACTGTCAGCGGAGAGCGAGTCTACATCGACGCCGGTGCCGAGTCGGGCCTCAAGCCCGGCCAAAAGCTGGTCGTCTATCGTGGCGGCGAAGCGATCAAGGGGATCGGCTTTGCCCCGGGTGAACCGATCTCTGCATTCCCCATTACCTCTCTCGTAGGGACTGACGGCGCCTTCGGTACCACTGTCGATGCACCCAAGGTCCAGCCCGGCGATTACGTCGAACTGGAGAAATGATGCTGTTTCCATGCGACATCCGGTTTGAGAACTGATGTTGTCTAACACCACCCCAAGGAGGAAAAGATGAAAAAACGACTGTCCACCCTGTTAGCCGCGGCGCTTCTGGCCGCCACACCTGCCATGGCCGCTGATGCGCCGCCAGCCAACGGCTCGGCACAAATTCCCTTCAACTGCGATTTCGAACCGGCCTGCGAGGTTGCTCCAGGCTACTACGGTAACATCTCAGCCCCGGCATCCAGTAAGTTCAACCTCTCCATTGGCGGTTTCATCAAGCTTGATTCTGCCTACTACTCGACAAATTTTGGCCCCACCGCCTACTTTACCCCGACCAATGTGCCGAAGAACTCATCAACCGCCGGCCAAAAGGACCAGACCATTTTCTCGGTCAAGCAGTCACGCCTCTGGTTCAAGGCCAGTGGTCCCACGCTCCTGGGTGCCAAGACAAACGGCTACCTGGAATTCGATTTCTCCAACTCCAACACCGATACCACCAGTTCGGGAAACCTCAATGCCACCCCGCGTCTCCGCCATGCCTACGGCAACCTGGATTGGGGGAATACTCAGGTACTCTTCGGTCAGACCTCCGACCTGTTCGGGATCATTTCAGGCAACACCATTGACTTTAACTCCGGGTCACAGGCCGGCTTTTTCGGCGGAACCCGCAATCCCCAGCTTCGCCTGACTCAACGGCTCAATCTGAACAAGGACAACTCGATAAATTTCAGCGTCGCCGTTCAGCAGCCCTACCAGAGTAACTTCAACAACAACGGCACAAATGGCGCCCCTGGCAGTACTGCCGGCGATTCGTGGGGCGCCAAGCCGAACGTCACCGCCCAGGCGCTCTTCATCAGCAAGGCCCTCGGCGTTTCTCCCGGTTACTACGGCCAGAGCCTGAAGAACTTTACCGCTGGTTTCACCGGACTTGTCGGGAATCAGGAAGTGGCAGGCAACAACAAGTCTCTTGATTCGTGGGGGGCCTCCTTTTACACCTTTGTACCGATCATCAGCTCGGCTGACGGCCGGAGCCGGGCCAATACCCTTACCTTCGAAGGGCAGGCGTATCTGGCAGCCAACGTCAATGGGGCAACTGCTGCCCAGTACGTGGGAACTGCCGGCAAACTGCAGGAGGCACGAGGTTTCGGCTTTGGCACGCACGTCATCTACTACCCGATCCAGAATCTGGGACTCTCTGCCGGTTACGGCCGCAGGCAGGCAAGTCCAACATCCGATTACAAGTTCAACAACTACGAGAGGTACAACGAGACGTATTTCGCCAACGCCTCCTATGATCTGAACGCTGCCGTTCGGGTAGCAGCGGAATATCAGCGCTTTGAAACCAAATACGGTAATGTGACCAATGTTACCACTGCCGGTAGTCCTCTTGGCGGCCTGTCCTCCACCGGGTTTGCAAACATCGGCCGTTTTGCCCTATATTACTTTTTCTAGGAGAAGGAGACCTCTTCTCTCGCATGCAACTGGAGGCTAACACCTACATCCCACGAGAGCATACGTTACCGATCTATTTCAAAGGCCCCCGCTTGGGGGCCTTTTTTATTATGGGGTAATGGCCGGAGACTCATGGACCGACGGATCGAACAGGTATCGCAGGCCGCCGTTGATATCGTCTTGGGATGCCCCTGTCTCGCTCCATAGAAATATGAGGATCGCTTCCGAGTAACAGGTGGGGCAGGAAGCAGCGTGGTCATTGTAATTCCCCGGTGTTGCCGTCTTAAGGAAGGCGTCAAGCAGATTACGGTACTTCCGCTCTTCGCATGAAGGGTCGTAGCAGGTGTGGCTAGCCAGCAGGTCCGGTCTCTTGTCAGCTATCCGATAGGCGACGGCCGCCGAGGGGTTGTTAATGGCTGCATTTGGCAGGCAATTCAGCATGGCGGCGATCTCCGGTGAGCCGCCGAACTGGTTGTCATCGTACTTTTGCAGCAGGATACGGTTCGCTTTTTCGGTGAGCACTCTGAGGGGGGTGGTCATGAGCCTCTGGAACTCGCCGTAGCCTCCATCCATTGCCTGAACAGGTGTCAAAAGGTAGATGAGCTGACTGAGTGCCAGTGCGAGTATGGTTATCAGGCGTCGCATGGGAAGTCCTTTTTTGTCGGGTGCTGCTGACGCCATCTCCTACGAAATCACTCCGCGTGGAGTGACTTGTTTCACCATACCAAAGAGGTTGGCATGCAGTAAATATATATCAGTAAACTTGTAGTGTATGCAAATAATACATGAGTGTTTTGTGGGACAATAATTTTAGGTTTTTTAAAAAGATCTTGACTTGCTTAGCGTATGAAACTATGATTGGACTAAACAGACTACAAAAAACATAGAATAAATAATTTGCTGGTTGTGCTAATTATGGGGTTGTCTGCAAGCGATATGGCTGACCGGATAACGGGCAGCCAGGGATTCTTCTTCAAGCAAGTTGCAGGTCTCGGCATCATTGTGTTTTCATGTTTCACCTATGGGGCAGGGTATGGGACTAAAGATAGCAGTAGCCAGCAGTGATGACATTTCCGTCAACGAGCATTTTGGCCGGGCGAAACGTTTTGTGATCTACGAGTTCGATGCCGGGGGGTGGCAACGGATCGACAGTCGCGACAACCAGCCTGCCTGTGCCGGCCAGGAACACAGTGACGATCTTCTGGAGCGCACCGCGGAACTCATCGCCGACTGCCGTGCCGTGGTGATCGACCAGATCGGCTCGACGGCCGTCGATGTACTCGTCGCCCGTCGTATCGTGCCGTTCATGCTCAGCGGGTCGATCGAAGAAGCTCTGGCAACCATTGAAAGCTCGAAGCGCTTCATTAGTTTGAAATAGTCGACTGATGCGGACGTAAAGGTACAGACCCATAAACATAGAGACATGGAGGTTTACCAATGGCAAAAATTGCAAACAACCTGACCGAACTCATCGGCAGAACCCCTCTGCTCAGGCTTTCCCGTATCGCAGAAGGAGCGGTCGCCGAGGTGGTTGGAAAGCTCGAGTCCTTCAACCCCGGCGGCAGCGTCAAGGACCGGATCGGCTTTGCCATGATCAAGGACGGCGAAGAAAAGGGGCTGATCAAGAAGGATACGGTGATCATAGAGCCGACCAGTGGCAATACCGGCATCGCCCTTGCGTTTGTGGCAGCGGCCAAAGGGTACCGTCTGATCCTGACCATGCCTGACACTATGAGCATCGAGCGGCGCAACCTGCTCAAGGCATACGGTGCCGAACTGGTGCTGACCCCCGGTGCCAAGGGGATGAAGGGTGCCATCGAAAAGGCCGAGGAGTTGGCCGCAGCTACACCCAACTCGTACGTTCCCCATCAGTTCAACAATCCGGCCAACCCGGCGATCCACCGTGCCACCACTGCCGAAGAGATCTGGGCCGATACGGACGGCAAGGTGGATATCCTGATTGGCGGCGTCGGCACGGGTGGCACCATCACCGGCATCGGCGAGGTGATCAAGGGGCGTAAGCCGGAATTCAAGGTGGTGGCTGTCGAACCGTTCGATTCTCCGGTGCTGTCCGGCGGTCAGCCCGGCCCCCACAAGATCCAGGGGATCGGTGCCGGTTTCGTGCCCGGGGTGCTCAACACGGCAATCATCGACGAAGTATACAAGGTGAAAAATGAGGAGGCGTTCGACACCGCCCGTCGCCTTGCGGCCGAGGAAGGGCTGCTGGTAGGCATCTCCGGGGGCGCAGCCGCATTCGCCGCCCTGCAGATCGCCAAACGGCCGGAGAACAAAGGCAAGCTGATCGTGGTGATCCTGCCGGACACCGGTGAGCGTTACCTCTCAACGGCACTGTTCCAGGATGTCTAGGGTCTTGTCGACCGATCAACACTGTCGGTAGACACAAAGTAGTTCTCTATTTAATCTAGCTGTAACCTTTTTGGCTGACCAGAAAAACTGGAGGTCAAGGCAGGGCGTGCTGTACGCGCTGTGCCTTGACCTCTTTTTTTTTCTGATTTCCGCCGGCACAGGCAGTCATTTTCAGATATCGGACAACAACCATGCATGAAATAGCCCTGCACAACATATCCTATGCCTACGGCAACCAAAGGATTCTGGAAAACATCAGCTTTACCGCGGCAGCAGGGGAGTTTGTCTGCCTCCTCGGCCCCTCGGGGTGCGGTAAGAGCACCCTGTTGCGGCTGTTGGCCGGCCTCTCCCAACCCTCGGCAGGCGCCCTGACCCTGGATGGCAGGCCCATCAGCGGCCCCGGCCTCGACCGGGGGGTCGTGTTTCAGGACTACAGTCTCTTTCCCTGGATGACTGCAGGTCAGAACGTGGTCCTGGCCCTGGAACAGGCGTTTCCCGGCCGAGCAAAGGCTGAACAACGGGAAACTGCCCAGGAGTATCTGGAGATGGTCGGTCTCGGCACTGTCTTCAATAAGCTGCCAGGGGCACTGTCGGGGGGGATGCGTCAGCGGGCCGCCATTGCCAGGGCCTTTGCCATCAACTCGCCGGTGTTGTTGATGGACGAACCGTTCGGCGCCCTCGATGCCATCACCCGTGCCCGCCTGCAGGACCTGCTGATCCAGCTCTGGCAGCAGAACGCTGCAGAGCGAAAGACGGTCTTCTTTGTCACCCACGATGTTGAAGAGGCCATCCTTCTCGCCAGCCGGGTGGTTGTCATGGGGCTCAATCCGGGCTCGGTCAGGGGAGTGTTCACTGTCGACATCCCCCGGCCGCGCCAACGCCAGGAACTCTTCGGCAATTCGGCGTTCGTGGCGTTGCGGGATCGCCTGATCAGCGAGCTCCATGCCGACGTGCTCGATGAGCTGGACGATGGAAGGACCATCCGAACCGAAGGAGAGGGGATCTGATCATGGCCAGGGCCAGGCTGGGTACTCTCCTTACCGCATCGGTTCTCATGCTCCAGATGACTGTTGTTGCCGGTAGTGCCGCACCAGTTAAGCCGTTACGCATTGGCTATCTGGACCATCCTGGCAGTGCTCTCGTGCTGACGGCTGCCGCAAAGAACCTTTTCAAGTCAGAGGGAGTGCAGGTCCGGCTGATCCGTTACTGCGATACGGAAAGCGGCCTGGCCGATCTGGCAAAGGACAGGATTGACGTCGGCGCATTTACCGTCGGAGAGACCCTGCTGCAGATTGCCGATGGCAAGGGGTTGCGGATAATCGGTGGTGGCGGGACCGTGCTAGCTGTAGACCCTGCCGATCTGGATGAGGCAGCCAAAGCGGAACAGGAGAGCGGCGGGATTGTGATGATGGTGGCCGAGGGACCGCGTGCTCCCGGGAAGGCTGTCCTGACCGGTCTGATGACCGCGTTGATCCGGGCTCATCAGTCTCTGCAGAAAGCACCCAAGGCCGTCAGGGACCGGGTGGTAACGCAGATATCCCTTCCGGTCCCTGACAGATCGGTACATTTCGAACCGAGCGCCGACTACCGGCGGATGGAGCGGCTTTGGCGCTCCCGGGACCTGCAGAAGGAGGGGATGCCGCGGGATTTCCTGGCCACCCATCTGGATGAGGAAATCTACTGCGACGCCCTCGACCGGCTTGTCGACAGAGACGGCTTGAAGGACGAACTGTTGAAGAAACTGTTCAGCGAGGCGGTCTGCGTGCCGGACTGCTGTCCAAAAGATGCCAAGAAAAAGAACAAGAGAGAGGGAGGATTATTATGAAGCGCATCATGATGTTCGTACTGTTGTTGTCATTGCTGGCCGGTACCGTTTTCGGGGCCGAGTTGCCTAAACTCCGGGTTGGCTATGTACCTGAACCGGCCCACGGACTCTACTTCGTGGCCAAGGAGAAGGGGTACTTCAAGGAAGAAGGGGTCGATGTGGAGCTGTTCCAGTTCGGCAGCGCCGCCGAGGGACTGGCTGCCCTCAAGGCTGAAAAGCTCGATGTCGGAACCTTCGGCACCACCGCGCCGCTCCTCTTTATCAGCAAGGGAAGCGAGTTCTCGTTCATCGGCGGCATGATGATCGGCGGACAGGCGATCATCACCCGGCCGGAACGGCTGGCGGAACTTTCCGGCAAGGACCTCAAGGTCTACAAGGGGAAGAAGATCGGCCTGGTCAAGCTCTCCACCGGCGACGTCATCTTCAAGGGGGCGCTGAAGAAGGCGGGGATCGACTACCGGAAAGATCTCAACTTTGTCGAATTCGGCACCGTTGCCGCCGTCGTTGAGGCGGTAAAGAAGGGCGCCGTCGATGCCGGTCTCGTCTACCCGCCGCACTTCTCGCTGGCAGAGAAAAACTACGGCCTCAAGGTTGCCCATTACATCGAGGACTTCTACCCCGACTATACCTGCTGCCGTATCGTCGCACACACCAAACAGGTCAACGCCGACAGGGAGACCTACAGGAAGTTCCTGGCTGCCCTGATCCGCGCCTACCGATTCTACAAGACCAACCCGGATGAGACCGTGAAGATATACACCAAGGCGTTGAAGATCGACGAGGACATCATCCGCAACGAGACCTACGTCAAGAGGGTGGCCGAGTCGAACCCGGACCCGCTCCGCAAAGGTATCCTCGACTTCTGGAAGCATATTCAGGATGCCGGCTATATCACCCAGGACTATCCGATGGATAAGCATATCAATACGAGCATCTACAAAGAGGCCCTTGATGCGGTCATCAAGAAGAATCCGAAGGATAAGACGTATCAGCAGATGCTGACGTTCTATAAGAAGAATAACTAGTCCTCATAAAAATCAAGCTGAGAAACAGCAGATAAGGAGCTAGAACATGAAGTACATACTGTCGATTGTCATCACCATCGCCCTGCTTGCCATAGGTGCAGCAGGGAGCCAGGAAGAAGAACTGAAGAAACTCAAGGTCGGGTACCTCCCCACATCCGGGCATCTCCTCTATTTCGTTGCCAAGGAAAAGGGGCTCTTCCAGAAGGAAGGGCTGGACGTGGAGCTGGCTCGCTTTACCAATTCCGGTGAGGGGCTAACGGCGATCAAGACGGGCAAACTGGAT
>JAJZTK010000121.1 GCA_021849045.1 Deltaproteobacteria bacterium | reverse complement strand
TTCCTTTGCACCGCCATAATGATCAACACCTTCATCGACCTCAGCGTGGTGGAGTCCGCCCTGCTCTGGCTCATCTTCTTCTGTGGCTACCTGGTAACCAGTTACCTGGGGATCGTGCAGAACACGGAGCGGTCCCGGCGCCGGCTCAGTAACGAGTATCGCAGCCAGCTAAATGAAGTCCAGCAGGAGCTTTTGACCGTCAAGCCCGTCAAAGGGAAAGCCGCAGCCCACTGATTTTCTACCGCAGGATGACCACCGTAACGCCATCCCCCCCCTCGAACGGTTCCCCCGGCCGCGCTCCCTCCACCAGAGGATGGCGCTCCAAGAGCTCCCGGACGGCCCGCATCAGGGCACCGGTCCCCTTGCCGTGAATGATCCGTACCTCTCCACGCCCCTGCAACGCCGCCTGATCGAGGAACTTCTCCACGTGCGCCAAGGCAGCATCCACCCGCTGGCCAATGATATTCAGTTCAGAAGGAAGTTCGGCAGGAGCCTCTGCCGTCCTCCGCCGCTCCCGCGCCGGTGCATCGCGCCGCTGTGAGGGGGCAATATCGGCGGCAGCCACGGCCAGCTCCAACTGACCGGCCCTGACCCGCAGCCGCTTCTGTTTGCGATCCACGGTCAAAACGGTCACGTCGTAGCCGAGTGGCCGGACAAAGACCGTATCCCCTTCGCGGACCCGGTCAAGGGAAAGAGTCTCCTCCGGATGGAGCGCCTGCGACTGCTCGGTAAGCTGTTCTTCCATGGCAGTCAGCCGTTCCTTGGATGTCCGGCTTCGCTCCCGCCTCGCCTCCTCCAGAATGGCATTGATCTCACGCCGGGCCGCCGAAACCAGCTCCCGTGCCTCGTGCACCCCCTTTTCCCGGCTCTCCCGAAGCCTTTGTTCCGCCTCTGTCCGGCGCTCGGCAAGGAGCGTCTCCTGCTGCACCAGCTCCCGCTCGCGTCGCTCCAGATCGGCCAGGAGCGCCTCGTGACGCTGACGCTGCCCCTTCAGGTCGGCCAGCAGGTCGTGGAACTCGGTCTCCAGCCGCCCCACCATCCCTTCGGCCCGCGCGATCACCGGTTCGGGGAGGCCGTAGCGCCTGGCCGTGGCCAGGGCATGGGACTGGCCCGGTTCTCCGCTTTTCAGGCGGTAGAGGGGGGTGAAGGTCCGGGCATCGAACTCCATGGCCGCGTTGACCATCCCCGGTACCCGCTGGACATGGGCCACGATGTCGATCAGGTGGGTGGTGGCCAGGACCATGCTCCCCCGCCTGTGCAGCTCTTCCAGTACCGCACAGGCAATGGCCGCCCCCTGGTTCGGGTCGGTGCCGGTCCCCAGTTCGTCCAGGAGGACCACGGTACGGTTGTCGGCCCGCTCCAGGATCCGGCTGATGGTTCGGATGTGGGCCGAAAAGGTGGAGAGGCTCTCCTGGATGGACTGCTCGTCGCCGATATCGGCAAGGAGATCGCTGGTCACCGGAAAGATTGAGGTGGCGGCCGCCGGCACCGGCATACCGGCCTGGGCCATCAGGAGCAGGAGCCCGACCGTCTTTATGGCAATGGTCTTGCCGCCGGTATTGGGGCCCGTGATCAACATCACCCGGTCCGGCGTAGCGCGACCTTCGCTGCTGTCACCGAGTGTCAGATCGAGGGGGACCACGTCCTGCCCGCCCCTCTCCCGCTGTAGCAGCACCAGGAGCGGATGGCGGCCTTCCCTCACCATAAGCCTCGGCTCTTCGGTGATCTCCGGCGCCTCGGCCCCCAGCAGGTCGGCCCCACGGGCCAGGGAGTTGAGAAGGTCCAGGCCAACCACGGTCCGGAACTCCTCGCTGATCCGCTCCGACTCCTCCCGAACCCAGCCGGTAAGCTGGCGCAGGATGCGAATCATCTCCCCCTTCTCTTCGGCCGCCAGGTTCTCCAGCTCGTTGGCCAGCCCGATGATTTCCAGCGGCTCCATGAAGGCGGTTTCGCCGGTATTGGAAACGTCGTGCACGACCCCCGGCACCATCCCCTTGGAATCCATCCGGACCGGTATCACCCATCGGCCGTTCCTTTGGGTGATGAAGTCGTCCTGCAGAAAAATGGCGGTCTGCCGCTCCCGGACGATCTCCTCCAGCCGCTTGCGGATCCGGGCGGTGAGCTGCCGCTTCCGGGTCCTCAGGTCGAACAGTGCCCTGGAGGCACTGTCAAGAAGTCCCCCCTCCGAGTCCAGGGAGTTTTCCAGCGCCTCCAGGATCTCCGGACAGCCGGTAAGCTGTCCGGCCAGTGCAGTAAGGAGCAGCAGGTCATTCCGGCTGGCCAGCTGCCGCGCCACGGCTGCGCCGACCCGCAGGAGCGGCAGCAGCACGGCCAGATCCACCGGGTTTAATACCGCCCCGGCCGGCCTGGCCAGATCCAGCACCGGCTCCACGTCCTCGAAGCCGGTAAGCGGCAGTCCCGTGCCGAAACGGGCAAGTCTCCGGACCTCCTCCACCAAGCCCAGCCGCTCTTCAACCTCCCGGCGCTCGGCAAACGGCCCGATCTCCTCGATTGCCGCCACCGTCGCCGGACAGTGGGCAAAGGTAGCGAGCCAGGCCAGAATACGGTCGAACTCCAGTATCCTCAACGTCTCAAGACTCATGGTACATCGTTCTCCCCCGGACTGCCGCCCTGCTTGACGGCTGTCCGCCGTTTCCTGCGCGCCTTCTGTCGCCTGATCCGCTCCCGTTCGGCCGTGGCCTCCGTCGGCAGACCGGCTTGGGCGGCGATCTTTTCCAGGAGCTCCCGCCTGGCCAGGAACCGGTTCACCGACTGGCTCCGCTCCCGCATGCACTTCACTTCCAGGCCGGTTGGCCGATGCCGCAGGACCACGCAGGTGGAGCTCTTGTTCACGTGCTGCCCCCCCTTGCCGGAGGACCGGACGAACTGCTCCTCCAGCTCCTCTTCCCGGACCCCGAGTTCGGCCATCCGGGCGGCCAGCCAGCGGTTCTTTTCGTCACTCACGGCAAAATCGGGCATGGCAATCCGTCACCGGGGTTGTTGTAGTGGCAACCTGACGGCTGTTTCTCAGGTCACCGATTACCACAGATATGGCGAGATGGAAACAAAAACTGCGGCGTGATTATTCGGTTCAGGCCCCCCTCTTATGATACGAGGGGGTTGGGGGAAGTCAGTGCTGCGATGAGCGCAGGGGCAGTTCGCGAACTGCCCCTGCGCGGAAGGAGATCAGTGGTTCTGCATGCGGGTCAGACAGGCGGGGAGCTTTAGTGCCCGGTGCGCAGGGTTGCCCTCGCTGATCATGTCGGTCACGAGGCGGTCGATTTTCTTTCGATCCCGCTCGTCGATCAGTGAGAACCTGAAACCGGTGATGTAGTTGCCACCCGCCGGCGCGGGATGCGAATAGACCGATGAAGAAAGTACCGGCACCACATGTTCGCTCTCGTCAGGGTAGAAAAATACGGCAATCGCCATGGTGTCCGTTTCGACCCGGAAGGGTGTCTTCACCTTGAACCCGCCGGCACTCAGGCTCAAATCCGTATTCACATGCCTGCCGTTCACCTTCCTGCCGTCATGAATGACCCGAAAGGCGCCGGTATCGTCCACAACCGAGCAGTACATCGGCAGATTGATCGAAACACGCCGATGTTGGCGCTTCTCAAGGGCTGGCACACGCTCGAACACCTTGACCGTCACAAAGGGCCGGTCCTTGTGGCTCGCGATCATGCCGTTGTAGGCATAGATCTCGCCGTCAATCTGAGTTGACAGGAAGAGCTGCGTCCCGACCGGGACGTGGTCCATCTTCGGACTGATAGCCGCGGGAAAGACGAGGCGCAATTCGCCCCGGTCAGACTTGGCGGCAACGGCGCCTTCAATCAGCGTATAGCCGCAGGGGCTGTTGACGGAAACCGAAAGGTTTGTGCCGGTTTTAAAGACGTTCCCAAGTTCTTTCATCGGACCAGACTCCGCATATATACACTTTTCCTAATCTATCGTCACCTCACAGCACAGCTTTAATTATTGTTGCGTCTAACGGCAGGACCACACCACCGGCACCTGACACATGTTCCCTCCATGATCGGTTGTCCCTTTGGTTGACTTTTTCTTTGCCACAAATTATACAAATTTAATAATCACCCGCTCACATTATGATAGACTTATTTTGATTTCGTAAACACCTTCAGAACGGAGAATGCACCCCATGGGCTGGTATGCAAACCTCAGGATTGGCAACAAACTGGTGCTCGGCTTTGCCTCGGTCATTTTCATCTCCTTTCTGGTCGGGCTTGCCGGCATCAAAGGGATGGGCAAGATCGACGACATGCTCGAACAAACCTACAGCACCACCCTCACCGACTCGGTCTACGCGAACGAGGCATACAGCCAGCTGATTCTCCAGAACAGGAGTTTCTATCGCCATATCCTGGCCGACAACAGGGAGTTGAAAGCAGAGATATCCGCACAGATCCATGCCAATGAAAAAGTGATTACCGATACCTTGGGAAAATACCGAAAGACGAAACTGACGCCAACGGAAACTGAGTTGCTCGACCGCTTCGAAAAGACCTGGCCGGATTACATCGCCGCTACCAACCGGCTCCTCACGCTGTCAGATACCGGTAAGGGCAAGGAGGCATTTGACTTTGCCGAGAGAGAGATGAAGTCCCTTTTTTACAAGCTGAATGACACACTGACCGAAATGATCCGTTTCAATCTGGTTGAGGGGAAACAACTCAACGAAGAAGCTGCCAATCTTTTTCACAACCTCCGGAACTGGCTTGTCGCACTCACTCTGCTGGCGGCCGGCGTTGGCGCGGCAATGGCATTTTTCATTACCAGGAGCGTGGCTTCTCCGCTTGGCCAGGTCCTCGATGCCGTCCGTTCTCTGGCAGAAGGGAGTGAGAACAAGGCACGCCTGGCAGGGGCGATTGCTGCCGGGGACCTGAGCCAGGAGGTGACCATATCGGAACGGCTGACCATAGATGTTAATGCCGTTGCCCGGGACGAGGCTGGCATGCTGCTCAAGGCTGCGGTTGGCATGAGCGAAGTCCAGGCAGCTGTAGACAGGGCATTTGCCGGGATGACCGAGGCGCTGCGCCGCAACCGGGAAGATGAGAAAGCACGTGACTGGCTGAAGAGCGGCACCAACGATCTCAACGCCATTCTGCGGGGCGACCGCAAGGTTGACGAGATGATCGAAAAGAGTCTCGCCTTTCTCTGCGAGTACCTCGGTGCCGGTGTCGGCGCCTTCTATTCCTACAACGACACGTCACATGAGCTTGCCATCAGCGCCACCTACGCCATGACGCGGCGCAAGAACCTGAACGAGCGGATTGCCCTGGGCGAAGGGCTGGCAGGCGAGGCCGCCAAGGAACAAAAAGTCATCTGCCTGACCAATGTCCCGCCCGACTATCTGCCGATCAGCTCCGCCATCGGGGAGGCAAAACCGCTCAACATCGCAGCCGTGCCCCTGCTGCACGACCACCGTCTCGTCGGGGTGCTGGAGATAGGCTCCTTCAAGGAGTTCTCGGACCGGGAACTGGAATTCCTGCAGCAGGCACGGGAAGGGCTCGCCATCGGCATCAGCGTCAACCTGTCCCGTAAACTGGTGGATGACCTTCTCGAACAGACCCAGGTCCAGACCGAGGAACTTCGGGTCCAGCAGGAACAGTTGCAGCAGACCAACGAAGAGCTCGAGGAACGGGCGCAGATGCTGGAGCAGCAGCGGGAGCAGATCCGTGCCAAGAACCGGGAGGTGGAAGAGGCGAGCCGGGCGCTGAAACAGAAGGCGGACGAACTCGAGCGGATCAGCACCTACAAGTCCGAATTCCTGGCCAACATGTCCCATGAGCTCAGAACCCCGCTCAACAGCCTGATGATCCTGTCGTCTCTCCTGAAAGAGAACCGGGACGGAAATCTTACCGACAAGCAGGTGGAGTATGCGACAACGATAAACAGCTCGGGTAATGACCTGCTGACCCTGATCAATGACATCCTCGATCTCTCGAAGATCGAGTCGGGACGGCTGGAGTTCCACTACGAGCCGTTTCCGCTTCGAGAACTCTGCGAGCAGCTCCGGACGATGTTCGGGCCGATAGCCGAGCAGCGCGGGTTGTCGTTTGCAGTCTCCATCGAGGACGGAGTGCCTGAAGAGATAACCACTGACGGCCAGCGGACGTTGCAGATACTCAAGAACCTCATATCCAACGCCTGCAAGTTCACGCAGCAGGGGAGTGTGGCAGTCAGGGGCTATCTCCCCGACCCGGCGACAACCCCTCTCGAAGCGCCGGCCATGGCCTTTGAAGTCGTCGACACCGGGATCGGTATCCCTGCGGACAAGCATGAGCTCGTTTTTCAGGCGTTCCAGCAGGCCGACGGCACCACCAGCCGCAAGTTCGGGGGGACCGGACTGGGGCTTTCCATCTCGCGGCAGCTGGCCCGCGGACTTCATGGCGATATCCGTCTGGCAAGCAGTGAGGGCAAAGGGAGCACCTTTACCCTGTACCTCCCGCTTGATGCCTCTGCCCATAAAGCGGAGCAGAGGCCGGTCACGCCGGTCGGTCTACCCGCAGTGCCGGCACGTAAAGAGCCGCAGCAGAGCGAACAGGACGCTTCGCTCCCGTCGGCAGTTCTGCCGGACGACCGCGAGCAGCTTCAGGCAGGTGACGGATGCATCCTGATCATAGAAGACGACCTCTCCTTTGCCGGGATACTGATGGAGATGGTACGTAGTCGCGGGTTCTCGGCAATCGTGGCCGGAGACGGAGAAAGCGGCATAACGCTTGCCGATCACTACCTGCCGAGCGCCATCATCCTGGACGTCATGCTGCCGCATATCGACGGCTGGGGGGTGATGAGGAGCCTCAAGGACAGCCTCAGGACCAGACATATCCCGGTACACTTCCTCACCTGCCTGGAGGACCGCCAGAAGGCGATGAACATGGGGGCCATAGGCTTTGTCACCAAGCCGGTGAACAGCGCGCAGCTCGACGAAGTCTTCGGCAATATCGAAAACGCCATTGCCAAGCGGGTCAAAAAACTTCTGATCGTCGAGGACAACAGGGACGAGGCCAAGAGTATGGAAGCCCTGCTGGGGGAACGTGATGTCGCCATCACGGTTGCCGCGTCCGGTAGTGAGGCAATGCGGCTCTTTACCAGCGAACCGTTCGACTGCATCGTCCTGGATCTGGGGCTGTCGGACATGTCCGGTTTCGAGGTACTGGAGAAGATCCAGTCCCTTGACGAAAACCGGCGGATTCCGGTCATCATCCATTCCGGCCAGGATCTTTCCCGGGATGACGAGATGCGGCTGCGGCACTATGCCGATAGCATCATCATCAAAGGGGCCAAAAGCCCCGAGAGGCTGCTGAACGAGGTAACGCTCTTCCTGCACCTGGTGGAAAGCGGGATAGATCCGGAAAAGAAACGGATGATCCGCGCCGCCCTGGACAACGAGGCGATGCTCGAAGGCAAAAAGGTGCTGATCGTGGATGACGACATGCGCAACATTTTCTCTCTTTCAAGCGTGCTGATGGAAAAAAACATGGTTGTCATCGAGGCGGAAAACGGCAAGGAGGCACTGGAACGCCTCAATCAGGACCCGGATATCGACATGGTGCTGATGGATGTGATGATGCCGGAGATGGACGGCTTTGCCGCTACCCGGGCCATCAGGAAAGACCCGAGATTCGCCAGACTGCCGATCATCGCCCTTACCGCCAAAGCGATGAAGGGGGACCGGGACGAGTGCCTGAAGGCCGGCGCCAGCGACTACATTCCCAAGCCGGTGGATGTGGAGAAGCTGTTCTCCCTGCTGAGGGTATGGCTCTATAACCATGGATAGCGCGACCATGCCGGACGAAGAACTGTTCGATATCGAGATGCGCCTTCTGTTGCACGGAGTCCGCCAGGTATACGGCTACGACTTTACCGACTACTCCGAGGCGTCGATAAAGCGGAGGATCACCCAGTGGCTCGCGTCATCGGGGTACGCGAACCTTTCCCACGCCCAGGCCGTGATACTGCGTGACCAAGCGGCATTTGAATCCCTGCTCAGGGGGATCACGGTCAATGTCTCGGATATGTTCAGGGACCCGGCTTTCTTCCGGGCCATTCGCGAGCAGGTGGTCCCGCACCTGAAGACCTACCCGTTCGTCAAGATCTGGCATGCCGGCTGCGCCTCCGGGGAAGAGGCATACTCCCTGGCCATACTCCTTGAGGAGGAGGGGTTGAAGGGGCATTTCAGGATGTATGCCACTGACATCAACAACGAGGTGCTGCAGAAAGCCAGGGAGGGGATCTATCCGCTAAAGGAGATGCAGCGCTACACCAAAAACTACCAGTCCGCCGGCGGCAGGGGGTCGTTTTCCGACTACTACTCGGCGCGCTACGACCACGCCATTATGATGAAATCGCTCCGGGAGCAGATTGTGTTTGCCTCGCACAATCTGGCAACGGATGCGGATTTCGGCGAGATGCACCTGATCCTCTGCCGGAATGTGCTCATTTACTTCAAACCGACCCTGAAGGAGCGTGTGCTTCGGCTCTTCGACAGCTGCCTGCTTCCCGGCGGCTTTCTCTGCCTCGGACTGAAGGAGACCCTGGACGGGCGTCGGATTGCCCCCGACTACGGGGAAGTTGCGCAACGGATGAGAATTTACCGGAAAAGCTATGGCCAGGAATAGACCGGAAAGATTCAGGGCGGTCGTCGCCGGCGTATCGACCGGCGGGGTGGAGGCGCTGAAGCTGGTTCTCGGTGCCCTCTCCAAGGATTTTCCTCTGCCGGTCATGGTTGTAGCACATATCTCGCAGGAGGCGGATAACGGGCTGGCGCTACTTCTGGACGACCTGTGCGGGATCAGGGTCAAGGAAGCGGATGAACTGGAGGAGGTCGCAGCCGGGACCGTCTACCTTGCCCCTCCCAACTATCACCTTCAGGTGGAGAGGGACGCAACCCTGTCACTATCGGTGGACCCTCCGGTAAGGTTTGCCCGACCGTCGGTGGACGTGCTGTTCGAGTCCGCAGCCGATGCCTTCGGCCCGGCCCTGATCGGAGTCGTGATGACAGGTGCCGGCTCGGACGGGAGCAATGGACTGAAACGAATAAAGGAGGCCGGAGGGGTCACGGTGGTGCAGGACCCGGCAACAGCCGAGGCCGCCTCGATGCCAAAGAGCGCCATCGAAACAGTCTCTCCGGACTACATCGTGCAACTCTCGGGAATTGCACCCTTACTGGTCAGGCTGGCATGGTTGTAGGGGCGCACCCGTGTGTGCGCCCTGGATTTGGGCAGACACATGGGGCTACCCCTACGTTGGTGTCATGTTGATTGCAACGTGGATTAAGGAGAAAAGATGGACGAACTGCTCCCCACTGAAAAACCGTTGATACTTCTGGTAGATGACAGGCCCGAAAACCTTGCGTCATTGGAGGGGATACTTGATGACCTCGATCTTGAGATGGTCCGGGCACTCTCCGGGAACGAGGCGCTTCGTCTTTCTCTGAAGCACGATTTTGCACTCGTCCTGCTGGATGTCCAGATGCCCGGCATGGACGGCTTCGAGACTGCCGAGCTGATGCGTTCCAACCCGAAGACCAGACATCTCCCGATAATCTTCGTCACCGCAGGGATGAAGGAGCTCCAGTACCAGTTCAAAGGGTATGACGCCGGCGCGGTCGATTATATGACCAAGCCGATCGAACCGGTCATCCTCCGGAGCAAGGTAACGGTATTCCGGGACCTCTACCTGCAACGCAGGGAGCTGGAGGCCCATCGCCAGCACCTGCAGACCCTTGTGGATCAAAGGACATCCCAACTGGTCCGGGCGGCGCAGGAACTGGAACAGAGGGTCATCGAGCGGACCGTTGAACTGCAACAGGCAAACCGCCAACTGGAGAGCTTTGCCTACTCCGTCTCCCACGACCTGCGGGCACCGTTGCGGCATATCGACGCATTCAGCCAGATCCTCATGAGCGACTATGCGGACCGACTCGACGAAGAAGCGCGGGAAGTACTGCAGAGGATTGTTGCCGGGTGCGGACATATGGAGCAGTTGATCGATTCGATCCTGTCCCTGTCACGAACGGCCCGGCAACCGCTCAACAAGATTGCCGTCAATCTGGAAGGGCTTGCCCGGGAAGCATATGACGAGGTGGTGCCCCCCGAGGAAGGGCAAAACATCGACTTTGTCACAACCCCCATGCCGCCCTGCCTTGCCGACCCGATTCTCCTTCGCCAGGCACTGGCAAACCTCATCAGCAACGCGGTCAAATACAGCAAAAAACAGGAGGCACCCAGGATCGAGGTGGGCTCGTACCTCCGGGACGGCACGACGGTTTACTTTGTTCGGGATAACGGCATTGGCTTCGACATGCAGTATGCCGATAAACTTTTCGGCGTCTTCCAGCGGCTGCATAGCCTCAAAGAATTCGAAGGGACCGGTGTCGGCCTGGCAATCACCCAGAACATCGTCCAGCGCCATGGCGGAAAAATATGGGCCGAAGCAGAGACCGGCAAGGGGGCTACTTTTTTCTTCACGCTTTGATCGTTACGCCCGACAGATCTCATCGCCGCCGGGTGAACGGATCATTACGTGCCGGAATCATCTTCCGCCATTGGCTGTCGGGAATTTTGACATAGCTGGTCTCTTGGCATGCCTAAAACGGACTGGATTTGTCGGGTTTCTTTACATACTCATTTGCGGTGGCACCCACACGCAAAACAATACCCATTAAAATAAATATGTTACGACATTGGCACACCGTATGCTCGCTATAAAGCAAAAACCCGATCCAGTACATGCTCCCCGGGGGCCGAGATGTTACCGATAGCTGCCATGATATATGCATTCTGCCTGGGCGCATTCTTTTTCGCCCGCTCCCAGTACCTGGCAGGTCTGCTCGTCTTCCTGACCGTTTCGGTAGGTGGCGTTATCGTAGGCTGCTACCTTGAAGCTCGGGCCAGGGAACTGCTGAAGGAACTCTTCCTCAGGACCAGGGAGTTTCACCCATCGCTGTTCAGGACGCGCAAGCCGGAGCCTGCCACTGCCACATCGAGCAATCCGCCTTGATTACCCTCAAGTCATCCTAATGCTACGCCCCATAAACGACAAAACCCGCATTAAAGCGGGTTTTGTCGTTTAATATCAGACCGGTAACAGACGCCTGTTCAGAGGCTATTCGACGCCCCTGATCCCGGTAACGAAATACTCTGTCTCGCCAAAACAGTTGGTCGGCACCCCCTTGTGCTGCTCGTAATGGAGGGTGACCTTTCTGCCAACCGCAACGTTCAGCTTCTGGGCAATGGCCTCGTCCCGGACGCTGAACAGGAACTTTTCCGGTGTCGAACCCGGAACCGGGATCATCTGCAGCTCCCCTTCCCAGGTCTTGCACAGCCACCCCTTCCTGGAGAACTTCTGGACGTAGCCGGCCCGATCGCCGGTAGAATAGCTCCAGGTAAGGGCAAACCAGGTATAGCCGGCAAAGAGAACGACCGCCAACAAGACGATGACGACAACGCCTCCCAACACCTTTGTCTTGCTGAATGCCACGGAAACCTCCCGGTCCTGAAAATCACTTGGGCAGCGCACCGACAGTAGCACATGGCGCCGGCGGGTTCAACACCGCATTCGGCAGACGTAGACTGTCACCAGCCGTCGATCTTGCCCTTCTCGTTCAACAACCTCCCCGTGGCAGCATCGACCGTGAAGCTGCCCAGCCAGTTAAAGTTGTTATTACCCCCTTCATCAACACGGTAACGGATCTGAAACCTGAGCAGATCTCCCGGTGACAGGACAACGTTTTTCAACACCAGGTCAAATGGACTGTAATAATCCATTTTAATCTGCTGCGGAATGGGGAAGGTGGTCGCATCGGCCAGCCGCTTCCCCTCCCTGTTCAGCAGCGAAACGGTCAGCACCACGTCATCCACGCTGGCATAACGGACATTCTTCAACACCCCGTCAACAGCCAGCCCTTGACCAACCTGCACTGTCCTCCAGGCATACTTGAAATCGAAATCGGCATACCGGTACGGCATGCCGGCTACCGGACCCGCATCGGCGGCATGAACGGTCGGGGCCGCCATCAGCGCGGTCAGCATGACCAGGACAACAATTCTCAACACGAGTGACATCATCCTCACCTCCTTGCTATATTCTACCCTTGGATACCGAAAATGCCATGAACGAAAACAGCCGCCCGGTCAGCGCAATGCTTGTCCGGGCGGCTGTTTTAATTGCTACATGATACTATTCGACTCAGATGATCTTGCTCAGCGGGTACTCCACGATCCCCTCGGCGCCGAGCTTGAGGAGTTCCGGGACGATGCGGCGGACTTCCTTCTCCGGCAGGATACTTTCGATGGAGACCCAGTCGGAGTTGTACAGGTGGGCAACCGTAGGCGCTTTCTGACTCGGCAGCACCCTGGTGATCGCCTCCGCCTTGTCGCCGGGCGCGTTCATCTTGAGCCCCACCATTCCTTCTGCCGCCAGGGCCGACTGGAGCAGGGTAGCGATCTGCCGGATCTTGGCCCGCTTCCAGGGATCTTCCCAGGATGTCTTATTGGCCACCATCACCGGCACTGAGGTCATCAGGTCACAGACGATCCGCAGGTTGTTGGCCCGGATAGTGGAGCCGGTCTCGGTCACCTCGACAATGGCGTCGCACAGACCGTCGACCACCTTGGCCTCGGTTGCTCCCCAGGAAAACTCCACGGTCACCGGGATGTCCCGCTCGGCGAAGTAACGCTTGGTAAAACCGACCAACTCGGTGGAGATGGTCGCACCGTGCAGGTCCTCTGGCTTCCGCACTCTGGAGCCCTGGGCCACCACAAGCACCCAGCGGCCCGGCCGTCGCGGGGCCGCGTAATAGGCGCGGGCGCAGGCGGCTACGGCGTCAGAGGCGTTCGCGGGTCGCAAGTC
>JAJZTK010000120.1 GCA_021849045.1 Deltaproteobacteria bacterium | reverse complement strand
CAAACGTGGACTAACTTTTTTGCAATATTCCGTGATTCATAAGCATTTTGGACTAACACGGACTCCATGAAATTACGATGCTAGTTGTCGATCATCAGAAGCATCAGTCGAGCCCTCTCTCAACGGCCTCTATCGCCTTCACCACGGCCATCGCCTTGTTCCTGGTCTCCTGGTATTCGGTCTCCGGCACCGAGTCGGCCACGATCCCGGCGCCGGCCTGGAGATGGACCCTGCCGTCCCGCACCACCAGAGTGCGGATCACGATGGCAAGGTCCATGTTGCCGGAGAAGGAGAAGTAGCCGACCGCGCCGCCGTACACCTCCCGCCGGCACGGCTCCAGCTCGTCGATGATCTCCATGGCCCTGACCTTGGGCGCGCCGGACAGGGTGCCGGCCGGAAACGTGGCCCTGACCAGGGAGTAGGCATCCTGTCCGTCGGCAATCTCCACCTGTACGTTGGAGACGATATGCATGACATGGGAATACCGCTCCACCGTCATCAGTTCCGAAACCTTCACCGACCCTGGCCGGCAGACCCTCCCCAGGTCGTTTCTCCCCAGGTCCACGAGCATGACATGCTCGGCCCGCTCCTTCGGGTCGGCAAGGAGTTCTTCCTCCAGTTGCGAGTCCTCATCCGGCGTGCGGCCGCGGGGGCGGGTGCCGGCGATGGGGCGGAGTTCCACCTTTGTCCCTTCCTTTCGGACCATGACCTCCGGGGATGCCCCCACCACGATGGTGTCGTCCAGGCGGAGGAAAAACATGTACGGCGAGGGGTTCATGGTGCGGAGCATCCGGTAGATGTCGAACGGATCGACGGTCAGATCGCCGGAGAAACGCTGGGACAGTACCACCTGGATGATGTCGCCGCTGCGCACATACTCCTTGGCCCGCTCCACGGCCGCCTCGAACTCTGCCGGCGTCATGTTGGCCTGCCACGCAAGCCCCTGTGGCCTGGGCCTGGCGGAAAGCGGCGGCAGCGGCCCCTTCAGCTTGGCAATCAGGGCGTCGATGGCTGCCGTGGCGGCGGCATAGGCCACGGCCGGGGTCTGGCTGCCGTCCAGATGGGCGTTGGAGACCACCTGGATCTTCTGGCGGACGTTGTCGAAGATGACGATGGTGTCGGTGATGAGGAAATAGCTGTCCCAGGCGCCGATGAAGGCCGGCTTGTCGTTCTCCAACCGTTCGAAGAAGCGGACCATGTCGTAGCCGAGATACCCGACGGCCCCGCCAAAAAAGCGGGGGATGCCGGCGATCTCCACCGGCTGGAAGCGGGCCATATGATCCCGGATATGGCCGAGCGGGTCGTCGGTCTCGATACGGCGCGGCTCCTGGCCGGCTTCGAGGAGCTCCACGAGGCGTCCCCTGGAGCGGATGACCGTTGCCGGTCCGGCACCAAGAAAGGTGTAGCGGCCCCATTTTTCTCCACCCTCGATACTTTCCAGCAGGAAGGCGTAACGGCCGTCATCGATCTTGCGAAAGGCGGTGACCGGGGTATCCATGTCGGCCATGATTTCGCGGCAGACCGGGATCAGGTTCCCCTGGCCGGCCAGGGTCGTAAAGCTGTTCAGGTCGGGGAAATACATCGTAACTCCGCTCTCGTGAACTAAAGTGGTGTCCATCCGGAAAGTCCGGATGTGACACCACCAGTTTCCGATTCGAAAACGAGGGATTTTTTGTCCTGGCAAGGAAATCAAGGGATTGTGCGGAGGCGTACTACTGTACGCCGCACAAGCAAGCCCGCAGATTGACACCGACAGGGCGAAAAAGGACCGTTTTCGGACGGAAACTAAAGTAAATAGTAACTATCACAGGGAGCCCGGCTTCTGCAAACCTATTTGTACCGATGAAGTGTCATGACAACAGGTTCCGACTGGCAGGCGACAGCTTTGCCATTATACTTGAGCATGAAAGGACCACACATGACGATCCCCACCTACCCGGAGCGCCGCCCCCTGGCGCTGGCCGACAAGCCGCTTCTGGACAAGCTCTTTGCCCGGCTTCAGCCACAGGTCTCCGAATGCACCTTTGCCGGGCTCTACCTTTTCCGGCAACCACACGACTATCGTCTCACCCTCGTCGGCAATGCCCTGGTGGTGCTGGGCCGGGGGTATGACGGTAATCCATACTTCCTCCCGCCGCTCTCGGGAGACATCAAAGATGCCACCCGGACCCTGCTGGCCCATGGCGAGACCCTGTATGGCGCCGACGAACCGTTCGTCAAGCGCTACTTGGCCGATGTCGCCGTACAGGTCAGCGAAGACCGCGACAATTTCGATTATCTCTACCAACGCCAGGAACTGGCCGAACTCCCGGGCAACCGGTATCACAAAAAGAAGAACCGGATCAATTACTTCACGGCCCGCCATAGCCATGCGGTCGAACCGTTCGGACCGGCCCACCGGGAAGGGAGCCTGCTCCTGCTGGACGACTGGTTGAAGTCAAGGAGGGACGAAGAGCAACGGACCCTGGTGCCGGAAACCGAGGCAACCGCCGAGGCACTGAAACTCTTCGAGACGCTGGATCTGCAGGGGGTGGTGGTACTGGTAAATGGCGAGGTAAAGGGTTTTGCCCTGGGAGAGCGGCTGAACGCTGAAACCGCGGTCTGTCACTTCGAGAAGGCTGACCCGTTCATGGAAGGGCTGCCCCAATTGGTCAACCGCGAATTCAGCCGTCTCCTCTTCAACGACTGCCGCTTCATCAACCGGGAGCAGGACCTGGGAGAACCGGGGCTACGGACGGCAAAACTCTCCTACCATCCGGTCGGCTTTGTACGAAAATATCGCATACGGGCAACCTGACGGAACACTATTCGTGCAGGACTCAGGATTCGGCCCCGGAGTCATCGGCCAAGGTGAAGGAAAACGTTGCTCCCTGCCCCACAATCCCTTCGGCCCATATCCGGCCGCCGTGGCGAAGAATGATCCTCTGAACCGACGCCAGGCCGACCCCCGTCCCCTCGAACTCGGCGCCATGGAGCCTCTGGAATGGTGTGAACAGCTTGTTCACATAGGTCATATCAAACCCCACGCCGTTGTCCCGGACAGAAACAACCTTTACTCCATCACGCTCCTCGGCCCAGAAAACGATCTCCGCATGCTCCTTGCAAGAACTGTACTTCCAGGCGTTCCCCAGCAGGTTCTGGAGCACCAGTCTGAGCAGCCGGGAGTCACCGGTCACGGTCACGTTCTCCGCAATCGTACAGTGTATCTGCCGGTCAGGCGATAACTCCCGCAACTCCTGGCATATCGTCTGCGCCAAGGCACTCAGATCGACCGTATCCCAGTGCATCTCCTGGCGGGAGACCCGGGAAAGTTCAAGCAAGTCGTCAATGAGATCTCCCATCCGGTCCGCGGCTTCGTATATCCTCTTCAGATAGTGTTGGGCCTCCCGGGGGACCTGATCGCCGAACTCTTCCACCAGTATCCTGCTGAAGCCGCTCATATGGCGTAGCGGTGCCCGGAGGTCGTGGGAGACAGAGTAACAGAACGACTCCAGTTCGCGGTTAGCGGTCTCCAACTGCAGGGTCCGCTCCCGGACACGCTGCTCCAACTCTCTGTTCAGCCGATAAATCTCGGCTTCAGCACGTTTCCGGTCGGTAATCTCCCTGACCAGTTCGATGCCGGCAATGATATTCCCGACCCCGTTTCGTACCGGCGACGCGGTGATCTCGAAGAAGTGGTCACCGTCAGCCTTCTGCACCGTCTGCAGCAGGGTATGGACCCTACCATCCTCAAAGGCGAGGCGCACCTGGCAGTAGTCGCAGACCCGGTCCCGCTTTTGGTAGCATTTGTAGCAGTACCCCCCCATGGCATCCATCCCGACCATCAGCTTGTGGACCTCGTTCTGGAAAAGGACCCGGTACTCCAGGTCCTGGATGGAAATGCCATCTCCGATACAGGCAAGGATCGACTCCAGCTTGTTCTTCTCGGCCAGTAGCTGGTCCTGGGACTTCACATACTCGTCCACCTGCTGCCGTAACTCTTCCTCGACAGCCGCCAACTCCTCGTTGCGGTCCTGAAGCTGCCGCTCCCGGTCCCGGACAGCATAAGCCATTGACTGGAAATGGTCGTTCAAGCGACCGATCTCCCGATATGTCGGGTCCGGCAGCTCAACATCGTAGCTGCCGGCCGCCAGTCGGCTGCTGGTCTCCACCAGGAGCTGCACCGGCCTCGTTACCCGACGAACGAACTGTGCGCCAAGGAGCATGGCGAGCGCCCCGGCCACAATCATCAGGAGGAAGTTGCGCAGAAGCAGGCTATTGGGCTCAGCCACAATGAACTCTTCGGAAAAGCCGGCCCGCACGTAGAAATACGGCTCGGTGTTCGGAGAGAGTCTCAGACGCTTGAAGGCGTAGAACGCCTTGGCCCCCCCTTCGTCCTTACTGAAGAACGTATCCTCATCCCGCGGGGACACGCTCATTCTTTTGAAAAGAAACGAGTCATCCGGTCCGCCCACGGCGTTGTCCCCGAAACCGGTCCGATACAGGATTGTTCCCCGGTGATCGGTGACGATCAGTTGCATCCCTTTTTCCGGCAACTGTCGTCCCAATATGTCTGCAATGCGGTCAAGGTCGTAGCCGGCCTGCAGTATCGCCAGCAGTTCACCGGATGGCGAAAGCACGGGGTAGGCGTAATTGATCATCGGCTGCCCGGTCACCCGGCTGATGATGTATTCGCCGACGGCAAAGTCCCTGCTTGCCATGGCATAGCGATAGTACCTACGGTCAGCTACCGAAAGCAGCCGTGGCAGCGTCATGTAGGACGACGCAAACGGAGAACCGTCCGTACCATAAGCATCCATCGAACTATAGATGGGAGCTTTTTTGAGGATACTCCTGAAGAGACGGCTACAGAGCTCCCCATTGCGCGTATGCACTTCGGGGGTTTCGGCAAGGGTGATCAGCATGCTGCGCGTCCCTTCGACGAAACTTTGCAGGGTAAGCCCCTCGTGACGGACGATGGCAAGGGCGTGCTCCTTGGCGTCCTTGAGTGCCTGTTTCTGCATTTCCACGCCGGCATAGAGGATGATCGCCAGGGCCGGCAGTAGTGCCACCAGCACCATGATCATTAGGTGGGAGCGTATTGAAGGGGAACGAAATCTATTTTGGGTCGTCATAAATAGGTGGTCCCGACTGGTTCAACAACCTTGAAACGCCATCGACAACTGTTAGCTCCTGCCACATGACACTAAGACCCGTTTCGGCAGAAAGTGCCATAAAATTAAAAATATCTGCACGTTCCGGATTCCTTCCGGACGTAACGCAGACAAATAGCTGTCCACACGACGATCGATTCAGTTAAAATCGTATATTCAGTATGTTATCAGACATCGCAAACAACTCCCCACTTCTCGGCGGCAGAAAAATAATCCGGTCCCTTGCTTTTCCCGTCAGTAATGATTAGTTTCGTTCCTGAAATAAACCAAAGGAGAGTCGATACACCATGTCCAAAACCACCAAGCAGTTCCAGACCGAGGTCCAGCAGCTTCTCGACCTGGTCATCCACTCCCTCTACTCCAACAAGGACATCTTCCTCAGGGAACTGGTCTCCAACGCATCCGACGCCATCGACAAGGCCCGCTTCGAGGCCCACTCCAATGAGTCCATCCTGGAAGGCAACAGCGACTGGCAGATCAAGATCATCCCCGACAAGGCCGCCGGCACGCTCACCATCAGGGACAACGGCATCGGCATGGCGCCGTCCGAGGTCGAGGAAAACATCGGCACCATCGCCCGCTCCGGCACCAAGGCGTTCATGGAGGCGCTGAAGGAAGCCAGGAACAGCGACAACCCGGAACTGATCGGCCAGTTCGGTGTCGGCTTCTACTCCTCCTTCATGGTTGCCGACAAGGTTACCCTCACCACCCGCCGGGCGGGCGACCCCAAGGCCGGCTGCCGCTGGGAGTCGACCGGCGACGGCACCTATACCGTCGAGGAGTGCGAAAAGGAGAGCCGCGGCACCGAGATCGTCCTGCATCTGAAAGAAGAAACCCGGGACTACCTGGATGAGTGGAAGATCCGCAGCATCATCAAGAAATACTCCGACTACGTCCAGTATCCCATCGTCATGGACATTACCCGGAAGGAGCCGGCCACCGGCCTCGACGGCAACGTCATCGAGGGTGGGGGCGAGATCGAGAAGATCACCGAAGAGACCCTCAACTCCATGAAGGCGATCTGGACCCGTCCCAAGAGCGAGGTCACCGAAGAGGAGTACACCGAGTTCTACAAGCATATCTCCCACGACTTCGAAAAACCGTTCCGGACCATCCACTACTCCGCCGAAGGGACCAGCGAATTCAAGGCCATCCTCTTCCTCCCGGCGAAAAAACCGTTCGACATGTTCATGCCGGAGCGGAAAAGAGGGGTCCATCTCTACGTAAAACGGGTCTTCATCACCGATAACTGCGATGCCCTGCTCCCCGACTACCTCCGCTTCGTCCGGGGGGTGGTCGACTCCAGCGACCTGCCGCTCAACGTCTCCCGGGAGATCCTGCAGGAAGACGTGCAGATCAAGCGGATACAGAAGAACCTGGTGGGGAAGGTCCTTTCCACCCTGGCCGAGGTCAAGGAGAAAGAGACCGAAGCGTACCAGCAGTTCTACAAGGAATTCGGCCCGGTCCTGAAGGAAGGGCTCCATTTCGACTTTGCCAACAAGGATAAGCTCCAGGATCTGGTCCTGTTCGAGAGTTCGACCGCCGGGGCCGGCACTCTGGTCTCCCTCAAGCAGTATGTAGAGCGGATGCCGGAGGGACAGAAGGATATCTACTTCATCACCGGCACCAGTCGGGCACTGGTGGAGCACTCGCCGCACCTTGAAATCTTCCGCAAGAAGGGGTACGAGGTCCTGTTCCTGACCGATCCGGTGGACGAGTGGGTGGTCCAGACGCTGACCGAATATGACGGCAAAAAGCTGCACGCGGTCGACCGGGGCGACCTGGAGCTGGCCGGCGAGGACGAGAAGAAGGAAGAGGAATCCCGCAAGGAAGAAGCGAAAAAACAGTACCAGGGGCTCCTTGACTGCATCACCGGGAACCTGAAGGAGCAGGTCAAGGAAGTCCGCTTCTCCAGCCGCCTGACCGACAGTGCCTGCTGCCTGGTGGCCGACGAATACGGCCTGAACGCCAACATGGAGCGGATCATGAAGGCCATGGGTCAGGATGTCCCGGAAAGCAAGCGGGTTCTGGAGCTGAACCCGGACCACCCGCTGCTGCAGGTCCTGGGGAGCATGTTCGAGCAGGACAAGGCCAATCCGCGCCTTGCCGACTACTGCGAACTGCTGCTGGACCAGGCGCTCCTCACCGAAGGGTCGCCCATCGTTGATCCGCTCCGCTTCACGAAACTGGTGAGCGAGCTGATGGTCAGCGCCGGCAGTGGCGGGAACAGCGAAGCGAGAAATAAACCGCAACAAGATCAAATTGTTACCAAATCGTAACAGTGGTCGCCTTGACATTTCTGCAGGAAGGGGCTATCGTACTTTCTCATTAAACACCAAATAGTGCGTGTCAGGCAGCAGTCCGGCAACGCACCGTTTTGATAGACGATACTACTAAACCATCCGCGAGGATGGGGCGGAAAGCCCACAGGGTCTCACCGAGACAGCCGGGTCGCCGAACTATCTTGATTGATAGTACTGCGACCCGGCTTTTTTGTTTTGGGGGCATGACCTGACGACAGCAGTGAAGAACAGGAGGAAACCACATGAAACTGAACGATAAAATCAAGGAGATGGCGGTGTTCATCGAATTTCTCGCTGGCGCCGGCCTGGCCATCTTCTTCCACCTGGTACTCGACAACCCGATGGCGGCCTATGTCATCTTCGGCATCGGCATCCTGCTCTCCCTCGCCACCTACCTGCTCCGGGAGGATCTGGCAACCGTACGCCACGAGCTGACGAGCGAGTACCACCAGGCCCACGAGATCACCTTTGCCCTGGCAGGCATCGTCGACCCGGAGTGCCGGGTGCGGGCACAGGAACTCCTCGCCGGGGCCAAGCGGACACTGACCCTCCTCCAGCAGGGATTCATCCCGCTGGACGAAACGGAATTCTACCTGGAAGGGGCACGGTGCGCCGATTGCGCGACCCACAGAATCAAGGCCGTCGATCCCCTGACCGCCGGCTGGAGCTCCCGG
Source organism: Deltaproteobacteria bacterium (assembly GCA_021849045.1). GTDB lineage: Bacteria > Desulfobacterota > Desulfuromonadia > Geobacterales > DSM-12255 > Geomobilibacter. Next base: position 4,869 of record JAJZTK010000120.1, on the reverse strand, counting down.
GGCGCCATGGTCAACTTCTTCCAGGCCAACCTCAGGGCGCTTGAGCGCGGAGTGGCAATCACCCGTGTCTTCGTGGTCACCCCCGAGGAATTGGCCGACACGGAGGTACAGAAGGTGCTCGCAACCCACCTGGGACACGGTATCGACGTGCGCGTCGCCTTCCGCAGTGAACTCCCCCAGGCGAGCGAAATCAGCGGCCGCGACACCAACAGCCCCATCGACTTTGCCATCTACGACGACCAGATTGCTACCGAGGTTTTTCCCCAGACCGGCAGGTACTATGGCCGCAAAACCACGCAGCCGGCCGAAGTGGACCGCTACCGGCGGCTCTTCGAGCTGGTCGAACACAGCGCACAGGCCGTCAGCCTGATTGACGAGCGGGTATATCTCGCCTCGGAACTCCATAAGCTGGCATCGTAAACTGGCCGTACTGCACGGTAAACAACCCGTCTTCAGGCGGTCAGACCACATCTGTGAAGGCGGAAGCATCTGTGCCAATATTGGCAAAAGCTAAAATGTTCTTAACGGTAAATATTGCTGTTTGGTATTGACATCACGTAACGAATTACGGTAACGTCACGTTCAGTAACCGCAGTTCAGCAATAGATACACGACAATACTAAACCATCCGTGAGGATGGGACGGAAAGCCTAAAGGGTCTCTCTGAGACAGCCGGGTCGCCGAAATATCTAACCGATATACGGCCCCGGCTGTTTCATTTTCCGGCCGTCAAACGAGCAGGGACACAGGGATGTGCACACCCGGTGTCCCGATCAAGGAAAGGCCGAATTGTTCGGCCGTAACCTACGCCTGAAAAAAGGAGCGACTCAATGCAGAAAAAAACCTTCTCGACCGTGTTGGCCATCGCACTCTCGGCCGCAGTTCTCATGCTGGCAGGATGTGGTGGCTCCGGAGGGTCGGCACCGCCAACCGTGTCCGGCATTGCCGCCACAGGAAAAGCAATCGTCGGCAACGTACGGCTCAAGGATTCGTCAGCCACAACGCGGGAACTGACCTCGGCTACCGGCCCCGACGGCTCGTACGCCTTCAACGTCGCCGGTCTGACCCCTCCCTTCATCATCAAGGCCGAATGGACCACCGACAACGGCACCCAGTCCCTCGTCTCGTTTGCGGCTGCTCCGGGAACCGCCAACATCAACCCCCTCTCCAATGCCATCGTGGCCAATGCCGCCGGCGTGAATAATCCGGTCGCACTCTTCGATGCCCCGACACCAGCGGTGCAAAACAAGATCGCCGCTGCCATCGGCACTGCCACCAGTGACATGCAGAGCCAGCTCAAACCGCTGCTCGCGGCGTATGGCACCACCATCGACCCGATCAAGGGGGCATTTGCCGCCAACCATACCGGCATGGATGCCATGTTCGATGCCGTTAAGATCACGCTTGCCAACGGTACCTTGACCGTCAGCAATGCTACCGCTCCCATTTTCACTGCCCCGGTAACACAGCTCACCAGCGGCGTCTTCGTCACTGCCAACATGCCGCATCCCTCTCCGATCATGACCCCGCCGGCCATGGATGGTGCCGCCCTCCATGCCGCCAACTGCGCCGGCTGCCACGGAGCCCTGGCCAAGTCGACCAAGCAGGGCGCTTCCGTGGCGCGTATCCAGTCCGCCATCAGTGCCGGCATGGGCGGCATGGGCTCACTCTCCGCCCTCAGCTCCCAGGAGATCCAGGCCATCGCTACTGCCCTGGCGACTCCAGCTACTACACCAACACCAACACCAACACCAACCACACCGGCCCCCATTCCCGCCCCGCCGGCAACGGCTGACGGCGCTGCCCTCTATACCGCCAACTGCGCCGGCTGCCACGGTCCCTTGGCCACTTCCAGCAAGAAGGGGATCACCACCACCAGGCTGCAGGCAGCCATCAGCGGCAATATGGGCGGCATGGGGTCCCTTTCCACGCTATCAGCAGCAGATTCCCAGGCGATAGTAAACGCCCTGGCCAGCAGTTCCACCCCGGCACCTTCGCCAACCCCCGCACCGGCACCGTCTCCAGTTCCGACGCCGGCGCCGGCTGACGGAGCATCGCTCTATGCCACCAACTGCGCAGGCTGTCATGGAACTCTTGCCTCCTCCAGCAAGAGGGGAATCACCACCACCAGGCTGCAGGCAGCCATCAGCGGCAACATCGGCGGCATGGGGTACCTTTCCACCCTCACCTCTGCCCAGCAGCAGGCGATAGTTAATGCACTGACCGTTACCGCTCCGGCACCTACGCCAGCCCCGGCACCTACGCCAGCCCCGGCACCTACGCCAGCCCCGGCACCTACGCCAGCCCCTGCACCGACTCCGGCACCGGCACCTGCACCGATTGACGGGGCGTCACTCTACGCCAGCAACTGTGCCGGCTGTCACGGGGCTCTTGCCACCTCCGGCAAGAAAGGGATCACGCTGGCCCGCCTGCAGTCGGCCATCAGCGGCAACATCGGCGGCATGGGATCTCTCTCCACCCTGACCTCTGCCCAGCAGCAGGCCATCGTGAGCGCGCTGGCAGTAACCACACCGGCACCTGCTCCGGCACCAACACCCACACCAGTACCCACACCGGTACCCACACCGGCGCCTGTTCCGGCATCGATTGACGGAGCGTCGCTCTACGCCACCAACTGCGCCAACTGTCACGGCATCCTGGCCAACTCTACCAAGAAAGGGATCACCCTTGCCCGGCTCCAGTCGGCCATCAGCGGCAATATCGGCGGCATGGGCGTCCTTTCCTCGCTCAGCCCAGCCGAGCAGCAGGCAATCGTGAACGTCCTGGCCGTCGTTACCCCCCCGCCAGCCCCTGCACCCACTCCCACGCCGGTACCGGTTGACGGAGCCGCCCTCTACGGCACCAAATGCGCCGGCTGCCATGGGGCACTGGCCACTTCCACCAAAAAAGGAATCACCCTTGCCCGGCTCGACGCGGCCATCAGCGGCAACATCGGCGGCATGGGCACGCTCTCGACGCTCACGGCCACCGAAAAACAAGCCATCGTGGACGCGCTGGTCGTAACCACTCCGACTCCTACTCCTACCCCGACGCCCATTCCGACGCCGACCCCGGCACCTGCTAATGGAACAACGCTCTATGGCACCAACTGCGCCGGCTGTCACGGTCCCCTGGCCAGTTCGGCCAAGGCCGGCGCCACGACAACCCGTATCCAGACGGCCATCAACGGCAATGTAGGCGGCATGGGCGTCCTCTCCACCCTGACTGCAGCCGATGTGCAGGCCATTGCCACGGCCCTGGCCACCATCACCCCGAGCCCGGCGCCGGCCCCTGCATGCGGGAGCTGTCACGCCATTCCTCCGGCAACGGGCCAACATGCAAGACATATCAACCTTAACCTTGCCACTTGTGCCACCTGCCATGGCACCGGCTACAGCACCACAACAGTGAACGCGGCCACGCACAACAACGGCGTCATCAACCTGACCACCACCATCGGGTGGAACGCAACGACGCGCAGTTGCTCGAACTCCTGCCATGGGACGCAGACGTGGTAGTTGCAGATGCAGACCATTGTCAATGATCTGTAATAACCGCACATCTTAGAGCATAACAACAAACGGGGGGACAGATTGTCCTCCCGTTTGTTGTTGGCGCCTCAACCAAAGTTATTCCTGATTAGTACCAATCTTCCGCAACACACTCTCCCCCTCCCTTGACGGGAGGGGGGCGGGGGGGTGGGTGAAGCTGCAACCAGCGAACTTCGTGGCAACTTCCCCCCCACCCTCACCCTCCCCCGCCAGGGGGGAGGGGATTTTTTTCAAGCGGGCGGAAGATTAGTGCTAATCAGGAAGTTATTTATTCTCGCCCGTCCGCGAAGGACGGGCGCTCGATGGAACAAAACAAGGGCTGGGTATCTGCGGAGTTTCAATCCTCGCCCGTCCGCGAAGGACGGGCGCTCCACAACGCTAAGTGTCGATCCATTCCAGCTCAATGTTTCAATCCTCGCCCGTCCGCGAAGGACGGGCGCTCGAATTCCTCGCCGTTGGCCGTCTGCCGCCACTCTTCGTTTCAATCCTCGCCCGTCCGCGAAGGACGGGCGCTCTTCATGGACGTTCGCCACCGGCTGCACTTCGCTGGTTTCAATCCTCGCCCGTCCGCGAAGGACGGGCGCTCGGGGGTATAGATGGCCGAGAGCCAGGACAAGCAGGTTTCAATCCTCGCCCGTCCGCGAAGGACGGGCGCTCCACCGCCGATTATGAACTGGTCGGCCGATTCGCTGTTTCAATCCTCGCCCGTCCGCGAAGGACGGGCGCTCGAATGGGCGCCCAAATTGAGGCCATAACTACAGGGTTTCAATCCTCGCCCGTCCGCGAAGGACGGGCGCTCGCTCTAATCCGTGTCAGTTGGCTGATTACGATTGTCGTTTCAATCCTCGCCCGTCCGCGAAGGACGGGCGCTCAACGTCAACCATCAGCATCGGAGGCGATTTTGAGTTTCAATCCTCGCCCGTCCGCGAAGGACGGGCGCTCCAAGCCGGACAAGAACCGTTTTTCCCATGTGGTCGTTTCAATCCTCGCCCGTCCGCGAAGGACGGGCGCTCGACAAGCCCCACACCCTCAAGCCGTTGCACCGCCGTTTCAATCCTCGCCCGTCCGCGAAGGACGGGCGCTCGACCATCTCCGTTCCAAGGGGTTCACCGATCGGGTTTCAATCCTCGCCCGTCCGCGAAGGACGGGCGCTCACCAGTTCACCGTGTACATGGACCCGGCGGCCCAGGTTTCAATCCTCGCCCGTCCGCGAAGGACGGGCGCTCGTAACGGGATCGTTGAACTCTTGCCCAAAGGGTTCAGTTTCAATCCTCGCCCGTCCGCGAAGGACGGGCGCTCGTCGCATTAATGCAATGGT
>JAJZTK010000119.1 GCA_021849045.1 Deltaproteobacteria bacterium | reverse complement strand
GGTTGCCCGGGTGTATCTGACGGAAAAGGCTCAGGCAGCCATCACCGATCTGGCGGCTGTCATCGAACGGACCAACAACGAATTGCTGAGTAATCTGCACGTGGAAGAAAAACTGCTGTTCAAGCGTTTTTTACGGGATATCAAGGATTGAACGGTTGTACTATTTTTTTTGGCATTTGAATTGTATGCAAGACATTGTCAAGCTGTAAAACGTCATTGGTTATCAACAACAGAAGGAGATAAACCATGTACATGCCCGATTATGAGTATCACACCCCGGGAACATTGGCAGAGGCCTGCACGCTTCTGGGCGAGCTGGGGGGAAAGGTCACGGTCCTGGCAGGGGGTTCGGATGTGCTTCACAAGATGAAGATCGGAAACCTTGTGCCCGACCATCTCGTGTCGCTGAAGAATCTGAAAGAGCTGCGGGAGATCCGCTACGAGCAGGGACGGGGAGTGGTGATAGGCGCCCTGGTAACCCACGACGGGATCTACCGGTCGCAGCTTCTTCAGAAGCACTTCCTTTCGCTTCCCATGGCAGCGCACACCATGGCCAACACGCAGGTCACCAACATCGGGACCATTGGCGGCAACATCGTCAACGGCTCGCCGCTGGCAGACCTCCCCCCCATCCTGATCGCCCTCGGCGCCTCGGTGAAACTGGTGGGAAGAAGCGGTGAACGGGTCCTGCCTCTCGAAGAGTTCATCGTCGGTCCGGGGAAGACGGTCATCGCACAGGACGAGATCCTGACCGAGATATCCATCCCTGACCAGCCGACCACCGGGAGCACCTACAAAAAGTTCGGTCTGCGCAAATCGGGTGCTCTCGCCGTGGTCAGCGTTGCCGCTGCAGTAACGGTTGAGGGCGGGGCCATTACCGATGCCCGCATTGTCCTGGGTGCCGTCGCTCCTGTGCCGCTGCGTGCCAAAAGCGCCGAAGCGTCGCTTAAGGGGAAAAAGGTTTCCGATGAGGCGATCGAGGAAGCGGCCGCCGCCGCGGCCGCCGACAGCCGACCGATATCGGATCTCAGGGGTTCGGACGAATATCGGCGCGAGTTGGTTCGGGTGTTCACGAAACGCGCTCTCCGCAAAGCCATCGACGAAGGTCACGTGTAAGGAGGTAGGGGATGTCTAACGTTATAACTGATAAAGACGGGGTGAAGCGCTATCTTATCACCCTGAACGTAAACGGCGACGAGCACACCATTCTGGTCAAGGGGAACACCACCCTGACCAACGCTCTGCGCGACCAGCTCGATCTCACCGGCACGAAAAGGGGTTGCGAGCTGGGGGATTGCGGTTCCTGCACAGTCCTTTTCGACGGCAGGCCGATAAACTCCTGCATGAAGCTGGCGGTCGAGGCCGAGGGGCACGAGATCATCACTATTGAGGGTGTAGCCGCCAACGGTGAACTCGACGCGATACAGCAGTCGATGATCAACCACGCCGCTGTCCAGTGCGGATACTGCACCCCGGGAATGGTGCTCTCCGCCAAGGCGCTCTTGACCCGCAACCCCCACCCCACCGAACCTGAGGTACGAGAAGCGATAGCAGGGAATCTCTGCCGCTGCACCGGCTACGTCCATATCGTGGAAGCGGTCCTTGCGGCATCCCGCGGCGTACTTGCCCCGGACGACGGGGCGCACGCCACTGCAGGAGGTGCGAAATGAGCAAGAACTATAACGTCATAGGCCATAGCAAACCGAAGATCGACGGACCCGAGAAGGTGAGCGGTGCCGCCAAATATACAGGGGACCTGAAATTTCCGAACATGCTCCACGGAAAGATCCTGACCAGCCCCCACGCCCATGCCCGCATCCTCTCCATCGATACGTCGGAGGCGGAGAAGCTCCCCGGGGTGAAGGCGGTCATCACCCACAAGGACGTGCCGACCCTGAAATACGGCCTGAGCCCGGCACGCTGGGACGAGAACATCTTCTGCAGCGAAAAAACCCGCTTCGTCGGCGACAAGGTAGCCGCGGTCGCCTGCCTCGACGAAGAGACCTGCTACAAGGCGCTCAAGCTCATCAAAGTGGAGTATGAAGTGCTTCCGGCGGTCCTGGATTTCCTTACCGCCATGGACGAGGGGCAGCCCCTGGTTCACGAGGAGTATGCGCGCAACATCAACACCGAGATCCACCAGGAATTCGGCGACGTGGCCAAGGCCTTTGCCGAAGCGCATCATGTCCGTACCGACACCTTCATCGGCCAGCGCACCTACCAGTGCCCAATAGAGCCGCACTCGGCCATCTCCATGTGGGACGCGGGAAAGCTCACCATCTACTCGAGCACCCAGTCCCCCCACTACTTCCAGCATTACATCGCCCGGGAGTTCGGCATGGACATAGGCGATGTCCGCGTGCTCAAGACCTTCGTCGGAGGCGGTTTCGGCGGGAAGCTGGAGCCGACCGGACTGGAGTTCGCCGGGGCGGTCCTGGCCAAGATCACCAGCCGTCCGGTGCGGATGTTCTACGACCGCGCCGAGATGTTCGCCCATAACCGCGGACGCCACGCCCAGCAGATGGAGATCACCACCGGCGTCGACAAGGACGGCAAGATCCTCGGGGCCTATGCCAACTTCAAGATGGACGGCGGCGCCTATACCAGCCTGGGGATCGCCAGCGCCTACTACGCCGGCGCGCTCCTCCCCATGACCTACGAGTTTGACAACTTCAAGTTTGACATGTACCGTGTCTACACCAACCTCCCCGCCTGCGGCGCCCAGCGCGGGCACGGCGCTCCCCAGCCCAAGTACGCCTTCGAGAGCCACCTGGACAACGTCGCCAAGGACCTGGGGATCGATCCCATGGATATCCGGATCCGCAACGCCCGGCGACCCGACACCGTCACCCCCAACGATTTCAAGATCAACTCCTGCCATATGAAGGAATGTCTGGAGCGTGCGCGGGAGATCTCGGGGTGGGATGAGAAGAAGAAAAACAAGGTACCGGGGCGCGGTATCGGGGTTTCCACCGGGAGTTTCGTGACCGGCGCAGGTTATCCGATCTATCGTACCGACCTTCCGCACGCTTCGGCTTTTATCAGGGTCAACGAAGACGGCACCGCCGCCACCCTCTACACCGGGTCGGTCGATATCGGCCAGGGCTCCGACACGGTACTCTGCCAGATGGCGGCCGAGGCGATGGGGTACCGCTATGAGCAGATGAAGATCGTCGCCGCCGACACGGAGACCACACCGCTCGACTTCGGCGCCTATGCCAGCCGCCAGACCTACATGTCCGGCACCGCCGTCAAGCTGGCCGGTGAGGAGGTGAAGAAGCAGATCCTCGAAATGGCCTCCTTCATGCTCTCCCTCCCCCCCGAGGACCTCGACTGCGAGGACGGCATCATATTCTCCAAGTCCCGCGACGACAAGTCCATCACCTTCCAGGAGGCGGCGCGCAAGCACTTCGTCCTCAGAGGACCCCTTATGGGCAAGGGTGTCTACACCCCCCCCAAGCTGGGCGGCACCTTCAAAGGGGCAGCGGTCGGCACCTCTCCGGCCTACAGCTTCGGCGCCCAGATCGGGGAAGTGGAGATCGATGCGGAAACCGGTGAAATTTCGGTGCTCGGCATCTGGGACGTGCACGACTGCGGCAAGGTGATCAACCCGCGCCTGCTGCATGGGCAGGTGCACGGCGCCCTGTTCATGGGGATGGGTGAATCCGTGTGGGAAGAGGTGCTCTTCGACGACAAGGGGAAAATCATCAACGCCGAACTGGCCAACTACAAGATGCTGACCGCTATGGATATGCCTCCCATCGAGTCCGAGGTGATCGATAGCTACGAGCCCACCGGGCCGTGGGGAGCCAAGGAGGTCGGCGAAGGGTCCACCAATCCGACCCTGGGGATGTTCAGTAACGCCATCTTCGACGCCATGGGGGTCAGGGTGAACAGCCTGCCTCTCACCTACGAGAAGGTCTGGCGGGCTCTCAAGGAAAAGCGCGAACAGGAGGCTGCAGAAAAGGCTTAGCAGTGACAGAGCCCCGGCCCTAGAGGGGATCGGGGCTTTTCTGGTATACAAGGAGCTTGGAAACTATGTGGGACTGGATCAGTAAACTCGATGAACTACGGCGACAGAATCAGCTGGCCGTGTTGGTGACGGTCATCAGAAGTACCGGTTCGACCCCGCGCAAGCACGGGGCCAAGATGATCGTCCTCCCGGACGGCACCTTTTTCGGCACGGTCGGTGGCGGGGTACCGGAGTATTACGCCCTGGAGGATGCCCGCAAATGCTTCGACGAGATGCAAGGCGCCAGTTCAAAAGTTCCGTTGCAGCAGCGTGGGGAGTTCCCCGCCTGCGGCGGGACCATGGAGTTCTATATGGAGCTGATCAACGACAACCCATGCCTCTATCTCTTCGGCGCCGGACATATCGGCCAGGCTCTCTGCCAGGTTCTGGATGGGACCCCCTTCCGCATCCATCTGATCGACGAGCGCGATGAGTGGATCAACGGTGCGGCCATTCCGGAGAGCGTCATCCGCCACCACAGCCACTGGAGCGAGTTCATTCAGAACGCCAACTGGTGCGACAAGCGGAGCTACGTCACCATCCTCACCTACAACGGCTCAGTCGACCAGCAGGTTCTTGAAGAGGTCCTGCCTCACCCGGCACGATTTGTCGGCATGATCGGCAGCAAATCAAAATGGGCCGGGGTCCGGAACAACCTGGACGGGAAAGGGCTGGATCTCTCCAGGGTACGCTGCCCCGTCGGCCACGACAACGGCGGCAAGTCCCCGCGGGAGATCGCCATCAGCATCGCCAGCCAACTCCTTGCCACCTACAACGGGCGCGAGTAAACACGATGAAAGCTTTGAAGGATCGCGTCATCATCATCAGGGGAGCAGGAGAAATGGCCACCGGCGTGGCCTGTCGACTTTACCGCGCCAACTTCCGGCGCATCCTCATGCTGGAGACCCCTTCCCCCCTGGCCGTCAGGAGGCGCGTCTCTTTCTGCGAGGCGATTCACGAGCAGCAAATGAGTGTGGAAGGGATCGAAGCGGTCAAAGTCAGGGACGAGACCGAGCTGGAGCAGGCCTGGGCAGCCGGGAGGATCGCCATCACCGTGGACCCTCAAGGGGAAAGTATCGGCCGCTATCGGCCGGACCTGCTCATCGACGCCACCCTGGCCAAACGCAACCTGGGGATCGCAAGAACCGATGCCCCGCTGGTGATCGCTCTCGGCCCCGGCTTCACGGCCGGCATCGACTGTCACATGGTGGTCGAGACCAATCGCGGGCACGATCTCGGCCGCCTGATCAGAACCGGTATGGCCGAGGCGGACACCGGCATTCCCGGTGACATCGCCGGCTACACGGCGGAGCGGGTCCTTCGCGCCCCTGCCGCCGGCCTCTTCACCACAGAGAAGGAGATCGGCGACCCTGTCCGCAAAGGAGAGGTCATCGGCCGGGTCAGCACGGTCGAGGTGACCGCGCAGATCGACGGGATTCTGCGCGGCCTGATCAGGCCCGGCTCCGAGGTCAAAAAAGGGCTGAAGATCGGGGATGTGGACCCGCGGGGCATTGTTGGCTACTGCGATACCATCTCGGAGAAGGCCAGGTCACTGGGCGGAGCGGTGCTGGAGGCGATCCTGACTGTCTATAACGTCTGAGTCAGGCATTATCCCGACCAGTGTCATTTTTACGGCAGCACTTTATCCTCAGCTTTCTCATGCGTCTCCGTAACCTGCAGGCAATCGGCTTACTCCTTCCCTCCCACGTTCAATCTCGCGATACATTGGTTGAATATCTGCTAAATCAGGCAAATTACAACTGTGCATGGTAACTGTCCCATTGCCTTGAAACCGCGCATCTTTTTGGCGTCCATCTTTTCCCACCTTGGTTCTACTCTGTCTGTCCCTATAGTCGTAACTTTAAATCTCAATTTATCGGGGTGTGCTTGGTGGATTTAGCCAGCATACTTGTCAGTTGACAGCATCGGCGACCAATTTGAAGGCAGGCATGAACGCATCCGGACGCTCAAAAGCGTACCGCATGTTCATGCGGGCTATCTGGACGTGCTCTTCCGCAAGTCCTTGCGCACGAGTACCCTCTCTGTGCTCCATTGCCTGTACCAGGCTGAGATGCTGTCGATGGGCATGGCGCAACCACTCGCGCCCCTCTTCGCCGGAAGCCTGCTGCATCGGCATCGTAGCGCTCGGCGCTGCGTATGGCAACCGATTGTTTAGTTCGATGGCTCGCGCCAGCGCCGCATTTTCAGCGCCATTGACGATGAGTTGATGAAAACGATCATTCATCTCGATGTAACAGGCACTATCATCATAATTAAGGGTGCGCTTGTTCAGTATCCGATCCCCCTCTTTCAGACAATCCTTCAAGAACGTCAAAAGCTGGCTGGTGGGCCCGTGTTCGGCGACCAGTCGGGCAGCCATCCCTTCGAGATGACCGCGAACCGCTATCGCGTCAGCGATCTCACGAGGGGTGAATCGCTTTATCAGATACCCACCCGTCGGCGACGGTTCGAGCAATCCCTCCTGCTCCAACGATGAAAAGGCGAGGCGTATTGGCGTTCGTGAGGCACCCAATTTTTGGGCGATCGGGATTTCAGCGAGCCGCTCTCCCGGAGCGAATTCCCCCTTAAGAATCAAATCCCGTAGCTGAACCAAAACCCTAATCAGTTGTGATGCCATTAGTTATTGCTCCTAGAGTCCCGGAATAGATGTGCAAAAGTCGACGTTACCCTTTTGAATTATATTACCACATCTAAATTGCATGCAATAGTACCTTTAACATACTTTTAGATCGTTTTATCGTTGCGCTATGCTACACATGAAATAACCGTGTATTTATTATAACATATTGATAACAAACATGAATAATACCATACTTTGTCATATATACACAGATTGTAATACAACTTTCTAACATGAAACCTTGGTTTTCTGTTTGACATTGCATGCAATTTGTTGTTAGGGTTAGCTATCATAGTAATTCTCGCCCGAACATGGGTACTCAACTGAATGGGGGTTGGACATGATACTTTACGACTTCGACTATGAGCGTCCGAACACTCTGCAAGAAGCCACTGCTCTCCTACGCCAAACTGAGGGCAAAGCCCGATTGCTAGCAGGGGGCACAGACCTGCTCCCCAACATGCGGGTACAGGTTCTGAAGCCAACGATGTTGATCAGCTTGGGCGCAATTACCCCAAGACCGCCGCAAGCCGAACTGGACGGTTCGATCCGGATCGACGCGTTGACGCGTTTGGCCGATCTGGAAAATTCCGAATTTGTCCGGCGCGAGATTCCCATGCTCGCCGAGAGCGCCCATGTTGTAGGCGGGAATCAGATCAGGCAGGTGGCAACGTTGGGGGGTAACCTGTGCCAGGAAACCCGTTGTCTGTATTTAAACCAGGAACATGACTATCAGTTCACCGCCCCCTGTTATAAACGCAACGGTGACTGCTGCTATCCTTTTCCGGGCAACAAACCTGGTACCTGCTGGTCGGTATATATGTCCGATACTGCTCCCGCTCTAATAGCCCTGAGTGCGAACGTGGATATTATCGGCGAAGCAGGCGTTCGCACGGTTCCGGCGGAAACGCTGTTTACTGGCAACTCCCTGGAGCCGCTCTGGCTCGCACGCACGGAGATCATCAGCTCGGTCGTCGTACCCCCTATCCCAACGGGCTTTGGCTGGGGATACCACAAATCAACCATCCGAGGTGGTCTGGAATTCGCCATGGCCAACATCGCAGTGGCGCTATGGCTTGAAAACGACCGCAAAACGTGTGCTGGTGCGCGGATTGTCGTTGGTGCGGTATCCGAGGGTCCACTGCGGGCTTTGGCCACGGAAAAGTCACTGGTCGGTCAAGTGCTGAATGCGGATCTCCTGTGGAAGGCTGCCGACGATGCCAGTAATGAAATCAATCCGTTGCCCCACCATGGTTTTACTAGGAACTACTTGAACGAAAACATCCGTGTGTATTTGAGGCGCACTTTGATTACGGCGTTCGAGCGTGCCTACGGGATGGATGCATGAACCATTGTTACGAGGTAATGGTTCTGAGTAACGACTGGCCAGAAGATATCAAAAGGAGGGATTAAGATGAGTTATCTTGAGACAATATCGATCGAGGACACTGCCAACGTAGCGAAGATCGAGCCCAAAGGGCGCTCGCGATTTATCACCTTGAGCATTAACGGAGAACGGCATGAGATCACTGTCAAGCCCAGGAAGATGCTGATCGAGGTGATCCGAGATACCGTCGGTTTGACGGGGACCAAGGGAAGCTGTTCATCAGGAACCTGCGGTGCCTGTACCGTTTTGCTGTCGGGACGACCAGTGCTCTCCTGTATCACCCTTGCCGTAGAATGTGACGGTAAAGAAATCCGCACCGTGGAGGATCTGGCTGAAAACGGAAAACTCAGTGCGCTTCAGGAGGCATTTCTTGATCAGGGCGCAGTTCAGTGCGGTTTCTGCACTCCAGGCATGCTGATGTCGGCCACGGCACTGTTGGAACGCCATAGCAAGCCATCGCTGGCACAGATCAAAAAGGGTCTCGAAGGCAATCTTTGCCGCTGCACCGGGTACAACGCAATTGTTGACGCTGTCTTGCAGGTCTCCGGCCAAGGAGTAACACCCGTCATGAAATAACGTAGGAAAGGAACAGTCAATGAGCGAGTTGAAATTTGTCGGTAAGAGCTTCAAACGCAAGGACGGACCGGACAAAGTCACTGGCCGGGCGCTATATAGCGAGGACGTTAAACTTCCCGGGATCTTGATCGGACGCGTCCTGCGTAGCCCTCATCCACACGCCCGGATTGTCAGCATCGACACCTCAAGGGCAAAAGCTCTGCCTGGTGTCAAGGCGGTGATCACTGTAGAGGACACCAAGGGCATCAAGCACGGTTTTGTTGAGACGCCGCGCTACCCGGCGGACCAGGAAGTTCTGGCACGGGGAAAAGTAGTGCATGTAGGCGAGGAACTGGCGGCCGTGGCTGCGGTAGATTCGTTTACAGCCCAACAGGCACTGGAATTGATCAACGTCGAGTATGAAATCCTACCGGGCGTCTTCGATCCAGAAAAGGCCATGGATCCCGAGGCGCCGAAAATACATCCGAGCCATCCTAAAATTGCTGACAAAGAACCTTTCTCCAATATTGGAGGAAAAACAGAATGCGGCTGGGGTGACGTAGAAAAGGGATTTGCTGAGTCAGATTATGTGCGCGAGGACCGCTATGAGAGTCAGTTACGCACTCACGGATATCTGGAGCCTCACGTCACACTTGCCCACTGGGAAAGCGACAAGCTGAATATCTGGACCTCGTCCATGGGAACCTTTGTCAAGCGAGCAAAGCTGGCCAAGACTCTAGACCTGCCATACTCTTCAGTGCGGATCCACAAAACCTACGTTGGGGGAACTTTCGGCGGAAAGATCGACCTCTATTCTCACGAGTACTGCGCTGCTCGTCTGTCTATATTGACTGGCCGCCCGGTACGCATCGTAGCCAGTCGAGAGGAAATCTTCTCCGCCTATCGCCACTCCCAACCGCTGATAGTTGAAGTTAAGACGGGGGTGAAAAATGACGGAACCATCGTCGCCCAGCAGTTGCGTGTAATTAACAACGCTGGCGCCTACAGGGGAAGTGGTGTGGTCGTCGTTTTCCTGGCCTGGGGTTTCACCATGGCGCCCTATCGCTGTCCCAACCTCAAATACGAGGGGTATTCGGTCTACACCAACTATACAGTACGTGCTCCTCAACGCGGCCACGGCTGTCCCAAGGTACGCTTCGCCATCGAATCGCAACTGGACATGATCGCCGAGGCTCTGGGCATCGATCCGATTACCATCCGATTGCGCAACGCACGGCAACCCAGCGAAGATCTACCCAACGGCGACAACGTTCATAATGGGAATCTGCCGGAATGCATCCGGGTCGCTGCCGAGAAATCCGACCTGCTCAAGAAGTACGGTGAAGCGCGCAAATCACCACAAACCGGGCACATCCGCAGAGGCATAGGCATTGGCGTCAGCGCCTACTTCGGCGGTTCGTTGATCTATCCCAACAGCTCTGGAGTCATGGTCAAGATGAACGACGACGGGTCGGCCATCGTGCTTACCGGCGCCATCGACGTGGGCCAAGGAGCGGAGACGGTAATTTGCCAGATCGTGGCGGAAGAACTTGCCATCGGCATGGAGGACGTCAAGATCATCTCTTCGGATACGGACACCACCCCGCAGGACATCGGTGCCTGGGTGAGCGGCATGACCTACATCACCGGCAATGCCGCGCGTCAGGCGGCGGGCAACGCACGGGCGAAATTGATCCAAGTGGCTTCGGAGCAGATGAACGCGCCGGTCGAGGACCTGTGGGTGGAAGATAAGGCCGTCTTCAATCGTCAAAATCCGCAACAACGCATGACCTACGACCAGGTTTTTGCCGCCAGTGTCGCAACCCATCGCGGGGACACCATAATCGGCGAAGGTTTCTGGCGTACGATGCGGGATGTGCCGACGCATCCCAGTCTGGCAACGACCAAAGGACGCTGGACGGAAAACTACGCCTTCAGCGCCCAGGTGGCGGAGGTCGAGGTGGACATCGAGACCGGGGAGGCGAAGCTCGTCAAGGCTTTAACGGTCCACGATTGCGGTTTCCCCGTCAACCCGGCGCTGGTAAAGGGGCAGGTCGACGGCCAGGTCTCCATGGCGATGGGGCATGCCTTCATGGAAGAGGTGATCACCAGAAACGGCTACACCCTGAATCCAAACTGGCTGGACTACCGGATGCCGACTATCCACAACATGGCCGCCTCCGAAGATGCCGACGTGATCACCGAAGAGTACCGCGTGGGCGAGCCGTACCGCACAAAGGAAGTGGGCGAGGGACTGGTGTCCGGAATTCTGGCGGCCATGGCCAATGCCGTATATGACGCTACGGGTGTCCGGCTTTACACTACTCCTTTCAGCCCTGAACGCATTTTAAGCGGGTTGAAAAAGCTCGAACCAAGTAAGACGACGGGGGTTAGAGATCAACAAAGTCCGGAAGTACTATAACCAAGCGAGTCATCTCTTCGGTAAAGATCAAGATTGCATGGCACACGAGTGTTTTGGTGTTCAAGACCATAGAAGGAGTCAATCATGAATACGAACAAGACAATCTTGATTATAAACCCAGGGTCGACATCAACTAAGGTCGGTATATTTGAAAATGGAAAAATGAAAATAAATGTCTCGATTAAACATGAAGAAGCAGAATTACGAAAGTTCGCCTCCATTTGGGATCAGTACGATTACCGTAAAGATGCAATTCTAAAATTCCTCAATGACAACGACCTTGCGATGGAGCAAATCGACGCCATCGCATGTCGCGCTGGCAATATCAAACCTATCTCCAGCGGCATCTATCGAATATGCCCAAAGATGATAGAAGACATGAAGAGCGGCATATATGGCATACATCCGCTCAATGTGGGGGGGATGGTAGCCTTCGACCTGGGAAATCAGTACAACATCCCCGTACTGACGGCCGACCCGTCCATGACTGACGAATTGTGCCTCTCAGCCCGTTATTCCGGCATTCCGCAGATTTCACGACGAAGCAGCTTTCATGCATTGAACCAGAAGGCCACTGCTAAGAAAGTCTCTAACGAACTCGGTAAACGATACGATGAGGTCAATCTAATTGTCGTTCACTTGGGTGGCGGAATATCGGTTGGCGCTCATAAAAAGGGGAGAGTTATCGATGTGAACAATGCCTTAGATGGCGATGGACCATTTTCCCCTGAACGGGCCGGATCCATGCCGACCAGCGATCTGGTTAAGATGTGTTTTAGCGGTGAGTACAGTAAGGAGCAGATCTTGAAATTACTGACCGGGGGAGGAGGTTTAATTGCGTATTTAGGCACGACCAATGCCATTGAAATAGAGAAAAGAATTGCAGGGGGAAACCAAAAGGCGGCTGAGGTGTATGAGGCAATGGCCTATCAGATTGCCAAAGAAATCGGGGCGTGTACGACTGTGCTGGAGGGGAAAATAGACGCGATTGCTCTCACTGGAAGTCTCGTTTATTCCAAGGTTCTACTCGATAGCCTGCTAAGAAAGATATCCTTTATTGCTCCGGTGCATTTGAATCCGGGCGAGAACGAGATGGATGCCTTAGCGGATGCTACGATGCGATATTTTAACAATGAGGAAGAACTGTCAGTTTATAACTGATGGAGAAAGTAGTCCGAAAAAACACAGCAGTCGATCTTCTTATGTAATCAGAACAAAATCCTATCAACAAGGAGAATCAACATGAAAAATATATGCATCGGTTTCTTTGTGACCATGTTTGTTACGATTACGCTGGCAACCGACCAGGCTTGTGCTGTGGGAAACACGATCAAAGTTGGCATCATTGCCGAAATGACCGGCTCGTTTTCTGATTTTGGATTCAATATTGTGAACGGCGCCAAGGCATACATAAAAGAGCATGGCGATACCGTCGCAGGGAAGAAGATCGAACTTATTGTCAAGGACGTGGGCGGCCCATCGCCCGAAGTCGCAAAACGGCTTGCACAGGAATTAATCGTCAAGGATAAAGTCGATTTCATCGCAGGATTAGGCTTTACACCCAATGCACTTGCGGTAGCCCCGATAGTCACCGAAGCAAAAAAACCAACAGTCATCATGAATGCGGCAACATCCATCATAACAACCAAGTCGCCATATTTCGTCAGAGTCTCCATGACGCTGCCGCAAACCACCGAACCCATGGCGCTGTGGGCGTTCAAGAACGGCTATCGCAAGGTATATACTCTGGTCGCAGACTACGGTCCGGGCCAGGATTCAGAGGCAGCCTTTAAAAAGGCATTCGCGAAGCTGGGTGGGCTGGTGGTTGGTGAGTCGCGTGTCCCATTGAAAAATCCTGAGTTCGGGCCCTACATTCAGCGCATAAAGGATAGCAAGCCACAGGCGGTGTTTGCATTTCTTCCCTCTGGCGAGATGCCGGTTGCTTTCATGAAGTCATTTAACGAGCGGGGCCTGGCAAAGGCAGGCATCAAGCTGCTTACAACCGGTGACGTAATGCATGACGGGGTGCAGGATGCTTTGGGAGATCAAGCGTTGGGCGTAATAACAACACATCACTATTCCGGTAACCACAAC
>JAJZTK010000118.1 GCA_021849045.1 Deltaproteobacteria bacterium | reverse complement strand
TAACCGGACACTGCTGAGAAATAACGGGAATGGTAACGATGTTGGTGACCGAAAACAGCATGGCTTGAAAAAACCTTTTTTCTTGCATAGGGAACGTTTTTGCCGTTGACAGCAGCCTTTTAATGGGTGACCCCAATTAGTACTCTATCCATTGGTTCCATGGACATATTAATTGCCGCTCACGCCGTCTCGTTAGGAATCCCCTTGGTTACCAATAACACCCGCGAGTTTTTACGCGTTCCCTCCATCACGCTTATTGATTGGACTTTTTAGTTGTTTCTCCCAATCACTTGCAATCAAGTATCGTATATGATACAAAATAGACGTGCAGACAACTCCATACCAACTTACCTACTACACAGATGCAACTGGAGAAAAACCTTTCAAGAAATGGCTTTATGGTCTGCGTGATCGTTCCGCCTTTGCTCGTATCACCACCCGGCTTGAACGGGTAGAACTTGGCAACGTCGGCGATCACAAAAACGTCGGTTCTGGAGTATTTGAGTTGCGGATACATTACGGCCCCGGATACCGTGTTTATTATGCGCATTCCGGCAATCAAATCGTCCTGTTGCTCCTTGGTGGCGACAAGACCACACAAGAACGTGATATTGAAACTGCCATTGCATACTGGAAATCTTATCAGGAGGACAAAACATGCGACCAATGACCGACTACGAACAAGACCTGCACGAATGGCTGAAAGACCCGGATAATGCCTCAGAATATTTGACAGCAGCCATAGAAGAGGGTGATCGTGATGTACTGCTTCTTTCCATGCGCCGGGTTGCGCAAGCCAGGGGCGGGATGGCTGCGGTAGCCGAACGTTCCAACCTTAAGCGTGAGAACCTTTATCGCACCCTCTCGAAAGGCGGCAATCCCGAGTTGCGCACTTTTTACAATATCCTGCATGGTATGGGTCTCAAACTGGCCATAGTGCCCGAAACACCATAGAATAACTCTTCCTTCGCACTACTCCGCCAGACTTCTCCGGCAGCGACTATTCGGTGTTTTCCGCTGCCGCGTCACGGCTACTCCAGACCAAAGCAAAAGGGTTCCGTATCTTGCGCTGACAAATGCAGCAACACCTGCCATTACAGCAAGAATCACCCCACCAATTATTGCTATTGTCTTTATCAGATTTTTCATTTCTTCCGATCTAACACCCTAAGCCTGACCGGCCGGCAGTTTGGGCCGGTCGACGACCAGTTCCACCGTCTTCAACCGCCCCCCCGCGACAACAGATGGATAGTTTGTAATCCCCGAGCTAGTCGCTGTCAAGCAACGGGAGGGCAAAATCCCCCCTTATTTACTTCACCTGCCACATGGGGTATGATGCCGGCCGATGAAGCGCCTACACCTCTACATTCTGCGGGAGATCGCCGCCCCCCTGATCCTTGGACTGGCGACCTTCACCGCTGTCCTCCTGATGGGGCGCATGCTCAAACTGGCCGACATGGTCATTACCAAGGGAGTGCCGCTCGGCGATGTCCTGCTGCTGGTCACGTACCTCCTCCCCTACTTCGCTATGTTCACCATCCCCATGGCCTTTCTCCTGGCGGTCCTGCTCGGCTTCGGCCGTCTCTCCGCCGACAGCGAGGTAACCGCCATGAAGGCCTGCGGCATGAGCCTCTCCGCCATGCTGCCGCCGGTCCTCCTGGCGGCTCTCGTCGCCTACCTGGCAACGACCTTCATGGCCCTCTACGCCCTGCCCCGCGGCAACACTGCCTTCAAGGAACTGCTGCAACAGGTGGTGGAAAACAGGATAAACCTGAGCGTCAAACCCCAGGTCTTCAACGACGACCTCCCCGGCCTGGTCCTCTACACGGACCGATTCGACGAACGGACCGGCACCATGCACGGCATCCTGGTCCAGGACGACCGGAACCGCACGACCCCGACCACCATCTTTGCCAGGAGTGGCAACCTGCGCCATGACCAGGGGCGCTCAATGGTCATTCTCACGCTGGAGCAGGGAAACATCCAGCAGCTGGTTCAGGGCAAGACGTTTCGCCAACTCGGCTTCGACTCCTATCAACTGGCCGTGAGCCTGGCACGGGCAGAAAAGGAGATCGCCCGCAACGAACTGGACATGGACCTGGGTGAGATCCGGAGGAATCTGCGGAGCGGCGGCTTCTCGACCAAGTTGATGAAGGACATGCAACTGGAGGTGCACCGCCGCTTCGCCCTCCCCTTTGCCTGCTTCGTCTTCGCCGTCATCGGCCTCCCCCTCGGTATCCAGAACCAACGCTCCGGCAAGGGTGCCGGCTTTAGCGTCAGCATCGGCGTGCTGCTGGCCTACTACATCGCCTTTTCCGCCTTCCGGACTCTGGGAGAAAAGGATATCCTGCACCCGGCCCTGGCCATGTGGTTGCCCAATGCCCTGTTCCTGGCCATCGGTCTCCTGTTCTTCCGTCAGGCAAGCGAAGAGCAGCGCATCCTTCCTTCCAAACTACGTCTGACACGGTTTTTTCTGCCGCGGCGCGGGGGCACGGCATGAAAATAGTCGACCGCTATCTCCGTGCCTGCCACCTGCGGCTCATTACCCTCTGCCTCGGGGCGTTCGTCGCCATCTTCCTGGTCATCGATTTTCTGGAAAAGATCGGCAAATTCAGCCGCGGAGGAGCCACCCTGGCGCAGATGGGGACCTTCTTCGCCTGCCGCCTGCCCGAGGTGCTGGTCCAGGTGATCCCCCTGGCGGTCCTGATGGGAACCATCCTCAGCATCGGCGCCCTCTCCCGCCAGAGCGAGATCACGGCCATGCGGAGTGGCGGCATGAGCCTGCTCAGGATCGGGCGGCCGCTGCTCATGGTCGGTGCGGCAATCAGCATCGGCACTTTCGCCATGGAGGAGTTCCTGGTCCCGCCGGCCAGCGGTAAGGCCAGCTACCTGGAAGAGGTGGTGATCGGCAAAAAGAACCCGAACACCTTTTTCAGGCAGGACAATATCTGGTACCGGGACCGGCAGGCCATTCTCCAGGCCCGCCACTTTGAGCCGGCCACCCGTTCCCTGCGCGGAGTTACCCTCTGGCGTCTGGGCGATGACCTCCAGCCGCAGACCCGCCTGGATGCCGACCGCGCCCTCTTCACGGACCAGGGATGGGAGTTTCGGAAGGTGAGCGAACGGCAGGTGGCCGGCGGCACTGCCATAGCACCACGGAGCCTCGACACCATGGCTGTTCCGCTCTCCCTGAAGACAGATGACCTGAAGGTAGTGGGAAAATATGCGGAAAACATGGGGTATTTCGCACTGCGCCGCTACTGCGCAAAGCTGGAGCAGGGTGGATATGAGACCACCGCTTACCGTGCACTCCTCCAGTCCAAACTCTCGCTCCCCTTTACCTCCCTGGTCATGGTCTTTCTCGGCATTCCATTCGCTCTGAAGAGCAGCCGCTCAAGCGGTATCGCCGTCGGGGTGGGCTTAAGCCTCGGCATCGGCTTCAGCTACTATATCCTGAGCGCAATCCTGATCTCCTTTGGCCAGGCCGGCACCCTGCCGCCACTGTTGGCGGCCTGGGCCGCCAACGTGCTCTGTGCCGGCGCCGGCGTCTGGCTGGCCATGACCGTCGAGCGTTGACAAGAGGGCCGGCGGTGGTTTACTTGACGAGAAAGGCCCCAAGAGGAGAACCCGTCATGCCCGTACGACTTCCGCTGCTCCTGCTGCTGCTCCTGACGCTGGCCCAGCCGGTCCTGGCCCAGACCAGCGTCAAGGCCACTGCGGCCAAACCGGCCATTCAGGCGAAACAGGCGCCGGCACAGACAAGCCCGGCGATTCTCAGTATCATTCCCGCCCAGGCCGAACCGGCGGCTACCGTCACCCTCTCCGGTTCCGGCTTCACCGCAAAGACCACCGTATTCCTCGGCAGCACGGAAATCGCGGCCCAGGTTATCGATGCCGGGCATCTCTCTTTCACGCTCCCCGCCCTTGAACCGGGAATCTATGCCCTGTACCTGCGCCGCGAAGACGGCATTGCCAGCCGGACGTACTCGTTTACCGTCCAGCCCCTCAAACCGACGGTGAGCGACATCTCGCCCGATGCCATTCCGTTCTGCGCCACCGGCACGGAGCGCAACGTCACGGTCGTCGGCAGCAATTTCCGAAAAGGGGCACTGGTCCTGTTCGACGGGGTGGCAGTGAAGAGCCGCTATGTTTCCAGCGAATCCATATCCTTCACCGTGCCCCAGATCAAGGGCGGCCTCCACCAAGTCCAGGTGAAGAACTCGGACGAAACTGCCTCCGGAGCAGTCGGGCTGCTCATCGACACCAAGCCCGAAATCAGTAACGTCAGCCGGGGCGAGGACTATGTGAACTACTACAACCTGATCATCGAAGGACGGAATTTTCTGCAGAATTCGACCATAGTGGTCATGGAAGAGAGGACCTTCGAACTGACCGGACAGTCGCCCATGGTGGACGTCCGGCGCCTTTCCAGCGGTTCGAGCGGCGGGGCCGAGCGGGACCGGGTCACCTATGTCAACTGTAACCGGATCATCTACCAGCGCTATCCCTACAGCCCGGTCAGCAAGAATTTCCAGGTCCAGGTAATCAACCCCGGCGGCGAAGAGAGCGCGACCGTGTCAGTCAGCGCGCCGTAAGCGGGTAGTAACGACTACCTTCTATGGCACAACCGGGCTTGGCGGCGGCAACCCTCTATCTCCCCGTGCTGCGGTGGAACGCCGCGCTCCGACCCTGCATAGGCCCATGCCAACCAGGTCGGTATTCCCGCGCCGCGCGGATCTTTTACGACGACTCCTGTCCGGTCTGCGCCATGGAGATCGAGCACTCCGGCCACAAGGAGACATAAGAAAAGGCCGTGCACTTGGCACGGCCTTTTGACGTCGCAACAGGTCCCCCTTCTTGATCAGGGGAGCGGGGGAATTGTTAACGGTTCAGCCGAGTTGTGGGACGTTACGGTACGCAGCAAATTCTTCACCTCTTCGGGCATCTGCTTTCCACTCTCCTTCATCGCAGCTTTCATCTGACCGGCCAGATAGGAATGGTTAATGAAAATATCAAGCACCGACAGCATGAACTCCTGCTTCCAGGGTGAGAGTTCGTGGAGATGCTGGAATTTGTGCATGTAGAATTTCTGGGAGGCCTTGCCAAGCTCCCGCTCCAGTTCCGCCATGGTCATATTCTTTGGCTTGAGGACCGGCTCCACCAGATTGTACTTCCGGTAATCCTTGGTGCCAACGTATGGTTCAAGCTCGGGATAGAGCTCGGCATATGGCCACGGGGCGATGGCCAGAAAGAACGCCATATCCGGGTTGTAGTGCTTGGCCAGCTCAATAGTCTCGGCAATCGACTCGGGAGTATCCTCCGGCATACCGAGAACAAAGGAGGTTTCTGAAACGATATCGGCGCCGTTGATCAGGTCGAGTGCCTGTTTGGACTGCTCGACCTGGGTATCCTTCTTGAAAAGGTCCAGGGTCGCCTGGGAACCGGCCTCAACGCCGACATAGATATGCTCTACGCCCGCACGCCGGTACTTGTCCATGATATCCGCATCCCGCAGGATGTCGTCCACCCTGGTCTCCATCAGGAGCTTGACGCCGACCTCCCGCTCGATCATCAGGTCGAGGATCTTCACCCAGCGCTCCCGGTCAAAGGTGGGAATCTCGTCAGAGAGCATGGCCACCTCGACGCCGTACTTCTGGCTGAGCAGTTCCAGCTCGGTAACGAAATTCTCGGCACTCCTGGCCCGCCAGGATTGTGACCAGAAGAGCTGCTGGGAGCAGAAGGAACATTTCTGCTGGCAGCCGCGGGACGAGGAGACTATAGCCAGACGGGCGTTATGCTTGGCCCGGTAGGTGTAGATCGGCCACTCGACCAGGTCCCAGGCCATGGGCAGGCTGTCCAGATTTTGAATGTACGGCCGCCGCGGTGTCACAACCACCCCACCGCCCCGCCAGTAGGCCAGTCCCTCGACCTTGGCCGGGTCATCACCGGCATTGAGGCAGGTCAGGAGATCAGGGAGGGTGAGTTCCCCTTCCCCGCGGACGACGAAATCAACCTTGTCGTGATCGGCTTTCAGCAGTTCGTCGTAACAGAAGGTGGCATGAACGTTGCCCAGCACCGTTACGATGCGGGGGTTTATCTCCTTGGCAAAGCCGCAGAGCCGGACGGCATCCACGATGGAGGCGGTAAAGGCCGTGGTGGCAACCACGTCGGGCCGGAACGCCTCGATCCGCTTCCGGATATCCGGCCATTTATGCCAGAGCGACATGGCGTCGTAATAATCGACCTCAAAACCGGCAGCCCGCAGGGCACCGGCTACGTAGACAAAGCCGACGTTCAGCCAGGTACCGGCAGACTCAACAACACCCGAATGATAGGGGGGGGTTATCAGGGCAATGCGTTTGATCGTCATTTGACGTAGTTCCTTCTGAAGTCTGGTGGTGTTCCGAAATGACAGCAATTTTTGCGCCGAATCAGGGAAGACAACGTGCCAATAATAGTTAAATCAGTTTGTTTTGTCTTCTATTTTTTCACCAACGCCTTGCCCCTCCGCAAAGATAGCCGAAGTTCCGCAAGCAACCGGGCATACTGCGTCACCGGTTGTCATCAGAACGCTATCTCCTTATTGGCGTACATCTTTGCCAGGATACCCGCACTGTCCTCAAGCGGATAACTGTAGAATTTGCCATCAGTCTTTGCATCAATTTTCGATACCATTGCCACAAAAAAGGAACCGTCCGGATTGATAACGAACTTCACATCTATCGCCCTGGCTGAAACGCCATCCTTTATGCTCAGAGCATCAAGGGCGTTGGTGTCAAACCAGCCAATAAAGTCAATATAGATCTTTCCATTCTGCGCAGATGTTTCTTTCCATTCCTTTTTTGTGAAATACCTATAGCTGTCGAACGCAGTTCCTATGGTAGTCGATTCATAGCCAGCCAAGGTTTTGTTCTTAAGTGCGTCGGCAATGCCAGAATTGGTAATTCCCTTTGCACTACTTTTATCTACCTGGTTTTCAGCAGGATATTTATTGGTATTCTTTGTGTCATTTTTGGAACAGGCAGTGGCACACAAGAATGTTGCTATCATCAGTGTCAATAAAAAAAAGTTCCGCACTGTCATCTCTCCCATTGTTATCGTATGCGATATTGGATACAACACCGGGAATGGAGCGCTCCTCGGTAAGAGGAATGCCCTTATCTGTCAACTCCAATCAGATTCCGGAAACAGACCCTCTTCTCCTGCTTTTTCTGATCCGGCCGATGGTAGTGATAATCATGCCCAACAGCCCCACACACAGGCTCGCCAGCACAACCGGCTTGCCCGGCTCGTGGCGTACGTTCATGGCCGCCCAGTAGCGAACTTCCCTGGCCGAAAGATAGTATTCACCAGCGTCGAATTTCTCTCCGATCGCCGCCTTCCCCTCTGCAAGAACTTTCCCCCCCTGCCTCACATCTGGCTGAGGAAGCGGCCACACCTGAAAAAAAGCGTCTCCACTCCGCTCCTTTATCTGCACCGGTCGATAGGCCACCTGAAGATTGAGTAATGGTTTCGCCATAACCTGCGGGAACGGGAAACTTCCGGGGCCATCCTTTGTCCCGGTCGTGTAGAGATATGCGCCGTTCTTCTGTTTGATGCTCTGCAGCGGGACGTACGCGCCGCCAAGCTCTCTCCCCTGCTTGTCATAGAGGACAATCAGGACGGAATAGCCTTCCTTGTCGCGGAAATAACTGAACCCGTCGGAGTCGAAGCTGTTCGTGATGTAGACAACTCCCCGCTTCTTGGTGCGCCCCTCACCAACTGCGATCTCGTATGCCACCTTCTTGTCGGCACCGTCAACCTTGTAGCCTGTCTGCATCCTGATAAGCGTTGTTTCGCCTTTCAGGTGCGAAAGGTTGAAAAAACGTCCCTGTTCGGTCAGATCGTAACTCTGAAGCTGCCCGTTGGGAAGAGTCTCCCCTTCGGTAAGCCTGATAATCCCCCTGAAGCTGAACAGGCTGTTATAGATAATGCCTGCGAACATGGCAACGAAACTCAGATGAAAGAGAATCATGCCAAAGGAGATGATCGTCAGCCTGCGGCCCCATATTCTGCCGAAAAAACAGCAGGCTACGTTCACCACCAGCAGGACCAACAGTCCGTTGAACCAGAGCGTTCCGAATATCAACTCTCCGGCCCGCTGCCCGCGAACGACGGTTACGCCGGCAACGCAGCACGCAAGGATGATCCCCAGCAGAGCCATGGCCAGCTTCGAAGAGGCCAGGAAATCATAAATGTTCCGTGGTATCCTGTGCACAGGGTGGTAGCGGGGCTCGATCGGGAACTGCTCGTTCTCGGAATCCGGGTCGGGCATGTTATCGAATTCAGTCATTACAGGTTCTCCACCTTCCAGATAAGCTGCTGCCCATCCTTGACACCATAGGCAACCGATTTCCCGTCAGCGGTAAACACCGGGGGAAACACCATCTCGTAGTTGGGGTGCTGGCGCAGCACCACGCCATTTGCATCCGCTGTCACGACAAATCTTTTACCATCCTTGCGGGCACGGTAGATGAGCCGGCTGCCGTCAGGGCTGAACATGGGCGTAATCACCCGGTCGAACGCCGGCCCTTCCTTGCCGTTCACAACCAGAAACCAGTTCTTCCCATTCCGCGCGGTATATGCATGCCGACTGCCGTCCCTGTTATAGACCAGTTCAGCTGCCTCATCGTACTGTTTTTCCTTTGGCTCATTGTGGGAAAAGGGCTCTTGCAGGAAATAGCGGTGCTTGATGGCCATAATGATGCCGGCTTTTTCCCGGTCCGGGTGGACCACGGGCGCCTCTATCAGATCCCCCTCCGGCAGGGGCCGCTCCTGGCCGTTCAGCACCAGCACCCTTGCCGTACCTTTCTTCGCTATGTACGCCACGGCATCACCGTCTTTACCAAAAGCCGGAAATTCGATGGAATCGTACAGCGGACCTTCCTGCACCGCATCAGGCTGGTCAAAGCCGAACACGATCACCCTCTGCTTGTTGTTTATGTCGTTGATCGCGGCAATCCTGGTCTTGTCTCTGTTTGTAACCATGAGACTCCCGCAGGATTCCTTGACCATCTTTTTCTTGAATGCCAGGTCGCTGACAATCAGTCTCGTCTTACGATTCTCCTCTGCGCCTTCGACATACGCGACTTTTGCGGAATCGGCGCTGAATACCGGATTGCCGCCATACGCCCGGTACCCGTCACTTAACTCGTTATCCACAGCGATGTGGATCTTCCCCCCCATGATGACCTTATAAGCAACATGCCGTCCATCCGGACTGAACACAGGCACGCCTGTATCATCGAACAGCTGCCCTTCCCTGCCATCCGTCACCTGGCAACGCTTGCCGTTAACGGAAGCACTGTAGGCTACGCGCTGCCCATCGGGATTTGTTCTCAAATTGGCGATCGCTTGATATGGCCTGCCAATCGTGCCGTTATGAACGACATGAAGTTTGCCCGCTATCTCGGCAATGTATGCCACACCCCTTCCCCGTTCATTGAACACAATGTTGAAAACTGCTTTGTTTCCTGCAGCGTAATCAACACTGTTGGGTTTCTCCTGGTCGCCGATAGTTGCGAGAAGGGTTGTTTGCGTTACGACATCGCCGGGGGGCTGCAGATGGGATTCTTTCTGTTCTCTGCGGCACCCGGTGACTGACAGAAAGACCGCGATACACAAGCATATCCGAAGGGACAACCTCTTTGCAGACAGATAGTTCACGCCATGCCACTCCGCTTCTCAATCCGTAATAAAGCCTCAAGCTACTCACCATACCAGTTTTTCAGGGCTTGTGACAAGCTTGGGAAGAGTCTTGGTAACCACAGAGAGCGATGGGATATTCCCCAAAAAGCCCCGCCTTTGCGGGCGGGGCTTTTTGGCCTTGACCATGTAAGCTGCTGCTAATAGACGCCACCGGGGGTGTACCCGGTCATGGTGTCGCTGCAGGCTGAAGTGGTCATGTTGCCGCCGCATTGGGCACCACCGGCCGGGACACCGGGTCCTGACAGAGGTTGCCAGTTGCTACTGCTCCATTGATTCGTGTTCCGGATGAACGCATACATCTTGTACGTTTCGGTTGCGCCGCGGGGCCACATCTTGTCGGTGCCGTTACCGGCGAAGTAGCTGAACCCGTGCGCATCCTCGGCCCGCGTCGGACGTACTGCCGTGTCGGTGCTGGCATGACATTTCTGGCACTGGTTCGTCATGTAGGTGTCCATGCCGGAGTCTACCGAGGAATAGAACGCCGAGCCAGAACCGTGGCCCATCCCGCCAGTGGCGGTTTGATACCCGTTATGGCATATCTTGCACAACGAGTTGGTGGTGTCGTACGCGGTGCCGCGCAGCCAGGCCGGGTTGCCGTGGGCGGATACCGTACGACGGGTGAGCGGTGCGCCGGAGACGTTATGGCAGTCAAAGCAGTTGATCACGACGCCGGCTGACGGTGTTCCGTTCGTCTTGGTTACGCCATAGGGGGCGTTCATCCGGCTGTTGGCCGCATAGCTGTTGTTCTGCGGCCCCTTGACCGGATGGAACGTGGAGTTGGTCGTTGCGAACATGCTATCCACGTCAACCACGCCATTGGTGACTCCGGCGCTCAGAGGCACCACATAGTTGGCGTCGCCGATGTTCCGGTTGAACGGTTTGTACTGGGAGGTCGCCGCACCCCCTACCCGGGCGCCGGGGTTGGTGGCGCCGGTGGCGTCATGGCACTTGAGGCAGAATTTCTGCGTGATGACGTTGTCGATGTTGTTCGATGTGTTGCCGGTGGATGTTCTGGAACCGGCAACATACGATGTGGTGAAGCGCTGGAAGGTAAAGGCCGCACCGGACATGTTGGTGATCGGTGCCTCGGTGGTGGCGCCGTCCGGGTCACGCAGGTCGATGTTGCCGTTTTTGTGATAGGTTGCCGATACCTTGCCGGTGGTCGAATCGCCCTCGAGGTGGCAGACGATGCAATCCGCATCGGTAACGGCACTATTCCCGGATTTTTTGTGGCCATAGGCGAGGCCGAATTCGGCGACGATATTTGCCAGCTGCTCTCCAGGTCGGCCTAAGGTTCGGGTTATGGTGGTATTGTGGCAGTTCACGCAACCGAGCTGCCCACCCCATTTCGCCGACCCATGGCAACCGGGGGTCGCACAGGTTCCCCCCTTGACGCCGAAGGTGTAGCCGAGCGACGCCTTCAGGCTGTACCTGCCATTGTTGTGGGACGTATACGTGGTATACGTGACGCCGCCGTTGGTGGTGCTGACACTGTTATGACAGACATCACAGGTCTGCGCCAAGTGCGTGGTGCCCTGATGACTGTTGGCCTTCTGGCCGGTGATGCTGGTATTGCTCGTGTAGTTGGCATAGTTGGGCGGCGAGGCGTGACAGGTGGTGCAGGTGTCGGTGCTGCCCCAGGCCGGCGACGTATTCGCCGCAACGCCGCGGGTATCGCCGGTCTGCAACGTGCCGCCGGTGCCGTTAGAGTGGCAGTAACCGTTGGAGCAGGTACCGTAAACAGCGCTGCCGGGGGTGATGCTCTTCCCTTTGCTGTAGGTGGTCCCTGTGGCATAGCCATTAGTGGAGATATTGATAAAGCCGTTGGCATGCTTCGGATACGTTACCGTGGTGGAGTTGTAGCCGACCCCATGACAGAGGCTGCAGGCAATCTTTGCGGTGTTGGCATGCTTCGGATGGCTGCCGCTGCCGGAGACGCCGGACATGTCAGCATGACAGCTGCCGCAGGTCAGTGCCGCCCCGCCCCAGGTGGGGGTGGCATAGGTGGCCGGGGCACCGGAACCGGTGGCCCCCTGAACGGTGCTGTGGCAATAGATGTTGTTGCACTGTCCATAGGAGGCGCTCGGCGCCACGGCATTGGTGCCGCCAGTGGTTGCATAGGCGCCGGCCGGCGTTTTGTACTGAGCCGTGGTGGCGATGCCGGTCAGATCCCATTTCACATTGCCATTCACATGGCTGTTGTCGGTGTGGGCGCCATGACACTTGTCGCAGGTAAGGGCCAGACTGGTGGCACCGTTACCGGCATGGCGGACATGGCTGCCGGTGGTGGGAGGAGTTGCCGCCGAGGCGCCGTGGCAGGTGCCGCACGCCTTCTGGGTACCGTCGGTGATCACCCAGGAAGGGTTGAGGGAGCCGTTGCTGCCGGGCCAGTTGGCATGACAGTAGACGTCACAGGAGTTGCGGTAGCCGGCGCCGGTGGCAACCGTGGTCGTGACGCTCCCGGAGTTGAAGGTGTAGGGTGAGTTGAGCGGGGTATGGCCGCTGTAAGTATTGTAGGTACCCACACTGCCGACAAAGCCGGGCCAGTTGCTGCCGTTGATGGCAAAACCGACAGTGATCTTGTTGTCGAGCGTCGGCATGGTGGTGCCGGTGTGACAGGTGTTGCAGGTCATGCTGCGGGTAGTCACGTGGATCGCGTGGGCGCCGGCGCTGGCCGGGCTGGTGGCGCCGGAGGCAGGCGAAACCAGGCCGGTGGAGGTCCCGAGGGTGGCATCTGTCGGCGGATAGCCATGACAACCGCTGCAGCCCGCCTTGAAGCCGACGCTGTGCGGGTGGCACAGCATGCAGTCCTTGCGGTTGTTGTGGGTCAGATTGACGCCGGCCTTGGAGGAACTGTACTGGTGATAGATGGTGTTGTGGTGACATACCTCGCAGACGTTGGTCGTCTGGGTCAGGGTGGCGCGCTGGTCGTTGCCGAACACCCCCATGGCTGTGGTCTGGGAGGCGGTCAGCTGGTTGAAGACCACTGAGCGGGCACCGGTCGGCGTGGTAATGGTGGCGGCGATGTTCTTGATGTTGTTCGTGGCCTCGTTGTGACAGGTAGTGCAGTTGTAGTTCGTACCCCAGTTGCCGTACTTGGTCCCCAGATTGACGCTGCTGTGGGTGAGGGGACTAATGACCGTGTTGTTGACCGTGGTCACGCCGGTCACGTTCGCCGGTGCAGTGTGCGCGGTTGCCGAGACACCTACGGTGGAGGTGTTGGCCGCACCGGTGGCGGCGGCCGCGCCAGCCGTTACCGTGAAGCCGGAGGTACCACTGATGCCCGGGGCAAGTGAAAGCGTCAACGACGCCAGGGACGACGTCGTGAAGTCAGTCGCATTACTGTTGGCAAGGTTCAAGGTAAACGTGGTCGAGCTGCAGGCTGTGGTGTCGTTGTTGACCACGGTCACCGTATACCCCTGGCCATTGCCGGCCTTTACCGTGGCCGAAGTGGGGGCGATACTGAGGGAGGGAGTGTTCGCCGTGCAGACGACCGACGCGAGATC
>JAJZTK010000007.1 GCA_021849045.1 Deltaproteobacteria bacterium | reverse complement strand
TCTAAGCGGCTCTTTCATTGCCCTACATCCAGCGCCGGCATCGGCAAGGTGCAACAAAGTCAAGCAATTAGGATGCCGTCGACCAGCTAAAGGGAATCAGCCGTAATTGCAGCGCATTTTAAGAAACAACACCATCATTGCGCAAATAGTTCATGGTTAGCAGCGAGCAACGAGCTGCTGCTATGCAAAATTTTCAAGGCTAGCACCGTAGCCGTCAGCTGTGCCCACACCAGATCGACTATTCGATACCATATTCCTTCAGCTTATACAGCAATGCCCGATGACTTATTTCCAACAGCCGGGCCGCATGGGTCCGGTTACCGTTGGTCTTGTTCAGGGCACGCCTGATCAGTTCCCTCTCCAGAACAATCTCGGATTGTTTGATCGACAGCGAATCAGCAGCAAGGGCAAAGTGGCCGAGCAGATCATTGTCACCGGCTATCTGAGGCGGCAGGCACTCCAGCCCCAACAAATCATGGTCACAAAGAATAACCCCCCGCTCCACCACGTTTTCCAGTTCCCGAACATTGCCCGGCCAGGTGTAGGCAGCCAGAGCCTTGCGGGCCTCGGCAGTACAATTGCCCACAGATTTGCCAAAGGCATGGGCGTACTTGCCGATGAAAAAATCAATCAGCAGCGGAATGTCTTCCACCCGCTCCCTGAGCGGGGGCAGGGAAATGGTAAAGACATTGAGACGGAAAAAAAGATCCTCCCGAAAACGTCCGGCCGCCACCTCCTCGTCCAACCGCCTGGCAGTGGCCGAAACAACTCTGACATTCACCTTTTTTGCCGTCGTCCCCCCTACCCGCTTGATCTCCTCATCCTGAATCACCCGCAGGAGTTTTACCTGGAGAGACAGCGGCATCTCACCAATCTCATCAAGGAACAGGGTCCCGCCATCCGCCTGCTCGAACAGACCGGCCTTGTCCGCAGCGGCATCGGTGAATGCCCCTTTCACGTGGCCGAACAGTTCGCTCTCCAACAGACTTTCCGGGATGGCACCGCAATTGACGGCCACAAAGGGGGCATGGCGCCGGCTACCGGTGAAATGCAGCGCCCGGGCGATCAGCTCCTTGCCGGTACCTGACTCCCCCTGCACCAGCACCGTGGTCTTGACGTCGCACAGCTTTCGGACCAGGCCGAACAGCTCCTGCATCCGTGGAGCCCTGCTGATGATATCCGCAAAGGTATATTCCCGGTTAATTTCCGCTTTCAACCGGGTATTCTCCTCCTTGAGCCGTTCCCGCTCCTCCGCCTTCTTCAGCACCAGGATTATTTCATCGTTTTTGAATGGCTTGGAAACATAGTCGTATGCCCCCAGTTTCATGCATTCAATGGCCGTATCCACAGTCCCGTAGGCGGACATCATGATGGTTGTCGCGGGAACTCCCTGCCGGACCGCCTCCTGAAGAAAGGCTTTGCCATCCATCTCCGGCATCATGATATCGCTGAGAACAAACTCGTACCGGACCTTGCCGACCTTTGCCAGGGCCTCCTTGCCGTTTTCCGCCGTATCGACGGTATATCCTTGTTTTCGGAGGAGGACCGACAACATATGGCGCAGACTCTCTTCGTCATCCACCACGAGAATCCGTTTGTTATGCGCTTTATTTCCCACCCGGTTCCCCCTCATAATCCGGTTCTG
Organism: Deltaproteobacteria bacterium; assembly: GCA_021849045.1. Taxonomy (GTDB): domain Bacteria; phylum Desulfobacterota; class Desulfuromonadia; order Geobacterales; family DSM-12255; genus Geomobilibacter. The sequence goes on along the minus strand of JAJZTK010000007.1, from coordinate 56,121 downwards.
CCACCGGAAGCCAGATGACGAACTCCGTCCCTTCCCCCCGTCGGCTCCGGACTGTGATCTTCCCACCAAACCCATCCATGATCCGCGCACAGATGGCAAGACCGAGGCCGGTCCCGCGTCCGGGGTCCTTGGTGGTGAAGAACGGATCAAACACCTTGTCCAGGTGCTCCGGGGCAATACCTTCACCCGAGTCCCGGACAGTTATGGTAACAGCCCGGTTCATTCCCGGAGCGTTCAAAGTATGTACGGCAGAGACCGAAATAGTCCCTCCTTCGGGCATGGCATCACGGGCATTCACCAGCAGATTAATGAGCACCTGAAGGAGTTGGTGCCGGTCAATAAACGGCTCAGGTATCCCTTCTGCAACCGAAAGGCTGACCTTGACCCGCTTGAACAGTCCCTGGCGGTCGAGCATGGCCACGGTCTCGGCAAGGAACGGACCAATAGCGAACCGTTCGCATTCCGGCCGTCGGGGACGGGCATAATCGAGAAGCTCCCGCACCAGCCGATCGATCCTGTGCGCCTCCCGTTCGATCCGATCAGCGTGATCGGCCTTGTCCGGCTCATCGGCCAGGTCGTCTTTCAACATGCCGGCATAGCCGATGATCGCCGAGAGTGGAGTGCCTATTTCGTGGGCCATGCCGGCGGCCAGCACCCCCACCGACGCCAGCTTTTCGGAACGTATGGTCTCTTCCCGTGCCACCTGCAACGCCCGGTTCGCCTCCTCCAGTGAGGCTACATGCTGCTCGACCTCATCCTTATTCACCTTGAGGGAATGAACCATCAGGTTGAACGCATCGGCAAGATCGCCAATCTCTTTACTTCCGGCACCATGCACCGGGTGGGAATAATCGCCCGCGGTGATCCGCTCGGTGGCCGCCAGAAGCCGCGACACCGGCAGGACCACAATCCTGCGGAGCATGAAACTCCCCAGACCGAACAGCAGGAGAAAATCAAGCACAAAATAGGCAAAAAAGATGCGCCGCGAGTGTTCCAGCCGTTCGAACTCGCTGCCGAAGGCCAGGGACAACCGCGCTGCGCCGACCACCTCCCCCGACTCGACGATCGGTGCATAGCGGACCACCGCCTGCCCGTTGTCGGCAACGACAAACGATTTCTTGCCGCTCCGCACGGTCTCCCGCATCTCGACCTCGTTTAGGGGCCGGTTGCTCCCCTTCGCGCTCTTATAATAGACCGGCGCCCCATTGGCATCGGTCACCAGAAGATCCAGGAAGTCCCGCTCCCGGCCGATGGTTGCGGATATACGACCGGCAGGGGTCGGCGCGGGATCGGCCGGCAACTGCAGGCGCGGCGGAAGCGCACTGACGAACGTGGCCAGGAGTATCCTGGCTTGTTCGTTTTTCTGGGCAACCAGGTCCTTGCGTGCAGTGGTGAATGAGATGATGCTGAGTAACAGCCAGGAGAGGAGGAGGAGGGCAGCGAGTGAGGTGAGAATGGCAACCGACAGGTTGACACGGAACGGCTTCATGCACCCCCCATAAGGTTACCTGCCGATGTTCAGATACCAGAAAATGATCTGCTTCCCGTAAAATATATACAGAACAGCGCCCAGCGCAAGGTACGGCCCAAAGGGGATGGCCAGCTTGCCGTCCTTTTTCTGCAGGAACATGAGGGATACGCCGACGACCGACCCCACCAGGGACGCGGCGAAGAGGGTGAACAGGATGGCCCGCCAGCCGAGGAAGGCACCGATCATCGCCAGGAGCTTGACATCGCCTCCCCCCATCCCCTCTTCCTTCCGCAGCCGGTAGTAGAGCTCGATGATCAGCCAGATGACCCCGCCGCCGGCGACGATGCCGATGAGCGACGACCGCCACCCGAGCCAGGGGAGGAAAAAGGAGAAGACAAAACCGACCACGATGCCGGGAAGGCTGATGACGTCCGGAATGATCTGGTGATCGAAATCGATGAAGGTGATAGCCACCAGGGCGGAGCAGAAGAAAAACAGCGCCAGGAAGGTCAGGGACGGTCCGAAGCGGAGGAACAGTACCAGGGTCAGCAGGCCGTTCAAGGCCTCCACCAGGGGATAGCGCCAGGAAATGGCTACATGGCACGAACGGCACCGCCCCCTGAGAACGAGATAACTGACGATGGGGATATTGTCGTACCAGCGGATACCAGCCCCGCAGGAAGGACAGGCGGAAGGAGGAAACACCACCGATCTCCCTTCCGGAAGGCGGCAGATGCAGACGTTCAGGAATGAACCGACCACGGCACCGAAGAGGAAGGCAAAGATGTAGAACTGCACCGGCAGCGGCAATGTATTACTCCAGAGACCGGGGACGAGGGGCCGGGGACAACAGAAGCATTGCCAATCCCGGTGCCCTTATCCCGTTCCCGCTGTTATTTCAACTTGCGGATCTTGACGAGGCTCTCTTCCAGCAGTCGCTTCTTCTCCCCGAACTCGGCCAGCTTTTCCTGCTCCTTGGCCACGATATCGGCAGGGGCGCGCTCGACGAAGCTCGGGTTGGCCAGCTTCTTCTCCAGGAACTCGATATCCTTGTCTGCCTTGCCGATCTCCTTGAGGAGACGCTTTTCCTCTTCCTCCACGTCCACCAGCCCCCTGAGCGGCACCACGATCTTTACATCACCGGCAACCTGCAGTGCCGCATCTTCGGGCAGATCCAGCCCGCTGCCGATGGCCAGGCTCGCCAGGCGGGCCAGGGAAACGATGTACCCCTCATTCTGCTTGAGCAGACTCCGACTGGCGTCGGAACCGCACTCAAGGATGGCTGCAATCTCCCTGGAAGGCGCCACCTCCATCTCGCCGCGGATGGTCCGGATCGCCCGGATGACATCCATGACCAGTTCCATGGCCGTTGCCTCTCCCTGAAAGTCCCAGATCGCCTGCGGCTCGGGATAGGGGGCGAGCATAATGCTCTCGTTCGCCTTGTTTCCCGGCAGCACCTGCCAGATCTCTTCCGTGACAAACGGCATGAAGGGGTGGAGCAGCCTGAGCAGGTGCTCCAGTACGTACCAGAGAACATACTGGGCGGTCGCCTTCCGCTCCGGACTGCCGGCGTAGAGGTCATTTTTGATCAGCTCGATGTACCAGTCGCAGAACTCGCTCCAGGTGAACTGGTAGAGCGCATTGGCGGCGCTGTTGAAATAGTACCCCTCCAGAGAGGTGTTGACTTCAATCGCCGCGTTGTGGAGGCGGTACAGTATCCAGCGATCCGCATTGGCCAGCGGCAGACGCGCTTCCTCCTCCGGATACTCCTTGCCCGGCGTCGCGGTGAAGAAGAAATGGCGCAGTTGGGCAATGGCCGGGTCGTCACTCTCCGGATCGAATCCCTGCAGGTTCATCAGGGCAAAGCGGGCAGCGTTCCAGATCTTGTTGGCAAAGTTCCGATAGCCGGCGATCCGCTCCTCGGCCAGCTTGATGTCACGCCCCTGGGCGGCAAAAGCGGCCAGGGTAAAGCGGAAGGCATCGGTGCCGTACTGGTCGATGACCGTCAGCGGATCGATGACGTTCCCCTTGGACTTGCTCATCTTCTGCCCCTGGGCGTCCCGCACCAGGGCATGGATGTAGACGTCCCTGAACGGCACCTCGTCCATGAAGTGCAGACCCATCATCATCATCCGGGCGACCCAGAAGAAGAGGATATCAAACCCGGTCACCAGGCAGGAAGTGGGGTAGAACGCCGCCAATTCCGGGGTCTTGTCCGGCCACCCCATGGTGGAGAACGGCCAGAGGGCCGAGGAAAACCAGGTGTCCAGCACATCGGTCTCCTGGCGGATCTCGTCACTGCCGCACTTGCAGCAGGTCGTCGGATCATCCATCCCTACGGTCACCTCACCGCAGTGATCGCAGAACCAGGCCGGAATCCGGTGGCCCCACCAGATCTGGCGCGAGATGCACCAGTCGCGGATGTTCTCCATCCAGTCGTAATAGGTATTCTCCCACTGCTTGGGAAGGATGCGGGTCCGACCATCCCTGACTGCAGCCAGTGCCCGCTCGGCCAGCGGGCCGACCTTGACGTACCACTGCAGCGACAGATACGGCTCGACCACCGTCTTGCAGCGGTAGCAGCCGCCGACCGCCATGGCGTGGTCGTCGATCTTCACCAGCAGCCCCGCCTCCTCCAGATCGGCAACGATCCTCTTGCGGGCCTCGAACCGGTCAAGCCCCTCGTACTGCCGGCCGGCGGCGTTGATGATGCCGGACTCGTCGAAGACGTTGATCTTGTCCAGCCCGTGCCGGACCCCCACTTCGAAGTCGTTGAAGTCATGGGCCGGCGTAATCTTCACCACCCCGGTACCGAACTCCCGGTCGACGTATTCGTCGGCCACCACCGGGATCTCCCGGTTGATCAGGGGGAGCACGACAGTCTTCCCGACCAGGTCGCAATACCGCTCGTCATCCGGATGCACGGCCACGGCCGTGTCTCCCAGCATGGTCTCCGGCCTCGTGGTGGCCACGGTCACGAACCGGCCCGGGGCGCCGACGACCGGGTAGCGGATATGCCAGAGATGCCCCTTCTTATCCTCGTGCTCGACCTCGATATCCGAGAGGGCGGTGTGGCAGCGGGGGCACCAGTTGATCAGCCGGTTGTCGCGGTAGATCAGACCTTCCTGATGCAGCCTGACAAAGACCGTACGTACTGCCCTGGAAAGCCCCTCGTCCATGGTGAAACGTTCCCGTTCCCAGTCGCAGGAGGCGCCCAGACGCTTCAACTGGCCGATGATCTGCCCGCCGGACTCCGCCTTCCACTTCCAGACCCGCTCGATGAACGCCTCCCGGCCGAGTTCATGGCGATCCTTCTTCTGGGCCGCCAGCTGGCGCTCCACCACGTTCTGCGTGGCAATGCCGGCATGGTCGGTGCCGGGCATCCAGAGGACATTGTAGCCCTGCATCCGCTTCCAGCGGCAGAGAATATCCTGCAGGGTGTTGTTCAGAGCATGCCCCATGTGCAGGGCGCCGGTGACGTTCGGCGGAGGGATGACAATGCTGTACGGTTTCTTCTCGGATGGTGCCGTTGCGCGAAAATAGCCGCTTTGCTCCCAGACCCCGTACCATTTCTCCTCAACGGCCCGGGGTTCGTAGACCTTTGCCAGTTCCTGCTGCTCCATCGTCCGACCTCTCATCGTATCTATGTAATGTATGAAAAAAACGGGGGATACGAAATCCCCCGCTCTTTTGGGTAACGATTGTACCAGTCACCAGTTACGAGTTCACTGGTTACCAAGCCCTTCCTTGATCTTCCTTATCTCTTCCTTGATGATGGTCTCGGCCAGATCGGGCACCACTTCCCAGACGATCTTTTCGATCACCTCACGGGAAACACTGGCCAGAAGAGCCTTGAGCTGACCCTCGTCCAGGGCTACCGTAGCCGGAATGGCCGACACCGCCGCGGGCTCGGCTGCCGGCTCAGTGGACACCATGGCCGCAGGGGCGGGTACGAATTCTTCTTCAGGGGTAAAAAGCGGCTCCATAGGAATGGCTGCGGATACCGGCTCGCCCCCCCCCTCGAAGCCGCCAAAAGCAGATGGCTCCACCACACTGGCGGTAAAGGATGTTTCGGGAAAAGAGCTTGGTTCCACGGCATCAACGGAAACCGCAGCCAATGGTACTGAAGCGAGCGATGGGGCCGGTTGGACCGGAGAAGGTTCGTCGCGGCCGAACTCCTGTTCCCCCACCGGCACCCAGTTCGACCCGAAGTCGACTGCTGCCGGTTCGGGAACCGGTCCAGGCTCGGCAAATGAGAAGGCGTCGTCGGCAGACAGTTCCTCGAACCCGGCCTCGACCGCCTCTTCGCCGACAGTCTCAACGACCGGTTCGGCACCGCCCGCCTCAAGCTCGAAAGCGCCCCACAGATCATCCTCTGCCGCCGCCGGGGTCGGCTCGGCAACAGCCCCGGTCGCAGGTGATACTGCGGCAGCCAACGGCTCGGGGGGAAGCTCGACAAGTTCCTGTACTGCCCAATCTGATGCCGGTGCAGCGACTTGAACCGGCGGCGTCTGTTCACCAGTAACCGTGGCACGCTCCCGACCGAGAGCAATCAGCTTCTTGACGCTCTCGATGAGGCTCTGGGAATCAAATGGCTTGCTGATGAAATCATCGGCACCGCACTGGCGGGCCTTGTCCTCGTCGAACGGTTCGAAGGCACCGGTAAGGAGCAACAGAGGGGTGTTTTTCAGTGCCGGATCCCGGCGGATCTCCTGGCAGACCTCGTAGCCGTTAATTCCCGGCATAAGGGCATCCACCAGCATAATATCGGGGTGAGACTCCCGGGCTTTTTCCAGGGCGGCGTTGCCGTTGTCAACAACGGCAAGCTCGTAATCTTCGTTTGAAAAGATAATCCCAACAACTTTTTGAATGGTGACGCTGTCATCGGCGAGGAGCAGTTTGTTGCTCATGTAGCCTCCCTGGCTGTTCTGTGACACACCGCCCCCAAACGACCGCTCAATTAGACGGGACAGGCCCGGAAAAGCTAGCACAAAGGCTGGGAGGTGTCAAGTTCATTACCAGTTTCGCGGTGTTGCGTGCCCTCCCGCCCATAATGTCATTCAGAATATATGAATTGACCGTCAACACGCTACCCCGATCTGGCTTGCACCCCCTCCACATGCGACGATACAAACGCCCTCGACACCAACCATATATTTGATTTTTTGAATTTGTATACATTTTTCTCAGAACATTAAAGCTCTCGAGCCATTGGCCAATAGTATACAAAAACTCAGACAACATCCTTAGTTTAGCGTGAAATTATTAAGTAATTACTCACTAGCCAACTATTCCAACCAAGTAGATACAACGTCGTCACAGAAATGAAATCTTGTTTTATGGAGGCATTATTATGACATCATCACGCACACAATTCGGTTTTGGCGCCAAGATCCTTGCCCTGGTCCTTGCCAGCTGCATAACCCTGGCCGTGGTCACCAGCCTCCTCGCCATGAAGGAAAACCTGGATGTCTTCAACTCCTTCGTCGACTCGTATCGAAAAACGCTCTACAGCGACTTCGACACCCAGGCCAGGAGCCAGGTGGAAGCGGCGGTCAGCATGCTGCAGCGGATCTTCGAGCGCCACCAGAAAGGCGAATTTTCCCTGGACGAGGCGAAAAGACAGGGAGCCGATCTGCTCCGGAACATGAAGTTCGGCAAGGACGGCTACTTCTGGGCCGACACCACCGAAGGGGTCAACGTGGCAATGATGGGGAAGGAGATAGAGGGGAAGAACCGCTACAACCTTCAGGATGCCAAAGGGAAGTATTTTATTCAGGAGATCATCAGGAACGGCATGAAGCCGGGGGGCGATTTCACCGATTACTGGTTCCCCAGACCGGGCGACCCCAAGCCGTTCCCCAAACGGAGCTACTCGCTGCAATTCCAGCCCTTCGGCTGGGTTATCGGCACCGGCAATTACGTGGACGACCTGGAGGCGATCATCAAGAAAGCCTCTGATGACAACAGGAGGCATCTGATCGAAGGGGTTTATCTGATCGTCGGGGCAACCATAACTTTGCTAATTGTTATTGCCGTCATATCCCTCGTCACGACCAAGCGCCTGATTGGTCGCCTCGGCACCGAACCGGAGCAGTTGGAGGAGATTGCCAAGCTGGTGGCCGAAGGTGACCTGACCGTCCGCTTCGACAAGGCAAATGGCGGTGTCTACGGGGCGATGAAGACCATGGTGGAAAACCTGCGACAGATCATGGACATGGTTAACAAGAGCGCCCAAGAGGTCTCGGCAGCATCGGTCGAACTCCACGCCAACGCCCAGAACACAGCGGATGGCTCCCACGAGGTGGTGAGCCAGGCGGAGACCGTGGCCACGGCCAGCGAAGAGATGTCGGCGACCAGTTCGGACATCGCCAACAACTGCCACCATGCTGCCGAAAGCTCCAGCCATGCCAGCCAGGCGGCCCAGAACGGTGCGGTCATCGTCAGGAATACGGTCGAAGGGATGAACCGGATCGCCGACAAGGTGCGCAGTTCAGCAGGTGTGGTGGAGCAACTCGGCACCCGCTCCGATCAGATCGGCGCCATTGTTGCCACTATTGAGGACATTGCGGACCAGACCAACCTGCTGGCCCTGAACGCCGCCATCGAAGCGGCAAGGGCCGGCGAGCAGGGGCGCGGCTTTGCCGTGGTGGCGGACGAAGTCAGGGCACTGGCAGAACGGACCACCAAGGCGACCCGGGAAATCGGCGAAATGATCAAGAGCATCCAGGGCGAGACGAAACTGGCGGTATCGGCAATGGTGGAGGGGGTCAACGAGGTGGAACGGGGAACGTCGGAGGCTGCCAGGTCGGGTCAGGCCCTGGAGGAGATCCTGTCCCAGATCAACGAGGTGACCGGCCAGATCAACCAGATCGCCACCGCTGCCGAGGAACAGACGGCAACCACCCGGGAAATTTCCAACAACATCCATCAGATATCGGACACGGTTCAGCAAAGCGCCCACAGCTCCAATGAGATATCCCTCGCCTCGTCGCAGCTCTCCAAGCTTTCGGTTGAGCTGCAGGAGATGGTGAAACGGTTCCGACTCTAGCCGAGCATTCGTCCCGTCCATGTAAAAGGCCCCGGCAGAAGCTGCCGGGGCCTTTTACATTACCACCCTTACCGACTGGCATCGGTCAACGAGCAGGGACCGGGCACTCTTCGTCCACCACCATATCGAGCCGCGACCCGATCGGTATCTCCTCCCACTCTGCCTTGCCCGCCAGGCTGAACTCGGCAATCGCCCCACCTTGTGCGTTGGCATGTTTCACCGACACAAGCCTGCTCTCCCCTTTGGCACAGTTGATCTCATAGGAATAGAGGGAATAGGAAAGGGCTTCGTACTTCTCGTTCTTGAGGGTATCAACTACCTCCTGCCGCCCCTCGGGAGCATAGGCTACCTTGGCGGTTACCGTTACGATGCCTGCCGGCAGCTTTTTCACCCCGGCCTTGTCGTAGAAAAACTCCGAATGGTTCGGCGCCGAATCCAGCAGTTCCCACGCAGGGCCTCCCGCCATCGCCGGAACAGCCGTCATCGTCACGATGCCAGCCACCAGCAACCGACAAACCATTGACTGTATTGCCATATACGTTCTCCTTTCAATGTATACATCTGGCAAAAGTGTATCATATCGCCGGCACCATGCAGCGTTTCCTGCAAGGCTACCCGGACAACCGGTACCAGAGCAGCCCCAGGTACTCGTGCAACGCCTTTGACGAACGATGCAGCGCCCCGGCTTCGGGCAGCCAATGCACCCAGAGGAACGGTTCGCCGCCACCGGTGGCAAATTGGGCCGGCAAAGGGGTTACTGTCACCCCTGCCTTGCGGAACGCGGCAAGAGAGCGTGGCATGTGGTAGGCGGACGTGACCAGCAACGGCTGCCGAAACCCGCTTCGGTTGATGATCTCCCGGCAGTAGCGGGCGTTTTCCATTGTGTCCCGGCTCTGGGCCTCGACGATTACCTGCTCCGCCGGCACCCCGAGGTCGAGGAGAAAGCGCCGCACCACCGGCGCCTCGGCCGGCTGACCGGCAAAGACCGCCCCGCCGGAGACGATCACCGGCACTCCCAGTTGCCGCTGGGCACGCACGGCCGTCAGCAGTCGACCGTTCATGTCTTCCGACGGCGTACCGGTGCCGGTCAGGTCAGGGACAAAGCCATTGATGCCACCACCGAGCAGGATGATAACATCCCCCCGGAGTGGCCGAGGTATCGTCAAACGCCCCTCCAACCCCCGCATCAGCAGGCTGCCGACAGGGGCCGTGGCCAACAGCCAGAGAAACGCCCCGAGTAGCAGGGTCACCAGACCTGCTCCGTACCGGCGGCGCCGGCAGCACCAAAACCCGTAACCGACTAGGATGAACACAAAGATGCCGGGTGGCAGCAGAAAGGGAGCGATGAGCTTTTTCAGCGCGAACATGGCAAGATCCCGTGCAGTCTACCCCGGAAAGGGCTCATAGTGCCGGTTCGATCAACGGGAGCAGTTCGTCGAGGGAGACTACGGCCAGATCGGCAAACTCCAGCCAACGGAAGCTGCCGGTCCGGTCCACATGGATCGTGGTTGCTCCGGCAGCCTTGCCGGCCTGAAGATCGAACAGATAATCGCCCACCATAATCGTTGCCGTCGGGTCCGCACCCCACTGGCCAGCGAGCCTGTGGATACCGTCCGGTTCAGGCTTGGGAAGGGCTTCGTCACGACCGACAATAGCCGCCGGCTCGAAATAGTCCAAAAGGCCGAGGTGCGACAGGGTAACCAGGGCGATTTCCCTGGTATTGCGGGTAAGAATGCCGAGACGTGCGCCGCGCAGCGCCAGACACTCCACCAGCCGGACCGCACCCGGAGCCACGACGGTCCGCGCCGACAGCTCCAGTTCGATCTCGTTCAGCCGCGCATGCCGGCTGGCAGCCTCAGCTTCCGGAAGCGCAGCCAGGAAGTCGAGGATGTCCGCCTCGGACGGAATCCCCAACTCGCTCCGGATAGCGGCAAAATCATGCACCGGCTGGGTCAGGGTGCCATCCATGTCGAATACCCAGTAATTGTTTTCACGTAACCTGTCCATGGGTGGAGGATACTGTTTTTTCGTGTACGGGGCAAGACGGATCGAACATCTCTTTTGCCCTATTCCGAATCCGGCAGCCCCAGTTCTGTACTTGGGAACTGTTTTGGTATAATACATGATCAAAACTGCGCACGGAGTAACCATTGAACGCACACATCGAAGCCGTAAGCCAGAAGGTCCGGTCCGAAGGAGCATTCATCAGAAAGATCATCTCTTCGGTCGAAACCGTTATTGTTGGTCAACAGCATCTGTTGGAGCGGATTCTCGTGGCACTCCTCGCCAACGGCCACCTCCTCATCGAGGGAGTCCCGGGCCTGGCAAAGACCACCGTTGTCAAGACCCTGGCCAGCCTGATCGACGCCCGTTTCCAGAGGATCCAGTTCACTCCCGACCTCCTGCCCGCCGACCTGGTCGGAACCCTCATCTACAACCCGCGGGACGGGGTGTTCACTACGAAGAAGGGGCCCATCTTTGCTAACATCGTCCTGGCCGATGAAGTGAACCGGGCACCGGCCAAGGTCCACAGCGCGCTATTGGAGGCAATGGAGGAACGCCAGGTAACCATCGGTGACAATTCACACCTCCTGCCCGAACCGTTCCTGGTCATGGCCACCCAGAACCCGATCGAGCATGAGGGGACCTACCCTCTCCCTGAAGCCCAGATGGACCGCTTCATGTTGAAGGTCACCATCGACTATCCAACCTGGGATGAGGAGCGCGAGATCATCCGTCGCACCGCCCGCACGGCAAAAGGGCCATCACTGCTGCCGATCATGCATCCGGAAGAGATCCAGCGAGCGCGGACCATTGTTGACTCCATTTACCAGGATGAGAAAATTGAGCAGTACATCCTCGACATCGTCTTCGCCACCCGGGACCCAGCCCGGTGCGGCCTGGCGCACCTCGCCCCCTATATCGAGTTCGGGGCGTCGCCGCGGGCCAGCATATTTCTGGCAATCGCCTCCCGTGCCCTGGCGTTCATCCGCGGTCGGGGATATGTGGTCCCCCAGGACATCAAGGAGATAGCGCCTGATGTGCTGCGCCACCGGATCATCACCACCTATGAGGCCGACATCGACCGCATCTCCACCGATCAGATGATCGCTGAAATCCTCGCCTCAGTCCGGGTCCCCTGATCATGCCGGCGAGCCCCCCAAGTCCTGCCGGCGAGGAGCTGACAACAGCCCGGGCGGTCCGCCGGCTGCAGATCACCTCCTCGCGCCTCACCACCGCCGACTTTGCCGGCGAATACCGTAGTGCGTTCCGTGGCCGCGGCATTGAATTCGACCAGGTGCGGGAATATCAGCCGGGCGACGATGTCCGTTCGATAGACTGGAACGTCACCGCACGCCAGGGACGCACCTTCGTAAAGAGCTTCGTCGAAGAGCGAGAACTGACGCTGCTCCTGCTCCTCGACCGCTCTGCCTCGATGGATTTCGGCACGGTCCGGGCCACCAAGCTGGAAACAGCCATCGAGGCATGTTCGCTGCTGGCTTTTGCGGCACTCCGCTCCAACGACCGCATCGGCCTGCTCACGTTCGGCGATGGGGAACTTCGCTATCTGCCGCCGGGAAAGGGAAAGCATCATCTCCTGCGGCTTATCCGCACCGCCATGACACCGGCGACTACCGGGGCACCGGTCGCTAACCTTACCGACGCCCTCGATCACCTGATCCATGCGGTCCGGGGGCGAGTGCTGACCTGCATCTTCTCTGACTTCATCGACACCCTGCCGGCCAGGCCCGTCGCGGCGGTTGCTGCCCGGCACGACACCGTGGCCGTGGCCGTAACTGACCCGGCAGAACACGACCTGCCGCCTGCGGGGCTGCTCCGTCTGGCTGACGCAGAAACCGGTGACCTGCACATGGTCGATACCGACAGCGATGCCGTTCGGGCCGACTACCGGCGCCAGGCCGCCAGACGGCTGACTGAGCGCCGGGATGCACTTACCTCAACGGGCACAGCGCTGCTGGAGCTTGGTAGCCAGACCCCGCCGCTGTATCCGCTGATGCGTTTTTTTCGCAACCGGCAGCAAAGGCGGCGCACATGAATCGGCTGATGGCCGTACTCTTCGCCCTGATTCTGCTGGCCTGCCGCCCGCCAAACGCTCTGTCGGCGCCGACTGCCGATTCTACGGCAATCAGGGAGATCCACGGCCCGCTGCCACCGACTGGGCCGCCCCCCTTCACCGCCACGGCTCTGGTGCTGCTCGTTGCCGGCCTGGGTCTGGCAGCGACCGCAAGGGCCAGGAAGGGAAAGGGCCACACGGCTGCCCCACCACCAATGCCGTTACCGGAGATGGACGACCTTGCCACACTACGGGAGGCATACACTCGGGGGGAACTACCGGCAATGCTGCTGTTCGAGCAACTGGCAGCTATTGCCCGTTCGCGGTTGATCCGGAGTGATTGCTCAGCCATGACCAGCCAGGAACTGCTCAAAGCAGCCGCTGACAAAGTTCCAGCGGAGACAGTCGCCGTTGCAGCGGCACTGCTCGCCCTGTGCGACCGGGTGCGGTTTGGCGCCTGCCTGCCGGATACCGCCACCGTGGCTGAGGCGTTTGCTTCAGTGCAGCAACTGCTCGAGTGCCGATCCGGGGCTGCCCCATGACATTCCATTCTCCCCTTGCCTTGCTGGCACTCATTCCTTTGGCAGTCATCCTGGTGCTGCGTAAACACCGCCCTGACCAGGCGATCCCGTTCCCCGGGATTGCCGCCATCTCCCTCCTGCCCAAGACCATGCGCCAGCGATTGGGCCAACTGCTCCCCTGGCTGCAGGCGGCAGCCCTGCTTTTCATGATCTTTGCCCTTGCCCGGCCGCAACTGGCCAGGACAGAGACCACGGTCAGCTCGCGTGGGGTGGATATCGTCATTGCCCTGGACCTGTCCACCAGCATGCTGGCCGTTGACAGGGATGTAACCGGGCACAACCGCTCCCGGCTGGTCATCGCCCGGGAAGTTACCCACGAATTCATTGCGCGGCGTCCCGGCGACCGGATCGGCTTTGTTGCCTTTGCTGCCAGACCCTACCCGGTTGCGCCGTTAACGCTCGACCACGACTGGCTGGCAACAATGCTCGACCGGCTGGAGATCGGCAACATCGAGGACGGGACAGCGCTGGGCGACGGCATTCTGGCAGCGGTGAATCGGCTGCGCGCCTCCCCGGCAGGCAGCCGTACCGTGATCATCATGACTGACGGACGTTCCAATGTCGGGCAGACCACCCCTCGCGCGGCTGCCTCAGCAGCGCAGGCACTCGGGATCAGAATCCACGCTATCGGTATCGGGGCCACCACTCCGGCACTGTTTCCCGTGGAAGACCCCCTTGGCGGGACCATCTGGCGCAAGGTCAGCGCTGATCTGGACGAGGCGGCACTGCGGGAGATTGCCGCAACCACCGGTGGCGCATACTTCCGTGCCTACGATACTGCGACCTTGCGCTCAGTCTTCACCGAGATCGATCGACTTGAAAAGCGGCTGATCGAGGAAAAACGGAGCAGGAGCGTGCGGGAGCTTTATCCGCCCCTGGCCCTGGCCGCCCTGCTATTGCTCCTGTTCGTCCAGACCGTGCGCTGCACCTGGCTGAGAGGAGTTCCCTGACATGATAGTCGCCGACCCGGCATACGGCTGGCTGGTCATCCCGGTAATCGTGGCCTTCCTGCTGGCGCTGCGGGCTGAACGGAACCGGCGAAACGACCTGCTCCGGCTGGCAGAGCCGCAGTTCCATGCCCCCTTGGCACCGGAACAACCGGCGGGCAGGCGATGGGCCAGTCTGCTGCTGCCGCTCCTTTGCATGCTGCTTCTCGTTGCCGTGTTGATGCGCCCCCAGTGGGGTACTATTGAAGAGCAGGAAACAATCGTCGGCCTGGACATCATCGTGGCATTGGACGTTTCGCGCAGCATGCTGGCCGATGATCTGGTCCCCAGCCGACTTGCCGTTGCCAAGAAGGGGGTGACGCAGCTGCTCGACAAAGCTGCAGGGGACCGAATCGGACTGGTGGCCTTTGCCGGCAGCGCATTTCTCGTCTGCCCGCTGACCGCCGATTACGCCCTTGCCCGGCAAATGCTGGCTGAACTCGACCCGGACAGCATCCCTAAAGGGGGAAGCTCCCTGGCCGCAGCCCTGACTGAGGCGCAGCCGGCGTTTCGCGGCACATCGCCGGGAGGACGGGTGCTGGTGGTGGTGAGCGACGGCGAAGACCACGCCGGCGGCATCGCCTCTGGCCTGGAACGGCTGCGACGTGATGGCGTCACCGTCATTGCAGCCCAAGCCGGGACCCCGGAAGGGGGGGTGATCCCGCTCCCCGGTGGCGACTTTGTCAAGGACCGTGCCGGCGCCGTGGTCAAGAGCCGCGCCACGCCGGATACGTTACAAAGGCTGACTACTGCTTTCATCAGCCTGAATGCTGACGGCAACGGCCTGAAGCCGCTTATCGAGCGGGCTCGGGCCAAAGGTCGGGAGAGTGCCCGGCAGCGGCACCGCCAGAGGCTCGCCGACCGTTTTCAGTACCCATTGGCGGCCGCGCTGGTTCTCTGCACCATAATGCTGCTGCCGCGCAGCGGGAGGCGACCATGAGCCGGTGGCTGCGCACCAGCGCCCTTTTGCTGTTGCCCCTCGTTTGCGCAGTCTCTGCCATCCGCTACGATCTGTCGCAGTGGCAACTGGCAAGGGCAGACCGGGCGCTTCGCAACAATGACCTGCGTGGCGCCATTGCATCATGGTCTTCAGCCGCCGGTAATCGGTCTTCACGCCATCTGGCGCTCCTCAATCGGGGCGTCGCCCGCTACCGACTCGGCGAACTGGTTGCCGCCAGCACCGATTTCCGGGCCGCCACGGCGGCCGGTGACCCGACCGTCCGCCAGCTGGCGCTCTACAATCTCGGAACTACGCTGCTCGCAATGGAGCAGAAGAACATTGCCGCAGATCGGGAAGGGGCAGAACGAATACTGACGGAGGCGGTGCGCCAGTTGCAGGCGGCGGTGGACCTTAATCCCGCGGACAGTGACGCTGGCCACAACAAGGCGTTGGCCGATGCCAGGCTGATGGCCCTGGCATCGGGTCGACCGGGAGCGGCCCCAACGCAAAAGCCGCACGACATGGCAAGGCACGGCACTGCTGCATCGAAGCAGCCGGGGCGGGCCGGTACGAAGACCGGAAAGGCCGGAGCCGCCACGGACCTCGATACGCCGGCAGGACAAAGGCGTGCCGCACCGGCCTTGACGCCGGAGCAGGCTCTGCGGATGCTGGATGAAGCCCGGGGCCGGGAAGTACTGCGCTCGGCTGTGACAGCCGGCAGCCGACATGAAAAGCCGGCACCGCCGGAAAAGGACTGGTGAAATGAGCAGGCCGCCGTTCAACATATGGTTGCTCCTGCGCGCCGCAACCATCTGGCGCTGTATCGGCACGGCCCTGCTGCTGGCCGCCGGGTTCTTCGTTAACGCGGCTGCGGCGGTTTCGCTCGAGCTGAAGCTCGCCAGGGAGAAAATCTATCCGGGAGAATCGGTGCCGGTAACCGTAACCCTCCGGGTCAGCGACGTCAGAGTGCGCAACATCGGCTACCCACGCCTTGCCGCACCCGCTGGCGGTTCGGTCGCCTTCGCTCCGCCGGTTCAGGATGCCGACGCCAGCGACCCGAATGTTGCGCTATATCGCTTTTCGGGCCGGATCAGCAGCATCACACCGGGACAGTTGGCCGTGGGGCCGGCCAGCCTCGATCTGGAGATCATAGAGGCCGCCAAAGGGAGCGACGCGTTTTTCGGTGCCATCGAACCGCGGCCGCAGTCCCTGGTGACAGCACCGGTGACATTGACCGTACTACCGCTGCCGGCTGACCGGCCAGCCTCCTTCAGCGGCGCCATCGGCAGCTTCTCCATGAAGGCGACAAGCAGTCCCGAGACGCCATCCCCCGGCGATCCCCTGACCATTACCACCACCATCAGCGGCGCCGGCACCTTGAACAGTGCCCGCTGCCCCCGGATAGCCGGGGACAATCTCCGCAGCTACCCCCCCACGGTCAGGAACAAGGACAAAGGTCTCGTCTGCGAGCAGGTTGTTATTCCGGCTGCTGCCGGCCACCTTCCCCCGGTTGTCTGGAGCTATTTCGACCCCGAACCCGGCCGGTACTGCACTCTGCGGCAGAACCTGCCGGATGTTGCCCCTTCGTCCGGACGGAATGCGGCTACAACCGCCCCTGTTCCCCCTGCTTCGTCAGTTCCCTCCCACGTCCAGGGGGCATCTGCCCTTATGCTGCTTATCGCCCTTATTGGCCTGACGGTTGCTATCTGTATGACCCTATCCTTGCGGCGACACGCCGTTATAATACCTTCCGGGGAGCGGGCCGTTGCGGTGCCACCCTCTATCAAGCAATCCCTTGCCAGGTTAGAACAGTCATTGATTGATGGTGATGTCGAAAAATTTTACACGGTTTTATTTCGGCTCCTGCAGGAGCTGGTTGGAGTTGAAGGCAACATTTCTCCCGCCGCTGTTACCGGTCTCCAGCCGCCCCCCCCTGACACCCCGTCCAACCAGTCTGTGGCGCTGACGCACCTCTTCACCCGGTGCGACCGGATCAGGTTCGGCCGCTTCGTCCCCCGGGAAGAAGAGATGCGGGCAGACCTCTCCCTGATGCAATCCGTACTCCATCCCGACCACCTTCCGAGATAACACTCAAATATCATTTACTTTTTAACAAATTCAACAAGAAAAACTGTGACCACCACCTTTCCTGATGTCGATAATATTTACACCCGTCGCCACGCGAAGAAAAACACCAATCATTTAGAAGTGTTACACATGGGCACGCAAGTTGCGTCTCTAATTAAAGGAGAACTGTAGTCATTTTTTACGCGACCCCAGAAAAGAAGGCACTCGCTGTACCGACCTGCTTGGTCGAGGGGATGCGCCCGCAGAAAGCGCCTGACTTACAAAGTGCGTTCAACGCCGGTAATTTTAGCCGTACCGTACATGGCTTGCCAAACGAACTCAGTTTGCTGTTGCGGACTCCAGAAAGGAGATGGCCATGAATCTGCGAATTCGGTTCTCCAGGATATGTTCCCTCATGTTGGCCCTGCCGTTGATAATCGGGTTGCTCGGTACGTCTGCCGCAATTGCCGACAGCATTTACACCAGCGACTGCACCAACCTGGTGGTGCCGAAATCCGTTTTCGACAAGAACGAGACGATATGCGTATCAGGGACGGTTAATAACAAGATCAACCCCTTTGACTTCTTCCCGTGCGCCGATGTCTACATTGTTGACAACAAGAGCTGGAGTGTCGGCGATACGTTCACCGACGCCATGGGGGTACCGAACAGGATCTGCAGCATGTTACTCGGCGGAGCCTTTTTTGATGAGGTGATCGCCCTGCCGCCGAAAGTCAAGGTGGGCAGGTTCGACCTGATCATGGACACGAACCAGAACGCCAAGCTGGACCCATGGGAAACGGTCGAGAACCCCGGACCGGGGTGGGCCTTCGAAGTTGTTGACCTGGGGCATCCGCCCGTTGATATGTCGCCGCTCAAGAATGCCGCAAACAGCATTGGGATGGGATACTCAAACGCCATTCAGCAATGGAACGATGCCATGGCGATCCTAGACGCCGCCAGTATCGGGTTAAGCCTCATGTCAGGAGATGTCATCGGCGCAGCAATCGGCGTCGTCAGCCACTTTACGGGTGTCCCTACCGATTACAACGGTTGGGTGATCTATTATGCAACCGAGATGATCGGCGGCTATGATCCTAACAGCACTCCAAAGAAAGCGAGCGGCATATACGGCAACATGGCCAAACATTGGGCCGACCTTGCTGCCGACCCGCCGGATGCCAACTTCAAAGTATTCGCTCCACTCGATACAGCTGCAATCATGGCTGAACTGAAGGCCACCTCGATTCCCGGCACCTATCCGGATGCCTATCCTATCCAACCGCTCGGCAGCAACCCGCGCGAGGCTGCACTGATCAGGATTGCCAACCGGGGTATCGAACAGGGGGCATTGGTCAAGGCGATGCGCCAGTCCTACGAGAAGTACCAAGGCGCCGCAGCGGTCACCAATTATGAGTTCGCCTACCGTCAGCTTGAGGCCGC
The DNA here is from genome assembly GCA_021849045.1 of Deltaproteobacteria bacterium. GTDB lineage: Bacteria > Desulfobacterota > Desulfuromonadia > Geobacterales > DSM-12255 > Geomobilibacter. The sequence continues at coordinate 37,507 of JAJZTK010000007.1, read as the reverse complement.
CAGGAGCTATGGCGACCTGCTGGCCGCCAATCTTGCGGACTACAAGGCTGACCTGCTGAACCTCAAAGCGGTGCTCATCACCCAGGGGATGGCGGACAAGGTCATCGACGTGAGCGGGCTGCAGGCCCTCAAGGACCGGATGAACACCACCGGCATCACCCCGGAGGAAATCGCATCTCTCAAGGCTGTCGGCTTCAGCGATGCGCGTATCGCCCTGCTCGTCGACTACACCAAGGTGATGGCCGTTCCACCGGCAAACTACACCCTCGGCAATTCAATCGACACCCTGGTGTTGAAGACAGATCAGACCATTGCCGCGATCCAGACGGCAAACACCAATGCCCAGACAGCCATGGCCACGATGGTTAAAGACTTCACGCCCCACTATCCCACCGCCCGTGCCGGTGGCCCCTACACCGGTGTGACCGGCTCCCAGATAACCCTTGACGGAGGTCTCTCGACCCATCCTGATGTGGGGGTCACCCTCACCTATGCCTGGGACCTGAACGGCGACGGCATATTCACCGATGCTCTCGGCAAGGTGGTCCTCTACACCTGGAACAAGCCCTTCACCGGCCTGATCGGGCTCAAGGTGACCGACCCGGCCGGCAACAGCTCCATCGGCTATGCCAAGGTAACCATTACCGCCGGCAACCTGCCGCCGGTCATCACCTCCTTCTCGCCGTCAGAAACGAACCCGCGGGCCAGCGTACTCCATCCGCTCACCCTCAGCGTGACGGCCATCGATCCGGAAGGGGGGCCTCTGACGTACGAGTGGACGGTTGACGGCGTCTCTGCCGGCACCGGCACCAGCTTCACCTTTACCCCCCCGGCAAACACCAAGGGGACAAAGCGCGTCATGGTGGCAGTGCGTGACAATCAGCCGAACAACAGGGCAGCCATCGACGGGCGACTTGTCACCATGTACATAGACTGCGACCCCAGTGACCCGACGACTATGACCACCTATTACCGCGATGCCGACGGCGACGGTTTCGGTAATCCGAACATCACCACCCTGGCCTGTTCGCAGCCAGCGGGGTATGTGACCAACAACCTCGACTGCAACGACAGCAATCCTGCTATTGGCCCGGCAACGCAGAAATTCCACCGCGATGCCGACAATGACGGCTACGGAAACCCGAACGTCTGGGTGATCGCCTGCTCCGCACCTGCCGGCTATGTGGCCAACAACCTCGACTGCGATGACAGCAATCCGTTGATCGGCCCGGCAACGCAGAAATTCTACCGCGATGCCGACGGCGACGGTTTCGGTGATCCGAACGTCTGGGTGATCGCCTGCTCCGCGCCTGCCGGCTATGTGGCCAACAATCTCGACTGCAACGACCATGACCCCACGATAGGCAACAACAAGACGACCTACTACCGCGATGCCGATGGCGACGGCTTCGGTGATCCGCACAACACGATCTTGGCCTGCCTGGCCCCTGCCGGCTATGTCGCCAATGGTCTCGACTGCAACGACGCCAACCCGTTCATCAACCCGGGTATGAAGGAGATCCCGAACAACGGCAAGGACGACGACTGCAATCCGGCCACTCCGGACAACTGGTCCAAGAGCTTTGTCCTCGGCATCGACGACGCCTCCTGGATCTACTACGCCAAGAGCAACGGCGACGGCACCTTCAGCAACTACCGGACCCTGGACTATCTGGGGAGCTACTATTCACGCGGCATCACCATCGAAGACTTCAACAACGACGGCTACCTCGACTTCATTGCCGGCCGCGGCGACGGCTCCCTGTTCCTGTTCCTCAATGACGGCAACGACAATTTCATCAACAAAGGGATAGTCGCAACCCATCCAAACCCTGGTGGTTATATCATGGACATGGCTGCCGGCGACTTCAACAACGACGGACTGCCTGACTTCATCGCCAATGGCAACAGTAACGTCCTCGCCGTATTCATCAACGACGGCAAGGGCGGGTTCACCCGTTCGACCATAACCCTTCCCTATTACGGCCGCGGCCTCGATGTCGCCGACTTCAATGGTGATGGCAACCTCGATTTTGCCGTATCGTTATCAGGAACCAACGACGTCTGGGTATACACTGGAGACGGGACAGGGAAATTTGTCGGGGCCAAGATCGGTACCGCCACGACGTCGGCAAGTGACAATTACGCCCTGGCAGCGGCCGATTTCGACAACGACGGCAAGCCGGACATCATCGTCAGCGGCAGCTCGAACGGCGATGCCTATTTCTTCAAGGGGAACGGCGATGGCACCTTCCAGCCCGGGGTGCTGGTCCCCTCTTTGAATAACGACAAATACTACAGCTCAATGGACGCCTATGACCTCAACAATGACGGGAACGTCGATATTGTCATGGGGAATTACGGCTCCAACAACAAGCTATGGTTCTATCCCGGAAACGGCAACGGCACCTTCGGCCCCCGTACGGCGATCAGCCCAGCCGCCACACGCGGAACCCTGCTTGCCGTATCTGCTCCTCCCACCAGCAACAGGGCTGCCGGCTTCCCGGTTGCCGATGCACAGCCAAAGAGCCAGACCGTGGCTGTTGGAGCCAACGCAATATTGAACGGTTCATACTCGTACGATCCGAAAAGCACCATTACGGCCTACAACTGGAATTTCGGCGACGGCACCTCGACCACAGGCGCCTTGGCGACCCATCCGTATGCAACCGAGGGTCGTTTCCTGGCAACGCTGAGTGTGACGGATAACAACGGCAAAAAGAACACGGATTCCGCCCAGGTTATCGTCAAGGGGAATCCACCGGTCGCCAACGCCGGCGGGCCGTATCTGGTGGGCGAGGCCAGCGCCACCGGCGGCCGTTACACGGTGAACCTCGACGGCTCAGCCTCCACCGACGATTACGGCATCGTGTCGTATGAGTGGGAGATGGAGGCCCCTCTCTACGACAACTTCAACGCCGGCAATGCCAATGGCTGGACCCCTGCGGGGGGGGCATGGAGCGTAAGCGGAGGTGCCTACCTGCAGAGCGACATCAACGTCGACCGGACCGACACCTTCACTGGCAGCCCGAAATCGGGTGACTACACCATTGAGGCGGATGTGATGCTGTTATCCGGAACGGGTCAGGAGGCCCAGCTCCTGTTTCGCGGCGCTGATGCGAACAACCACTACGAATTCATTCTCAGAGGGCGCGGTATCAACGACGTGCTGCTGTACCGTCAGCAAAACGGGGGATTTGCACAACTTGCCCAATACTATCTCCCCTTCGCGATCCAGAACAATGTCTGGTATCACCTGAAGATCGAGGCATACGGCAGCAAAATCCGGCTCTATGTGAACGACTCTCTGGCAATCGACTACGGCTACGCGACCGAGTTCAGCAATGGCATGGTCGGCTTCTCCACGTACCGCACGAGCGCCAAGTTCGACAACCTCAAGGTCAATTCGTTCATGACCGGAGCGAAACCGACCCGCATCTATCTTGAAGGTACCTACAATGTGAAGCTGACGGTTACCGACAAGGCGGGTCAGAAAGCGACTGCCACAACCACGGTATCGGCCATCAAAGGGAATCCGCCGGTTGCAAATCCCGGTGGCCCGTACGTACAGGACGAGACCAAGGCAAATGCCAATACCTGGACCATCAACTTCGATGGCTCCGGTTCCACCGACGATACCGGAATCGAGTTCTACAGCTGGGACTTCGGCGACGGTGCTACCGGAACCGGGGTTAAACCGTCTCACATCTATACCGGCGTAGGCACCCGCGCCGTTACCCTCACCGTTACCGACAGGTCCGGGCAGAGCAACACGAAGACCACCACCGTGACAACAAAGGGGAACGCCCCTCCTGTCGCCAACACCGGCGGTCCATACAACGTCACCGAAAATCTGGTCGTCAACAGGCACTGGACCATTAATGCGGATGCTTCCGCATCGACCGATGACGTGGGGATCTGGAAATATGAGTGGAACTTCGGCGACGGGTCCCCAGTGGCGACAACCAAGATCACACCCCATACCTACGCTACTCCGGGAACCTACACGGTGTCACTGAAGGTAACGGATCACGCCAACCAGTCCAGTACCGCCACGACCACGACATCCGTCGTAGGGACCGGAGTTCCGACAGCCAACGCCGGCGGCCCGTATGTTACTGAACCGAATACCCCTGTAAATTTTGATGGTTCAGCCTCCACTGACAACACCGGCATCCTTTCCTACCGCTGGAATTTCGGTGACGGCACCACCGGGAAAGGGGCGACACCTGTCCATGCCTACAGCGCCACAGGCAGCTACACCGTCACCCTGACGGTACCGGATACGGCTCTCCAGACCGCCACCGCCACCGCCGCTGTTTCCGTTGTTGTCGGTAATCCGCCTGTTGCCAATGCCGGTGGACCTTACAAATCCAATGTGGGGGTCCCGGTCAGACTCAATGGGTCGGGCTCTACGGATGATTACGGGATCGCGAGCTACGAATGGGCTGTCGGTGCGGCCAACAGCCTGCTCAAGGACAGTTTCACCGGAACGGTCATCGATACGGCCAACTGGCTCTTCCCTGCATCAGGAGTGACCCAGAACGGTGCAGTGACACTAACCGGCGGTGGCGGCTGGGGCTCACGCTACCTGTTCAGTAAGAATGATTTCCCCCTCGACGGGATTGCGGTCGTCACCGGTCAGGTCATACAAACCGCCGACGGGTATCTAATGTTCGGCTTCAAGAACACGAACACCAATTTCAGCTACGATCAGATGCCGTACGCGCTCTACTTTGCCAATGGAACCTTCCAGATTTACGAAAATGGCAGCTATCGTGTCCAGGGAGGGTCCTACTCGCTGAACGTACTGTATGATGTGAAAGTGGAACTGAAAACGTCGTACAACGGAGGGATCGGCGGGGCGAAATATTACTACAAACAGGCTTCGTCTCCCACCTGGATACTTGTCTATGATTCAAACTATGTCCCTGCATCTGCCACATTCAAGGCCGGCGTCTCCTACTACGGCGGCACGTTTGTCATCGATAATTTATCTCTTACCAATGGACAACAGATACTGTACGGAGAAAAACCGGTCGTCGTCCCCACGGCAGTAGGGGTCTTGCCGGTACAACTGACCGTAAGGGACGGCGCGGGACAGTCAAGCATTGCCTCCTCCACCCTGACAGTCAGCAGTGATCCACTGGTCATCACCCTCCCCTGGCAGATTTCCGGCGGGTTGGAAGTGCCTCATGATACCTGGAGCGGCGCAGAGGTCACCCTGAAGGCCGTGGTCAAGTCCGGTAGGGCCCCGATCACCTACAGCTGGAACTTTGGAGACGGCACATCCTCGGCCCCTGCCACCGTTACCGACAGCTACAACCTCTCGGCAAAGCATACCTATACCGCTATGGACGGGACCCCCTTCACCGCCCGTATCACGGTCACCGACGCTGACGGCAAGAGTTCATCCGACACCTTCCCGATCATCGTCCGGCCGAAAACTCTGAATGTCGAGGTGAACAAGGCCATCGACGATGCACTCTGGTATATCCACACATCCCAGGACAGAACCGGAGGGGCAACCGACGGTCGGTGGTCAGGATACAGCAGCTACTACTCATCCCCAACGGCGTCCGCTCTCCATGCAATGGAGATCAACGGACATCTGGAAATCGGCGACTTTAGCAACGACCCCTATGTTGAGGATGTCTGGCGCGGGATGAGCGCCATGCTTAAATCCATCCGCCAGGCTGCCATAACGGATCAGGCATACGGAGACCCTGACCAGAACGGCAACGGCATCGGTATCGAAGTGGTCGACGGGAACCCCATTTATCAGGGGGGCCAGGTCATGATGGCCCTGGTCGCCTCGGGAACGCCGAACATGAAGGCACCGATCGGCGGCGCCGGCATTATGGGCAGAACATACCGCGACATCGTCGAAGATATGGCCGAGATGTATTACTGGGGCCAGGGCGACGATGAGTGGGGGTACGGTGCAGGTGGCTGGCGCTACGGCTGGCAGGGTCAGGGAGACAACTCGGCGAGCCAGTGGGCGGCCCTCGGACTCGAGGCCGCCGAGGAGCAGAGCTGGATCAAGGTGCCCCAATGGGTGCGGGACAGGAACATTGTCTGGCTCGCCTACAGCCGCAATGGGGACGGCAACGGCTACGGCTATGCCGGTCCTGGCAATGGCGAGGCAACTACCCCTTCGGGACTTGCCCAGGTGGCATTCGATAAGATCCCTACCACCGATTCCCGTTGGAAACAGGCGGAAAACTTCCTCGCATCCTACTGGAACAACTGGTACAACGGCACCGGCAACTACTACGCCCTGTACGCCCTTGCCAAGGCGATGCGAACAGCAAAACCTAAGGAGATAACAATCCTCGGCGAGGGGACCGCCAACGCCATCGACTGGTACAACGACCCGACCCGTGGCGTGGCCCGCACCATCGTGAATCAGCAGGACGCCAACGGGATGTTCACCGGCGGTGGCGGGTCCAAGTGGGTGGAGGGGGGCTTCAGGACCGCCTGGGGGGTCATCATCCTCACCAAGACCCTGTTCGTGCTGCCTCCGGTGGCCATAGCCGGCAACAACATGGTATGGGGGATCAACTGGCCCCTGACCTTCGACGGGTCCAAGTCGTACCATCTCGACCCGTTCCGGAAGATCGTCAAGTACGAGTGGGATTTTGACGGCGACGGCATCTATGACTCCAGCAGCGACCAGCCGACCGCAACCCATACCTACGCGCAGCTCGGGACCTACAAGGTCACCCTGCGGGTAACCGATAACAATGTTCCGCCCAAGTACGACACCAACACCATAACGGTCATCGTCGCAGTGCCGCCGCATCCCCCCATTGCCAACCCTGGCGGGCCGTATGTCGGCTACACCGGGATTCCGGTACAGCTGGACGGCAGCAAATCCTACGATATCGATCCGACCGACTTCATAACATCGTACGGCTGGGAACTCGACAACGTCTATCCGTACAACTTCGCCGATGCCACCGGCGCCAAGCCGACTTATACCTGGAACAGCCCCGGCACGTACAATATCGGTCTGCAGGTCTACGATAACGGTGTCTTGAGCCCTAACAACCAGAAACTGTCCGATACGAAGTGGACGACCATCACCATCAAGCTCAACCACCCGCCGGTGGCCAGTGCCGGCGGGCCGTATACGGTGAATGAAGGAAGCACCATACAGCTGGACGGCAGCGCTTCGACCGATCTGGACGGCAACCCGCTCACCTATGCCTGGGATCTGGACAATGACGGCATCTTTGAAACCGCAGGAGCAAAGCCGTCTTTCAGCCGCCCTGACAATGGCGTCTTTACGGTCCGTCTCAAAGTGTCCGATGGGGCATTGGAGTCCACTGCCTCCACCACGGTAACCGTGCTGAACGTGCCGCCGGCAGTGAATCCGCTGTCACCGGTCACCCTAAATGAAGGAGGAACATACACCGCTTCCGGCTCCTTTACCGATCCTGGCGCGGATACCTGGACAGCTACCGTCGACTATGGCGACGGGACCGGTGTCCAGCCGCTGCCACTGTCGGGCAAGACCTTTGCTCTCAGCCATATCTATCCGCGATACGGCGGCTATACGGTTACCGTCACCGTGACGGACAAGGATGGCGGCATTGGCTCAGGCAGCGCCCTGGTCACGGTGAATAACGTCGCGCCGATTGTCAATGCCGGGCCTGGCGCATCAATCAACGCCGGTGGGGCATTCATTTCCGCTGGCTCGTTCACAGACCCCGGAAAGAACAGCTGGGTGGCAACCGTCGATTACGGTGACGGAACGGGAGTTCAGCCGCTAACGCTCAATCCGGACAAGACGTTCGCACTCAGCCACCCATACGCACAGCAGGGATCGTATACCGTAACCGTCACGGTAAAGGACGATGGTGGCGGTACTGGTTCCAATACGGCCGTGGTTATGGTCAGCATCCCGACCTGCCTGACCTCACTCTCTGCAAGGGCAAAAACGGGCATGGTTCAGCTTAACTGGTCAGCAACCGAGCATACGCCGACCACACTGTACGACATTTACCGCAGTACGGCAGGTCCGTCTTCCGGTTTCACAAAAATCAGGAGTGGATACACCAATCTTTATCCGGTCTTCGTGGACACCGGTCTGACCAACGGCACCACCTACTGGTACCGGATCGAGAAGTCGCTGGCCCCGGCAGCCCCTGGTTACTGCAGTTCCATTGTGGTATCCGGTAAGCCGATGGCGCTGTTGTGACAGTCAGATAACACTTCGGGCAGAAAGACTCTTCTGCCCGGAGAAATTACACGGAGGGTATTCACATGAAGGTGAGATTGATTGCGATAATTACAAGCCTGTTATTTGTCTTATCAGCGGCCCAGGCGCTGGCACTACCCACGAATACCCAGGTCGAGTTTTCAGTAAACGGAGTCAGCGTAGCTACGACTGGCATCGACTCGATAACCGGGTTTGGTACGAGGACTTTCACGTTTACAGCAGCCGGTGCCTATGATGTTCGTTCGTTTTTCGACCTGGACCTGAGCCTTATGACAACCGGATTTTTCAATGAGTATGGACAGACCTTCAATTCAGTCAAAGCAGGCCAGTCGTGGGAGATAGACGAGCCGGGATATTGGATTGGCGATCTTCATGCCAATTTTAAGGGAACGGCTGGATTTGATAACACGATCGGCACAATCGACGTTACGACGGGGAATCGGATTACAACTGCGCAACAACCGGACGATGTAGCCGTGGGGATGGGTTGGAAATTTAACCTCAATCCCGGCAAAACGGCAACCCTCTATTTCACTGCCAGTGATGCACCGGCATCGTCTTTATTTTATATTGGCCAATTTGAGGCTTATGGCGCTAACGATTCCGTCTACTTTACCAGTGACCTGAAGATCGAGAGTGGCGGCATCGGCGGTGGGAACCCTATTCCGGAGCCTTCAACCCTTGTCCTGCTCGGTTCGGCACTGACCGGACTCGCGGTTTACGTGCAAAGGCGGCGCAACGGTTAGTGAACGGCAGTCCGTGGCCTGATCATTGACAACATGGGGCGGGGGGATAACCCCCGCCTTTTGCTTACAGGGATTGACTACGATTCCGACTGTGACACAATCTAGTTTAACCTATGGGAAACAAGGGAGGCCTCTACCACAATGAAAACCTTGATCATATCTGTTGTCATCATGCTTTCCGGATGGTCGGCGTTGTACGCCCAACCGGTCTCTTCGCCACAACCGGTAATCATGCCGCCGCCGGACATGCCCGTACCTCCTGCGCCGCCGGATGCGGCAGATCGCCACACCATGAAAATATCTTCCGTGGAGCCCGTATCACCGGGTATCTACAGGGTTGGTGAGATCATCATAAACAAAACAGAAAAATCCGTTTCTTTCCCGGCAGAAGTAAATATGGACAAGGGACTTCTGGAATACGTCCTGGTGAGAACCGGTGGGAAGACCCACGAAAGCCTGCTCCGCACCAGGATTGAACCGTACAATATTCAGGTGGCCTGCCTGCTTCTGGGGCTGGAACCGACAAAGACACCCCTTGCCTTCCAGGGATCACCGGAAACACCTAACGGTATGGGAGTAGCAATTTCCGTGACCCTGAAAGACGGGAAAACGGTTCCACCGGAATCGTGGATGACAAAAATCGTTAACGGAAAAAACGAGAGCATCCAGGGGCTTTCCTGGGTATACACCGGATCAGTCATTTTCGGCGGCCGGTTCGCCGCCCAGCTTGACGGTTCCATCATCGCCGTTTTGCATGTTCCTGCAGCCATGATAGACAACGCTTCCACCGGGGGGGAAAGCGACAAGATCTGGTTTGTGAATGAAAAAACCGTACCCCCGGTCGGCACGCCGGTAACTGTCTCCATCAAGGTTGCACGGTAAGAAAGGAGAGCTTTTTCTATGAAGAAATTGTGTATTGCAATGATGTCTGCCCTGTTGTTCTCTCTCCCCCTTTTTTCGGTCGCCGCCGAAAAGGTCGTGGCAAAATCAAAACCCGACCTTTCGCTGAAGCTTGAACTCGAAAACGCCATCGGCAAGGGGCTCACCTGGCTGGCAGCGAAGCAGCAGGCAGGCGGTTTCTGGGCCCAGGCTGAATACCCGGCCCTGACCGCCCTGGCCCTGACCGCCTTCCAGGGTGATCCGTCAAAATTCTATCGGAACAAATACGAGAAGAACGTAAAGTCCGGCTATGATTTCCTCGTGAAAAGCGCCAAGCCGGACGGCGGCATCTACGGCAAGGACCTGGCCAACTACAACACCTCCATCTCCATGATGGCGCTCCTGATGGCCAACAACCCGGCCTACGAACCGCTCCTCAAGAAAGGGCGCAAGTTCCTGATCGGCCTGCAGGACAACCTCGGGGAAAACGACCATCTAAACGGCGGCATCGGCTACGGCGGCAGCTACAAACACTCGGACCTGGCCAATACCACCTTTGCCCTGGAAGCGCTCTACTACACCCGCTACCTGAAGAGCGACGTGGCCAACGACCCGGACGCCAAGGACCTGAACTGGAAGGCGGCAATCCAGTTCATCAGCCGGACGCAGAACCTGAAGGCAACCAACGACCAGCCTTGGACCAGCGACGACCCGGCCAACAGGGGAGGGTTTGTTTATTTTCCGGCCGACAGCAAGGCGGGAGAACAGAAGCTCGCGGACGGGAAAACCGCGCTCCGCTCCTACGGCAGCATGAGCTATGCCGGACTCCTCAGCTTCATCTACGCCCAGGTGGACAAGAACGACCCACGGGTCAAGGCGGTCATCGACTGGCTCTCGAAGAACTATACCATTGACGAAAACCCCGGCATGAAGCAGGAGGGTCTGTACTATTACTACCACACCATGGCCAAGGCACTTTCGGCGGCCGGTGTCGACACCCTTACCATGAAGGACGGGAAAAAGGTCAACTGGCGTCAGGATCTTGCCAAAAGACTCCTCGACCTGCAGCGCGAAGATGGTTCCTGGGTAAACCCGACCGGCCGATGGTGGGAAAAGGACCCCAATCTCGTGACGTCCTATGCAACAATAACCCTGGAGATCCTCCACCGCGGCCTGTAGGCGTCTTCAGTCCCTGATTCCGAGGCGGATGGTCATGCATACCATACGGCAACGATTTACCGTAACCTACGATTTCCCGGTCATCTTCACCCGGAACGCCTTCGACACGGGGAACCCGGTCCTGGCCGACGTGGTGAGGCAAGGGGGGCGTCCGCACAATCGGGCACTGGTGGTTGTCGACAGCGAGGTTGCCGGACAGAACCCTACGCTCCTGGAGCAGATCAGCCGCTTCGGTGATGGGCAAAGCCCGCTGCTGGAATTCGTCGCCCCGCCGGTCGTTATTCGGGGGGGAGAAATCTGCAAACACGAGCCAGTGGAGGTACAGCAGATCCACTCTCTCGTCGAGCGGCACAACCTCTGTCGCCATTCTTTCATCATCGCCATCGGCGGCGGCGCTGTGCTGGACGTTGCCGGCTATGCCGCGGCCACCGCACATCGCGGGATTCGCCTGATCCGTCTGCCGACCACGGTGCTGGCCCAGAATGACGCCGGCGTCGGGGTAAAGAACGGGGTCAATGCCTTTGGCCGAAAAAACTTTCTCGGAACCTTTGCCCCCCCCTTTGCGGTCATCAACGACTTCCAGTTCCTGGCAACCCTGCCGGAGCGCGATCTGCGCGCCGGTATTGCCGAAGCGGTCAAGGTGGCCCTCATCCGGGACCGGTCCTTCTTCGATACGCTGTATGCTGATCGGGCCGGCCTTGCCCGCTTCGCCCAGCCTTCCATGGAACAGATGATCATCCGCTGTGCCGAACTGCACCTTCAGCACATCGGCACCGGCGGCGACCCGTTCGAGAGCGGCTCGTCCCGCCCGCTGGATTTCGGTCACTGGGCAGCCCACAAGCTTGAAGAGCTGGTCAAGGGGGAGATCAGGCATGGCGAGGCCGTGGCCATCGGCATTGCCCTGGACTCCCTCTATTCTCGCCACCGGGGGCTCCTTAGCGAACTGGAACTCCATCGCATCCTGACGCTGCTCGAAGAGCTCGGCTTTGCCCTCTACCACCCTGCCCTCGCCTGGCTGGACGTAGGTAAGGCGCTGCGGGAGTTTCAGGAACACTTGGGAGGGGAGCTCTCCATCCCTCTGCTGAAGGGGATCGGTCGGAAGATCGAGGCGCACGAGATCGACATCCCACTGATGAAGCGCTGCATAAACCACCTTGCTGAACGGGCTGTCCGAAAATTGGATCCCCCGAACCGGGAGTTGGACCCATTGAAAACACTGGAGAAATAAAATGGCGCCTCCGTACCAGCCCTTGAATGCCCGAGAAATCCTGGAGTTGTATTTTATTGAAAATCGTGCCAGGCTCCTCGACATCGCTTCCTTCCTCGACCGGCTCGATCGTTACCAAGGGGCGGAAGAGGCGCGGAACGATTACCGCCACACTGCATTCATGCGCGCCGTGGAAATCCTCACGAGCGATACCACAGGCCGCACCGCCGCCATTCAGACCCTGTTCAGCGATCCGACCACCGAGCCTCTGGAGTCGGCAGTCGGACTAAAGGCGGCGGGTGCCTGGGACGGAGGAGGGCAATGAAGGCAATCGATCCCCATATCCATATGGTCTCGCGGACCACTGACGACTACCTGCAGCTTGCCATCAGCGGCATCCACACGGTCAGTGAACCGGCCTTCTGGGCAGGGTTCGACAGGAATTCGGCAGACAGCTTTCGGGATTATTTCCATCAACTGACGGTCACGGAACCGACCAGGGCTGCACGGTTCGGCATCAGACACTACTGCTGGATCGGCCTCAACTCCAAGGAGGCGGAGAACCTGCAGCTTGCCAAAGACGTTCTGTCCATCATGCCCGAATACCTCGACCGGCCGACAGCCATCGGCATCGGCGAGGTGGGGCTGAACAAGAACAGTCGCAGCGAGATCAAGGTGCTGGAGAGGCAGTTGGCCATGGCAGTCGACCGGAATGAGCTGCTCCTGATCCATACCCCGCACCTGGAAGACAAACTGAAGGGGACGCGGATCATCATGGAGATGATCCTCTCGGAGCCGCGTATCGACCCTGCCCGTGTGCTGATCGACCATGCCGAGGAGCATACTATCAGGGAGATCAAGGATAACGGTTTCTGGTTCGGACTGACCCTGTATCCGAATTCCAAGGGGAGCCCGGAACGGGCCATCGACGCCGTGGAAATCTATGGTACCGAACGGATCTGCATCAACTCCTCTGCCGACTGGAGTGTCAGCGACCCTCTTTCGGTCCTGAAATGCGCCAACGAGATGAGGCGGCGGGGGCACCAGGAAGAGTCGATCCAGAAGGTCTTCTACGACAATCCCCGTGCGTTCATGAGCCAATGCCCGAAATTCACCCCGGCCTGATCACCTACTGTACCAACATCCACCCCGCTGAGACCTGGGCTGAGACCTTTGCCGCCCTGGCCGGGCATATCCCTGCCGTCAAGGCCGCAGTCTCGCCCGACACCCCATTCCCGATCGGGCTCAGGCTCTCCAACCGTGCGGCACGGGAACTGTCGGGCACGGGCGCCGGTCAGCTCTCGGCATGGCTCGGCGACCATGGCTGCTTTGTCCCGACCATCAACGGCTTTCCGTATGGCTCATTCCATGGCAACAGGGTCAAGGAGCAGGTCTACCTCCCCGACTGGCGGAGTCCCAAGCGGGCCGCCTACACCACCTGCCTCGCCGATCTTCTGGCAAACCTGCTCCCCGAAGGGATTACCGGCTCCATCTCCACCGTCCCAATCGGGTTCAAGGGGGTTGTTCTGACCGAGGACTTCCTCCTGGTCAGGGAACAGTTGCATGCCGTTCTGCTCCATCTCTCCCGGATCATGCAGGAGCGCGGAAAACGGATCGTTCTGGCCCTGGAGCCGGAACCGGCATGCATCCTGGAGACGACCGACGAGCTCTGCCGGCTCTTCGGTGAGATGGCATTTCCGCCCGATCTGCAGCTACACTTGGGGATCTGCCTGGATTGCTGCCATCAGGCGGTCCAGTTTGAAGAGCCGGCAACATGCCTCTCCCGCCTGCAAGAAGCGGGCATTCCCATCGCCAAGGTACAGGCATCGTCAGCCATCCGCCTTGTCGATCCGGATGACGCTATGCTGCGGAGCTATGATGAGCCGTGCTACCTGCATCAGGTTGTCATCCGCCGCCGGGATGGTACGCTCCTCAGGTACCCGGATCTGCCGAATGCCCTGGCCGGCCACCGGCGGATAAGCGGCGATGAATGGCGCTGCCACTTCCATGTCCCGATCTTCCTGGCCGGAACCGGTACACCCGGCACCACCCGCCGCTTCCTCGAAGAGCTTCTGCCGCCCCTACCCAAGGGGATTCTCCTGGAAGTGGAGACCTACACCTGGGACGTGCTCCCGCCGGAGCTCCGCAGCGGGACCGTGACCGACTCGATCATCCGGGAGATAACCTGGCTAAAGGAGCAGACCGATGCGGCGCACCGTCGTCCTTAACGTCGTGGGGCTCACCCGCGCCCTGCTCGGTGGCAGCCGGACACCACATCTGAACACCCTGCTTGCGACCAGCGTCCCGATCCTGACCATCACCCCGGCTGTGACCTGCTCCGTGCAGGCCACCTATCTGACCGGACGATTGCCGGCCAGTCACGGCATCGTCGGAAATGGCTGGTATTTCCGCGACCTCGGCGAGGTCCTGTTCTGGCGCCAGTCCAACCGGCTGGTCCAGGGAGAAAAGATCTGGCACGAGGCGAGACGGCGCGACCCGTCCTTTACCTGCGCCAACACCTTCTGGTGGTACGCCATGGCCACCGATGCGGATTACACCCTGACCCCCCGCCCGCTCTACTGCGCCGACGGCCGCAAGCTCCCCGACTGCTACAGCAGCCCGCCGGACCTCCGGGACCGCTTCAACCGGGAGTTCGGCCAGTTCCCCCTGTTCCAGTTCTGGGGGCCGGCAACTACCATCGCCTCCAGCGACTGGATCGGCCGGGCCGCCATGGCCATAGAAGAGCAGTACCGGCCGACCCTGCAACTGGTCTACCTTCCCCATCTGGACTACTGCCTGCAGAAGATGGGGCCGGATGGCGACATTTCCCGTGACCTGTCCGAACTGGATCAGCTCTGTGGCCGTCTTATCGATTTTTTTCGGGAGCGTGGCTGCCGCCTCATCCTCCTCTCCGAATACGGCATCACCCCGGTTAACCGCCCCGTTCACCCCAACCGTATCCTGCGGCAGGCAGGCTTTCTCTCCCTGAAGACGGACCTGGGACGGGAATACCTTGACCCGGCCACCAGCAGGGCCTTTGCGGTGGCCGACCACCAGGTGGCCCACATCCATGTGAGGGAGCAGCGTGATATCCGGGCAGTCCGGGAACTGCTGGGGAGTGTACCGGGGGTTGAGCGGATTCTGGATGGGGAAGGAAAAGAAGCCAGCGGCCTCAACCATGAGCGTTCCGGCGAACTGGTGCTGGTCGCTTCCGTTGACAGCTGGTTCACCTACTATTGGTGGCTGGACGATGCCCGGGCACCGGACTACGCCCGCACGGTCAACATCCACGCCAAACCCGGCTATGATCCGTGCGAACTCTTTCTCGACCCGGCTATCAGGTTCCCCCGCCTGAAAATCGCCGGCACCCTGGCCAGAAAAATGTTGGGGTTCCGTTACCTGATGGACGTCATCCCGCTCGACGCATCACTGGTAAAGGGATCACACGGACGGGTCACGGATGCCCCGGACACCGGCCCCCTGTTCATGACCAGCGAACCCCGACTTCTCGATGCCGACACCGTCAAGGCCACCGATGTCTATGGGTTGCTGCTCGACCATATCTTCAGGGAGTAATCGTGGGCATTCTCTCCAACATAAAGGGATATCTCAATCTCTGCAGGATAACTAACCTGCCTACTGTATGGACCAACGTCATCTGCGCCTATATTCTCGGGGCCGGACAGTTTTCATGGAAGGGATATCTGCTTCCCGCACTGTCGCTCTCGTTATTTTACGTGGCAGGTATGTGCCTGAACGACATCTGCGATGCCACACATGACCGGATTGCTCGCCCATCCCGGCCGATACCTTCTGGCAACGTCTCGCCCAAAGGAGCCTTGTTCCTTGCCATAACGCTCTTTGCAGCCGGCGCGGCCTTGCTTCTGTCAGCCCCTTACCGGGAAGGATTCCATGCTGCCATCCTGTTGATAGCTGTAATTATCTGGTATGACATCAGTCACAAACGGAACCCGTTCAGCGTCCTATTGATGGCATCCTGCCGATTCCTCGTCTTTGTTGTAACCTCTCTGGCAGTTACCGGTACGCTTACGTCCATACTATTGATCGCCGCAGGTATCCAGTTTGTCTATGTGGTCTGCATAAGTCTTGTCGCCCGTTATGAGAACAACAGGGCAACCCCCTTTACGATTCCCGTAATCCCCATGATGCTGGCAGGGATTTCCCTGCTGGATGGCATCATCCTGACGGTAGTGGTAAACCCCATATGGCTGTTGGTGGGATTCGGTGGAGCAATCCTGACGCAGGCAGGACAAAAGTATGTCCGGGGAGACTGAAAACCTTCCAGTACCCTGTAACTCTTGAACTAACGTAGGTTGGGTTAGGCGGTTGTATCGCCGTAACCCAACGAGTCAGCGGCATTTGTTGGGTTACGCTGACGCTAACCCAACCTACAAATTCATGCGAAATAAATGGTATTAGAAACGCTCCCTTGGATCAAATCTACCGGCGCACCGCAACAGTGGTATTTTTCACCACCATGTCGACAATCGGCAACTGCGGCACCTTGTCCAGCCCGTAAATCGCCTTCAGGTCCATATCCTTGGGGACTGCGCCCAGCAGCGCTTCGGCAACCTTCTGGTCGGCCTGGCGGTAGCGAAGCTTCACCTCCAGGGAGACCTGCTTCACCCCGGCGGGCGGCGTGAAACCATAGAAAACATCCTTGTAGCCACGGGGCGGGATCGTGTCGTGGCGAGAAAAGGCGGTCACCACCCAGGGGTCCACGGCAAAGTGGAAATCCCTCCCCATCCCGTCCGAGTTGAAGAGCCTGGCATCCTCCGGCAGGGTGCCGTCGGGCTGGACCGACCCACTCGACAGCAGCACAACCCCCTTCTCGTCCCTGGCGGTCACCTCCAGCCACATCTGGCGCACATTGGTCAGCGATGTGGGGAGATTGTGGCCGGCCCGCACGTTTTTCACCCGCACCCGCAACTCCACCAGCGCCCCATTCCGGTACACCGGCTCCACGTCCAGTTCCGCAGCGCTCTTCAGCCTCTCCACCGCCATGTCGTACTGGGCCATGAGCCGTTTGGCAAGCTGCTGGTCGCCGGTCTTTTTGGCGGCACCGGCTGACAGGTAGGTCAGGAGATAGTTGACTCCACTGAAAAAGTGCCGGTACTCTCCCCGTGCCGGCTTTCTGAAGGTGTCGGCCGCCTCCCGGAAGGTCTTCATGTCCACCATGTGACAGTCCTGACAGAGTATATCCAACTGAGCGTACGGACCGTGCTTCCATTCATTGTAGGTCTCTTCCAGCGGAAAGTGGGAGTCGTAGTGGTAGACTTGGTGGCATGAGGCGCAGAGATCGGCCTTGAGATGAAACGATGTCTGCTCGCAGTCGTGGAAACCGCCACCGCATTCGGGGGATGGTTTAAACGGCCCCCGCTTCACCGGTTTGTCCTGCTCCCCCGTGGTCAGGATCAGCGAGCCGTTTTCCGGCTCGTGTGACGGGGTCTGCCAATGGGTGATACCGCTCACCGAATGACAGATATCGCAGGAAACGCCGCTCAAGGCCATGGGTGACAACCCCGCCAGGCCCGGGCCCTTGATCTCCCCGGTCACCATGCCGGCCGCGGAATGACACCCTTCGCACTGGCGGGTGATATCGTGGCCCACCGCCTTCACCGCCTTGTTCAGTTCACCCTGATAGATCGGATCAAGGAACGCCAGGCTGTGCACCGAGCCGCTCCACTCCTGATACTGTTGCTGGTGGCACTGTCCGCAGGTCTGGGGGGGGGTGAACGGCACGTTGGACTTGTTCCATTGGATAAGTGACGGGTAGTAGGGATAAAAGTCGCGGTTGAAGTCGAATACCGCCGATTCGGCCGCCGCCGTCCCTGCCAGGGCAAAAAGTGCAACCATACCCAGAAACAGTCGATTCAGTGATACGATCATAGTCATAGTAGCCCCCTTGCAGTTTGAGATAATTCCAGCTGCCCCCCGGTCACCGAATTCACCCCCTGTCCATCCCATCCGGGGCCGGTTCGATACGAGGGGGTGGTGTAACACTGTTCTCCATTTTCAGCCGGTAGGAATTCATGAACGTTGGAAGGATATTCCGTTGATACCGGTGGTCCATAAGCCTTCCTCGAATGACGGCGTCCCGGAGTGAGGCGCAGCCGCCTGACATCAATTGTACGGCCAGCAGGCCGATGAGAAGAGTCCGTGCCAACGTTCCGGGTTACTGGCGCAAGCTTCCGGGCGCGGTAATATGCCTGCCGATCGTCTCCATGATCCGGCGCGCATCTTCGTTTCCCTGCTCGACCGCCCTGAGGAACCAGCGGATACCCTCTTCCCGGTTGAGCTTTACCCCTTCGCCATTGTAGTACAGGAGGCCGAGGGCGTACTGGGCCTTGTCGTGCCCCTTCTCCGCCGCTTTCCGATACCAGGTGGCCGCCTCTTTCGGATCTTTCCTGACCCCTTCCCCCTCCTCATAGAGGTGGCCGAGGTTATACTGGGCATCGACCTCGCCCTGGGTTGCCGCCTTGCGGAACCACTTGACCGCTTCCTTGTAGTCCTGCCCGGTGCCATCCCCAAAATAGTGGAGCAGGCCGAGATTGAACTGGGCCGCCCCCAACCCCTTGTCGGCAGCCTTCCGGTACCATTTGAGGGCTTCCCTGACATTTCGGGCAACCCCTTCGCCACGGTCATACAGGTACCCCACCTTGAACTGGGCCTTGACGAACCCCTTTTCAGCAGCCTTCCGGTACCAGGCAAGGGCCTCGGCCAGGCGGTCCTGACCGAACCCCTCCCCACCCCGCTCGTAGAGCTCACCCAGGCTGAACTGGGCGCGCACATTCCCGGCTTCGGCGGCTTTGCGGTACCAGATCATGGCCTCTTTCCTGTCCAGGGGAACCCCTTCCCCCTTCTCGTACAGTTCGGCCAGTTCCTCCTGGGCAACCGCGTGCCCCTGCTCCGCTGCCTTGCGGTACCACTTGGCAGCCTCGGCATGATCTTCCTTCATATCTCTGGCCTGTGAATAGAGTCGGCCGGCCTGAAACTGGGCATCGGCCCCCCCCTGTTCGGCCGCCTTGCGGAACCATTTCAGCGCCTCGCGCTTGTCGGCCTTGACACCGTCACCAATGGAGAACGCAGTTCCCAGGGTGTACTGAGCACGCCCATGCCCCTGTTCGGCGGCCTTCCGGTACCAGCGTAACGCCTCCTTCTTGTCCGCCCGCCGCACCCCCTTCCCGTCGGCATACATCTGGCCGAGCATGAAATTGGCCCTGGCGCTGTTGTCGATCCGGAACTCCCGAATGGCAGTGGCATAATCGCCATCCTCATACGCCTTCATCCCGGTCGTGAAATCGGCCGAGGCAGTGCCGTCAGCGCGGGCAGGACCGCTCCAGAAGCAAACAAGAACGACAGCAAGCAGTAGAAACCGCATACATTCCTCCATCCGATCGTACATACGCCAGTCCGGCGTCAATAACGAAAATGAATTATAAACAATTAAATAAATACCGTCAAACAATGGTAAGCGAGGCACGGCGCAACGGGAAAACACCTCGGGCTGAAAAGGAAAGCGGCGCAATCAACCATGGGGAGAATACAGTATGCAGGGAAACGGGTCTATTTGCGGATATGCTCCATATCGATGCCATAGCTCTTGATCTTCCGGTGCAGGTTGCTCCGCTCCAGTTCGATCGCCTCGGCGGTCCTGCTGATGTTCCATTGGAACTCCTCCAGCTTCTGGATGATAAATTCCTTCTCGAACTCCTCCCGTGCCACGCGCAGCGACGGAAACTCCAGCATGGAATCCAGCCTGGCGCCGCCTTGATGGCGGCAGACCTGGGCGGTGGCCAGGTAATCGGGAAGGTGATTAGGGGTGATGGTGTTTCCCGGGGCCATGATCACCAGACGCTCGATCAGGTTTTTCAGTTCCCTGATATTCCCCGGCCAGTCGTAGGCTTTCAATAGTTCAATGGTTTCCGGAACCATGGTCTTAGGCTCACGTCCCTCGCGACGGCAGTAAAGGTCGAGAAAATGGCCGACCAGCAGGGGGATATCATCACTGCGTTCCCGCAGCGGCGGCACAACGAATGGAACAACGTTGAGCCGGTAGTAGAGATCCTCCCGAAAGGCACCGCTTCGTATCTCGTCTTCGAGCACCTTGTTGGTGGCGGCAATGATCCGTACATCCACGTCTATGGTCCTGGTGCCGCCGACCCGTTCGAATTTCCGCTCCTGGAGGATGCGCAGCACCTTGGCCTGGGTCTTGAGGGACATATCGCCGATCTCGTCCAGGAAGATCGTCCCGCCATCGGCCAGGTCGAATTTCCCCTTCTTCTGGGCCAGTGCGCCGGTAAACGCTCCCTTCTCGTGACCGAACAGCTCGCTTTCGATCAGCTCTTCCGGGATGGCAGCACAGTTGATCTCCACGAACGGCTTGGTCCGCCGCGGGCTCAGGGAGTGGATGGCGCGAGCCACCAACTCCTTACCGGTCCCGTTCTCGCCGGTAATGAGCACCGACGCGGCAGTTTCGGCCACCAGCCCGATATGCTCCTTCAACTGGTGCATGGCCGGGGTCTCGCCAATCATCTCCAGGTCGCCCAGGAGCATGGTCCGCAGGGATGAGTTCTCCTCCGCCAGACGGGTCATGCCGAGGGCGTTTCTGACGGTGACCAGCACCTTTTCCAGGGAAAACGGCTTTTCGATGAAGTCAAAGGCCCCCAGCTTGGTTGACCTGACTGCCGTTTCGATGGTGCCGTGACCGGAGATCATGACCACCGTCAGACTCGGTTTTTTTTCCTTCAGCCGCTGCAGCGTCTCCATCCCGTCCAGCCGGGGCATCCAGATGTCCAGAAGGATCAGGTCCGGCAGTTCGGTCTCGATGGCGGCCAACGCCTCCAGGCCGTCCACGGCAAAGACGGTCCGGTATCCCTCGTCTTCCAGGACCCCGGCCAGGGAGGTTCTGATGCTCTCCTCGTCATCGACGATCAGGATGGTTGCGCTCATTGAATGACCTTTCCAGCGTGGATTAACTCCTCACCCCTCACTCCCGACTCCTCACGACCTTTTCAGTCCCAGCTCGCCGGCCAGCGCCTCCCAGGCCGGCAGGCTCCGCCGGATCATCTCCGGATCGACACAGTAGGCGATCCGGAAATACCCCGGCGCACCGAACCCCGCTCCCGGCACCAGGAGGATATGGTGTTTCTGGGCCATCCTGACAAAGGCCACGTCGTCGGCAAGTGGCGATTTGGGAAACAGGTAGAACGCGCCGTCCGGCTTCACCATCTTAAACCCGAGGCCGGTCAGACTGTCATAGAGCAGGTCGCGTTTCGCCTGGTACGCACCGATATCCACCGACTCGTGCTGGAGCTTGGCGACCAGCCGCTGCATGAGGGCCGGGGCATTGACGAACCCCAGGGTCCGGTTGCAGAAGACAGCCCCCTCCATGAACAGGTCGATGTGGGTCATGCGGGGGTTGGCAGCCAGGTAGCCGATCCGCTCCCCGGGCAGGGCCAGGTCCTTGGAGTGGGACGTGACGATGACAGCGTTGTCAATGTACGGGAAGATGTTCGGTACCTGCTGGCCGTCATAGGCGATCCGGGCGTACGGTTCGTCGGAGATGACATAGATCTGCCGCTCCAGCTCCCGTTCCTTGCGCTGGATCAGCTCTCCCAGCTGCTGCAGGGTTTCGGCCGGATAGATCACCCCGGTCGGGTTGTTGGGGGTATTGATAATGATCGCCCTGGTCTTGTGGTTGATGGCCGCGGCCAAGGCCGGCAGTTCCAGTTGAAAGGTGTCGCGATCGGTCCAGACTTCGCGGGGGACCCCGCCGTGGTTGTCGATGTAGAATTTGTACTCCACGAAGTACGGGGTGAGGATGATCACCTCATCGCCCGGATTGAGGATGGTCTTGAGGACGACGTTCAGAGCGCCACTCGCCCCGACGGTCATGACCACGTGGGGCGCGCCGACCGGCAGACCGGAAGCCTCGGCCAACAGTGCCGCCACCGCGGCCCGGGTCTCCTCGTAGCCGGCGTTGCTCATATAGCGGTGCATACCGGGAAGCGGCTCATTGGCCAGCTTCCTGAACTCCTCGTCGTAGCGGGCCGGCGGTTCGATGTTGGGGTTGCCCAAGGTGAAGTCGTAGACATTCTCAGCGCCGAATTGGGCGCGGAGACGCTCTCCCTCTTCAAACATCTTCCTGATCCATGAAGCACTCTCGATGGAGTTCTGTATTTTGGTGGCAATAGCCATGAATAACCCTCCTCACACGTGGTCTGTGACTTTTAGCACAGAAACAGCCAAGGGGGCAAGGAGAAGGAGGATGCGGCCGGCCGAGAAATCTCTTTACATCCTGCACGGTAACGTCTAAATCAACATCAATCACGACCTCAGCAATCCCCATCCGGAGAGTACCCATGACCAGTAATTCCGACCGTTTCAACCGCGCCATGACCATCATGCGCCGCCTGAGGGCACCAGGTGGCTGCCCCTGGGATGCGGAGCAGACCCACGACTCACTCAAACGGTACCTGGTGGAAGAGTGCTACGAGGTGATCGAGGCAATCGACACCAGGGATGACGCACTCCTCAGGGAGGAATTGGGTGACCTCCTCCTCCAGCCGCTCTTCCATGCCGCCATCGCCGAGGAGCGCGGCGCCTTCACCATCGACGATGTCCTGGAGACCCTGGCGGACAAGCTGGTCCGCCGCCATCCCCACGTATTCGGCGACGAGCAGATCAGGACCAGCGACGAGCAGGTGGCAAACTGGGAAAAGATCAAGCAGTCGGAAAAGGGTGAGGAACGGCGTTCGGCCCTGGCCGGGGTGCCGCCCCACCTGCCGGCCCTGCTCAAGGCCCAGAAGATCACGGAAAAAGCGGCACGGGTGGGGTTCGACTGGGAGCACGTGGACCAGGTCTTTGCCAAGGTACTGGAAGAACTCCACGAACTGGAGGAGACCCTGACGGACAGGGACCAGGAGCGGATGGAAGCCGAGCTGGGAGACCTGCTGTTTGCCATCGTCAACCTGGGACGGTTTCTCTCGGTGAACCCGGAAGATGCCCTCGGAAAGACCATTGCCCGCTTCACTACCCGCTTCGCCCACGTGGAGGAGACCCTGCACGGTCGGGGGGTCAATCTGAAGGATGCATCGCTGGACGAGATGGAAGCGCTCTGGCAGGAGGCGAAGGAAAAGGAGCGGCAGGGGTCCAGCACACTGTAACTCTTTAACTGACGTAGGTTGGGTTAGGCGATTTTATCGCCGTAACCCAACGACTCAGCCGCATTTGTTGGGTTACGCTGGCGCTAACCCAACCTACGATTTGTGCGAAACGAATAATACTGCATGACACCAGCTCCCAACCTCGTCACCGATCACCTTTCCCCGCTTCTCAGCAACGTTCGCCCCACCCACTGGGTGGCGAACTGCCAGGAGATCCGGCCGCTCCGGTCCCCCTTGGCATGGGACCAGTCGATGGCCTCCTTCTCCACATCACCATTCCAACTGAACGGACAGCCATTCTGTTGGCAGAGCCGCTCCAGCCACTGCCGGGTGACCTCCACGTACTGATCCTGGGTAAAGGGGTGGAACCCGACCCAGAGGCCGAACCGGCCGGAGAGTGAGATTTTCTCCTCCACCGACTCACCGTGGTGGATCTCGTTGTTCACCAGCATGGCCCCCCGGTTGTCACTCTCGTACTCGGGAAGGAGGTGGCGCCGATTGGAGGTGACGTAGATCAGGACGTTCTCGGGCGGGGCATAGACCGCACCGTCAAGGGCGCTCTTCAGGACCTTGTAGCTGGATTCGCCGGTCTCGAACGAGACATCGTCGGCAAAGAGAATGAACCGGTACGGCTCGCTCCTGATCCGGTCGACGATGTCTGGCAGGTTGACCAGATCGCTCTTGTCCACCTGCACCACCCGGAGCCCCTGCGGAGCGTAGGTCTGAAGAAGCGCCCGCACCAGGGAGGACTTCCCGGTTCCCCTGGTCCCCCAGAGGAGGATGTTGTTGGCCGGATAACCGGCCAGGAACTGACGCGTGTTTTCCTCGACCACCTGCTTCTGGCGGTCGATCCCCAGCAGGTCGTCCAGATTGATGGACGCAAACGACATGATCGGATCAAGGAAACCGCTGAAGGAGCGGCGGCGCCAGTTAGCCGCCGGACAGGTCGACCAGTCAAGTGGCGCAACCGGTCTCGGCAGGAGCTGCTCCACTGCCGTCAGAACCCGCTGCAACTGCGCCTTCAATTCTTCATCCAGCATGACCCTTCCTCTCTCTGGCGACCGGGCGTTGCCGGGTCGGCAAAATTAACGTATTTTCAACGAAAACGGCTCTTTTCCACAAAATCTGTGGAAAATCTGTTGATAAACATGTGGACAACCTTGGAAACGGTTACGAAAAATGGCCCCTTTCACTATCTGCCTAAAATGTACGCATAAAACAATGCCAGTATTTTCAATAAGTTTCACTATGTGCTATAGTTTTGCATGGTTAGCTGAAAGGCAGCCGTGTGGGCACGGCAACAAAAACTTCAAAAAAGTCAGCAAGCTGTGCATAACCGGTCAAAAAACCTTCAGCATCACGGTGAGTTAGCAGTGCCACTCTTTCGGAACTCCCGTCAGGTCAGTGTCGCCCCAATTTTCTCCGCACCAGGGCCAGCAACTCCACCGCCTCGCCGCTTTTCAGCATGGTCGCCACAAGCAGAAACAGACCGGCGCCGACGATAACCGTCCCCCCCATCACCACGGCATGGACCAGCTTCTGTCCGTGGAGCGACCAGTCTGTCAGCCCCATCAACCACCACGCAACGACTCCCATGGGGAGGGAGGCGGCCAGCGCCTTCAGACCGGCACCGGTAATGGCCCGGCCGCCGAATGGACCGATCTTGCGCCGCAGGAGCCAGGCGAGCAGGGTAAAATTAGCCAGGGCCGACAGGCTGGAGGCAAGGGCCAGACCGGCATGCTTGAGCGGCCCCATGAGCACCAGACTGAAGAGGACATTCAGCAGGAACGCCACGAAGGCGGTCACAACCGGGGTCCGGGTATCCTTGAGAGCGTAAAAGGCCGGAACCAGCACGCGTACCAGGGCCACCAGCGAAAGTCCGGTGGAGTAAGCGGCAAGGGCCTGGGCACAATTTTGGGCCTTGCCGAAGTCGAATTCCCCCACCATGAAAAGGAGACTGAAGATGGGGGTGGCGCAGACCAGCAGCCCCACGGTTGCCGGAATGGTTATGAACAGGGTGAGGCGCAGGCCGAAGGCCAGGGACTCCTTCATGGCAGCCATGTCCCCCTCGGCGGCCTGCCGGCTGAGAGACGGCAGCACCGCCTGGGCCACGGAGACGATGAAGATCCCCTGGGGAAACTCGAAGAGGCGCTGGGCGTAGTAGAGATAGGAGACGCTCCCCTGGGGAAGGAGAGAGGCCAGGATATTGCCGACGGTGATGTTCAGGTAGTAGACCCCCACGCCGAAAATCGACGGCCCCATGAGGAGCCCGATCCGCCTGACCGCCGGGTGGCCGAAGGCAAAGCGGAGACGGATCGGAAACCCCTTCTTCCAGAGGACCGGCAACTGGAGCAGGAGCTGGATCACCCCACCGACCAGCACCCCGACTGCCAACGCGGTGATGGGGACCTGGAAGCGGTCATGAAGCAACCAGGCAGAGAGGATCATGGAGATATTGAGGAAGATGGTGGAGATAGCCGGGGTAAAAAAGTGGCGGACCGTGTTCAGTATCCCCATGCAGAGGGCGACCAGGCTGATGAAAAAGATGTACGGAAACATGAGACGGTTCAGCAGAATCGTCAGCTCCAGTTTGCGCGGAAACGCCCGAAACCCCGGAAACATGCAGTGGACGATCTGGGGCGAAAACAGTATTCCCAGGAGGGTCACAACGGCCATGACGATGATGAGCAGGGTAAAGCAGATGTTCGCCACCTCACGGGCCTCTGCCGTCCCTTTTTGAGTATAGCATTCGGAAAAGGTGGGCACAAAGGCGGAGGTGAGCGCCCCCTCGGCAAAGAAGCGGCGGAGCATGTTGGGGATCTGGAAGGCGGCAACGAAGGCGTCGGTGGCAAAGCCGGCCCCGAAGAGACGGGCCACCATTATATCCCGGACCATCCCCATGATCCTGGAGATGATGGTGGCTGCGCCGAGAACACCGGCAGCCCTGACGATCTGTTTTTTTTCCGACATGGACACCTGTCTGAGCGGTTGGTTAGCTTAGGTGTATTAACACATCAGCCGAGATGTTGGCAATTTAGTCGTGCTGTTTTCGTTGCCGGACGTACATTTTCAGCCACGTGAACAGATAGCCACAGCCAAATCCCCCAAAGTGGACCAATGAGAAAAGACACATTTTTACTTGCTCAATAATCCTCCATGGTTATAATGGATAGCCTTTGCAAAGGCTCGGCACATGCCCGTGAGCAGTTTCCCACGAAACGCGTTGCGTTGGAATCGAGTCCCTGGAAACGGGAGGATCTGTTATGGAACGGCACAGCGGAAATAAACGCTTACTTATCCTGATCAATCTCACCAATCATCTGCTTTGTCAGGCAGTGCACCAGCTCCTGCACAACTACCCGGATGAATTTCGGGCGCAGATTGCCGCAGCCGACACTGCCAACGACGACTTCAACCCCGACACCATCCTTGTTGACGCCATTACCCTTGCCAGGAACCCGTTGGCCCGGTGGCCCAAGGCAAAAATACTCCTCATAGACACCGGTATCGAGGAAGAACGGATCATCAACCTCCTCCTTACCCACCGGATCGACGGGGTGATCGCCGTCGATACCGATACCGACCTGTTCAGGAAAGCACTTTATGCTGTCGGCTCCGGCCAGGTCTGGATCGACAACGGCAAACTGAAGGCCCTCCTCTCCCACGTGGAGTCCATTGCCAGGAACCAGCGGCATGAAGCCATCAGCAAAAAGGAGCGGGAGATCATCGTTTTCATCTCCCAAGGCTTGCGCAATCGGGAAATCGCCGAAAAACTGAGCATCAGCGAACAGACCGTCAAGGCGCACCTGAGCCGGATTTTCAGAAAGACCAATGTCACGTCGCGGTCACAACTGGTACCGTTGGCGCTGAAGTTCACGACCTGAGTTCTTCCGCCACCCGGATCAGGGTCAGATAGCCGGCGGGCTGGCGGGTCATTTCCCCGGCAAAGGCCCGGACAATGCCCTCGGCCCGCTCCCTGTACTCACCGTCCCCGGTCAGGGTTGCCAGGCGCAGAAGATTCCGGGCGGCAACCCCGTTTGCGGCCGGAATCACCCCATCGCTCCCCCCCATCATCCGCACAGGAAGCTGTTCGTCGTCGCAGCCTACGTCGCGAAGCCCTCCCGGCGAGTCTCCGAAGAGGCGCAGCATCTCCTGCGTGTAGCGAGCGGCATCGGCGAGAAACGATGCCTCGCCGGTAACGGCATGAAGTTCCAACAGCCCCTGGACCAGCGCAACGTAGTCTTCCAGAAAGGCCGGGCCGGAGGTCGTCCCGGCGTGCCGGGAGCGGAGCAGGCGGCCTGCCGGTGAGGTGAGTCCGGTCGTGATGAACTGCACGGTCTGCCGGCCTGCATCCAGCCAGGCCCTGTTTCCGGTAATGCCGTACCCCTTGGCCAGGGACGCCACCATGAGCCCGTTCCAGGCAGTCACCACCTTGCCGTCCCGAAGCGGCCGTATTCTGCTATCACGGACAGCCAGCAGACGCTCACGCCAGCCGCTCGCCAAGGTCTCCGCCTCTTTGAGGCTCATCCCCTCCCGCCCTGCCCACTCCGCCAGGGAAACGGGGAGATGAAGAATATTTCGCCCCTCGAAGTTCCCCTCCTCGGTCACCCCGAACAGTGTGCAGCAACGGCTCCCCTCCGCCTCGCCAAGCAGATTGAGTATCTCACTGCGGCGCCAGAGGTAAAAGATCCCCTCCGCCCCTTCGCTGTCCGCATCCTCCGCCGCGCAGAAGCCCCCTTCCGGTGCTGCCAGGTCCCGCAGCACATAATCAATAATCTCTCCGGCAAGATCGAGGCACAGCGGGTCGCCGGTTGCACGGTGAGCATCCAGGGCGATGCAGGCCAGCAGTGCCTGGTCATAGAGCATCTTCTCGAAATGGGGTACCAGCCACTCCCGGTCGACGCTGTAGCGGTGCATCCCGCCGCCCAACTGGTCGAAGATCCCGCCGGCCCGCATGGCCCTGAGACTCGCCAGGACCATGTCCGCAGCAGACCGGTTGCCGCGCTGCTTCCCACACCAGAGCAGAAAGGCGTGGTAGGCAGGCATGGGAAACTTGGGAGCGCTGCCGAAGCCACCAAAGACCGGGTCGTACAGTTCAACCAGCTGCCGGTAGGCTGCGTCCGTAAGTCCCGGCTCCGGGTCCTCCAACAATGAAGGTTCGCAAAACTGCAGGAGCCCGTCCAGGACCTGGGCGCAGTTCCGCTCCAACCGGCTCCGCTCCTGAGCCCAGAGGCCGGCGATCTTTTCCACGAGTTCGGGGAAGGCCATCATGCCGTGGCGCGGCACCGGCGGGATGTAGGTAGCGGCAAAGAACGGCCGCCGATCGGGCGTCAGGAAGAGGTTCAGTGGCCAGCCGCCACTCCCGGTGAGGAGCTGGGCCGCAGTCATGTAGCAGTCATCCACGTCCGGCCGCTCCTCACGATCCACCTTGATGGCGATGCAGTGGCGATTCAGGATCTCGGCCACAGCCGGGTCGGCAAAGGATTCCCTTGCCATGACATGGCACCAGTGGCAGGTGGCATAGCCGATGGAGAGAAAAATCGGTTTGTCCTCACTCCTGGCGCGGGCAAAGGCCTCTTCTCCCCAGGGATACCAGTTCACCGGGTTGTCCGCATGCTGCAGCAGGTAGGGGCTGGCCGAAAATATCAGGCGGTTGTAATCCGGCCGTCCGTCCGGCACCAGCCGCTCCCGGTCCACCGCCAACAGCCGGGCGATAAAGGCATTGCCATCTTCGTGGGGATTCATGGCATATCCTCCTTGATATCATTGTATCGCACCTGCCGAACGCTCCAAAAAGAAAAGGCGCCCAACGGCGCCTCCTCACTCCTCACTCCTCACTCCTCACTCCTCACTCCTCACGGCCTTATGCGGCACTCTCCATCCCGCTCAGTTCCGCATCGGAAAAGACCTTCTCCAGATCGAGAATGATGAGCAGTTTTTCGCCAATCCGCCCCACGCCGATGATCGAATCGGCCTCGTACCCCTTGGCCACGGCCGGGGTGGGAGATATCTGGTCGGCATTCAGCTTGAGGACCTGGGACACCTGGTCCACGACCAGGCCGATGGTGGCGCTGCCGATGGAAACCACCACAATCCGCCGGTTCTGTTCCTCCACCGTGGTCGTATCGAAGATATGAAACCGCTTGCGGAAATCGATGATGGGAATGACCTTGCCCCGCAGGTTGATGACCCCCTCGACATAGTCGGGGGCATTGGGCATGGCAGTAATCGGCACCATCCGGATGATCTCCTGCACCTTGAGGATGTCGACACAGAACTCTTCGCTCCCCACCGTGAAGCCAACCATGTGCAGTGTCTGGCCGGCTAGCGTGTTCCCCGCAACCATTGGCAAATTGCTCATATATCCGTCTCCTTCTTTTGTCATTGGACTGGGTCACCAACCTAGATGTAACGACTATCGGTAACGAATCATTAGAACTTAAACCATTTCATACGTGCCAATTACAAAATCCCATATGTTTTTAAAGCGTTCCCTACCTCACCCAACCAAACGGAAATGTCCCGCCAGTTGCTGCAGTTCTTCGGCAAGTCCTGCCAACTCTGATGCCGCATCTGATGATTCCCGGGCACGGCCGGCATTTCCATTCACGACCTCGGTAATCTGCTGCAGGCTGCCGCTTATCTCGCTGGTGGTGGATGTTTGCTGTTCGGCGGCCGTGGCAATCTGGTTCACCTGAATGGTGACGTTGTTGATCTGTTCGAGTATCTCCGTCAGGGCGCTACCGGACCTGGTCGCCTTGTCCCGCCCGTTTTCAACCTCATGCACCCCCTCTTCCATGGTGCTTACCGCCACCCTGGTTTCCTGTTGGATCGACTTGATCATCTGGCCGATCTCCTTGGTGGCCTTGGTGGTACGCTCGGCCAAGGCACGCACCTCGTCGGCCACAACGGCAAAACCTCTCCCCTGCTCCCCGGCCCGGGCCGCCTCGATGGCCGCATTCAAGGCAAGAAGATTGGTCTGATCGGCGATATCCTCAATAGTACCGACAATCTCGCCGATCTGATCGCTCCGCTCTCCAAGGCTGCCGACGGTCCGGGCGGATTCCTTGACCTGCTCCGATATGCTGTTCATGACCATGACGGTTTCCTGGACCACCGATGCGCCGGTTGCCGCCGAATCATTGGCGTTGCCTGCCCCCTGGGCAGCAATGGTGCAATTCTGGGCTATTTCGCAGGACGTGGCCGTCATTTCCTCGCCTGCCACGGCAATGTTGTTGATCCGTGAGGCGGCATCCTGGGCGCCGACGGCAATCTGCTCAGAGCTCGATTGGAGACGCACCGCGGCGTCCGCCACCCGCCTGCTGTTCTGCGTCACCTTGGATATCAGCACATTGAGTTTCTCCGCCATGTTCTCCATCGCCGTCAGAAGCTGGCCTGCCTCGTCCTTGTTTCGCCTGCCGACAACGACCGTCAGGTCCCCGTCCGCCATCCGGTTGGAAATGGCCACCGCTTCCCGCAACGGTCGGGAGATGATGCCGGCGAGGAAGATGGCCAGAGCGGCAGCACAGGCCATGCTGGCCAACAGCAGGACAACCATGATCCTCTCGGCGGAGTTAGCTGTTGCGTCGCTCTTCAGGGCTTTTCCCTTCGCATTGGTTGTTTTCATCTCCTGAACTTTTGCCAGCCCATCACTGATCACCTTGGTGGAGTTTTTGTAGGCATCGCTCTGCAGGACGTCAAAGGCCTCCTGCTTGTTGTTCTCCCGGGCCAGGCCGAGAATCTTCTCCTCCCAGTTGCCATACCTGTTGAACTCCTCAACCACCTGATCGTAAATCTTCCTTTGATCCGGCAGGCGGACCATCTTGTCCATCTCCGCCAGCTTGTCCGCCACCACCTTATGCTCATTGCGGACGTTGGCAGCGAATTTTTCCACGTCACTGTTTTCTTTGGCGATAACGGCATTCCTCAGGTCAATCCGTATCTGCTGGTAGTGGCCACCCGCCACCCCCAAAATACCAATGGGCACGGTATTGAACTCATAGGCGTCTTTCTGCTGCCGGGCAAAGTCACTAATGCTTCTCAATCCGACGACCCCGATTCCCACCGCGATGAGCACCATCAGTGCATAGCCGATAATAAGCTTCATCCCTATCTTCAGATCGCGGAACCAGCCCATAACGTACCCCCATGTTTTCATTATCATTTTCTCAAAAACTTACATTTTTATCGTCAAGAGCATTAGAAACTTGAGCAGTTGCAAAAAATTATTAAAACCAGCCGGAAACCGCTAGCACAGTGGAAGTTCAACCGTTTTATCCGGTTATCGTAGCCATAAAAAAAGGCTGCCATTACCGGCAGCCCTTCCGTTGTTCCGTGCTGATATCGGTCACTACTCCTTTAGTTCGGCTTCGAGCCCCTCCACTACCGCCTTCACCTCGGCAACCATCTCCTGGGCCTGGGGAGAGGTTTCGTACTTAAGATAGAGCTTCAGGGACTTCAGCGCCTCCCGCACATGCTCCTGGTCCATGTAGAGGCTCCCCAGGGTGAGGTAGGCCAGGGTAAAGTGGGGATCGAGACGGACTGCCTCACGACACTCCTTTTCGGCATTGTCGTGCTCGCCAAGATCGTAGTACAGCTCCCCCAGGTTGAAATGGGCCGCGGCATCGGACGGATCGATCTCGATCCCCCGTTTGTAGGCCTCCACCGCCCGGTCCCGTTCACCCTGGCCGTAGAGTGCGTCCCCCAGGGCATTGTAGGCAAAGACGTTGTTGGGATCGAGTTCGAGTGCCGTATTGTAGGCCTTGATCGCCTCGTCGGCCCGCTCCATGGCATTGTACACCAGGCCGATATTTACATAGCCATCCGCATCCTTCGGATTGAGGTCGACGATTTTCCGGTAGGTCTGCAGCGCCTCCTTGTGGCGCCCCAGTTCGAAGTGGAGGTCCCCCAGCGCGGCCAGGGCGTCCGTATCGTCAGGTTCCAGCTTGAGCCCCGTCTCGTATGCGTTTATGGCCTCTTCCGGCTTCTCTGTCGTAGCCAGGGCCTCGCCGAGGCAGAAATGACCCTCCGGGTTCTTCGGTTCCAACTCGATGCAGCGCCTGGCCGCAGCCACTGCCGTTTCCCCTTCGCCCGCCTCAAGGGCTGCGATGACCACTCCCAGTTCCTGCTCGAATCCGCTCGTCATGGCTTGTCTCCAGTCAATGTAGTCTGGCCGGCACTATACCACGAAGGTAACCAGCTTTCCAGCTTACGGCTGCAACAGCTTAAAAAATATTGGTTTGCGTTCATCTGGTACGCCGTGTACTATTTTATCGCCATGACACCTTCTCTACCGACAGCCGGCGAAGACCGGCAGGAAATCAGCGGTCTGCGGACCCTGGAGGACATCAACACCCTGATCCTCCACTCCCATGACCTCCAGGAGACCCTGGACAACATCGTCTCGCTGGTATCGAAACGGATGGCGTCCGACGTCTGCTCCATCTATCTCCTGGAGGACGACGGAGAAACCCTCAAGCTCCAGGCCACCAAGGGTCTTTCCCGCGCGTCGGTCGGCCGGATCACCATGAAGACCTCGGAGGGGCTCACCGGTCTGGTCGTGGAACAACGCGGGGTGGTAAACACCGACGATGCGCCGGCCCACCCTCGCTACAAGTACTTCAAGGAAACCAGGGAGGAAAAATACCACTCCTTCCTCGGCATCCCGCTCTTCGAACGGAAAACCCCGGTCGGGGTAATCGTCGTGCAGACCCGTGAGTCGCGGATCTTCACCCCGGCAGAGATCAGCACCCTCACCACCATCGCCTACCAGATCAGCAGCATCGTCATCAATGCCAAGCTGCTCGACTCCATTCGCAAGAAGGAGGAGGAACGGGCCTTTTTCGAACTGGAGCTGAAAAAGATCCAGGCCATGGAGCAGGACAGTGTGGCCAAGTCCCGGGCCGTGCCCACCGGGAAGAAAGGGAAACAGCCGCTCGTCCTGATCGGCGCGGCGGTTTCTCCCGGCTTCTGCATGGGGAGGCTTTATGTGCTGAGCCGTCGGGGGGCACGCAGTGCTACCCTTTTGGAGAAGATCCTCCCACGGCCCGAGGAGCACAAGCGGTTCCAGATGGCCCTGGAAAAGGCCAAGATCCAGACCCTGTACATGGAAAAACGGGTGGCCCAGCTGATCTCCAAGGAGGATGCGGCCATCTTCCACACCCACCTGATGATCCTGGAGGATCGTGGCTTCATCGCCAAGATCCAGGAGCTGATCGACAGCGATTTCGGTGCTGCCCGCGCCGTGCAGGATGTGGTCGACTTCTACGTGTCGGCCTTCTCTCGGATGGAGGACCCCTACCTGCGGAGCCGCTCAGCGGACATGGAGGACATTGGCCGCCGGATCATCGACTCCCTGGAGGGGAATGACAAGACCCCCAAGCGGCTCAGGGAGAAGCGGATACTGGTGGCAGAGGAGATCCTTCCGTCCGACCTGGCGACCTTCGACCCGGAAAAGATCGCCGGCATTGTCACCGAAAAGGGGGATGTCAGCTCCCACGCCGCGATCATGGCCAAATCCCTCGGCATACCGGCGGTATTGGGGATCGACCGGCTCCTGGCACACATCGGGCTGCGGGACGAGGTGATCATCGACGGCAGTTCCGGCCATGTATACATCAATCCCGATGACCGGGTGAAGGGTGAATACGAGAGGCTGCAGCACGACTACGGCCAGAAGCGGAAAGAACTGGAGGAGCTGAAGGACCTGCCGGCGGTCACCCGTGACGGCTGTCGGGCCTTTCTCCGCGCCAACATCGGGCTCCTCTCCGACATCCGGGTGGCCCTGGCCAACGGCGCCGAAGGGGTGGGGCTCTACCGGACCGAATTCCCCTATATGACCCGCAAGTCGTTTCCGGACCGGGTCGAGCAGTACCATATTTACCGGAAGATGCTGGAGGGATTCCCCGGCCAGCCGGTGACGATCCGTACCCTCGATATCGGCGGAGACAAGGGGCTCCCCTACTTCCAGTACCCCAAGGAGGACAACCCCTTCATGGGGTGGCGCTCCATCAGGGTTTCTCTGGAACGGCACGACATCTTCAAGGAGCAGTTGGCCGCGGTGCTGATGGCCTCCATCCACGGCCGGGCGAGTCTCATGTTCCCGATGATCTCCTGCGTGGACGAAATCAGGGAGATCCGGCGGATCATAGCGGAGGTGAAAGAAGAGCTCACCCACCACGGCAAGCCGTTTGACCCGGACATGCCGCTGGGAATCATGGTGGAACTGCCGGCCGCCGTCCAGACCGCCGCCATTCTGGCCAGGGAGGTGGACTTCTTCAGCATCGGCACCAACGACCTGATCCAGTACACCCTGGCCGCCGACCGGAACAATCCCAAGGTCCGCCGCTATTACGACCCCCATCATCCGGCAATCCTGCACGCCATCAAGACCGTTGTCGATGCCGCGATGACAGCCGGGAAAAAGGTCTCCATCTGCGGCGAGATGGCCGCCGATCCCCTCAACGCCGTCATCCTCCTGGGGATGGGGATCAGGGAATTCAGCATGTCGTCGCCCGCCATTCCGGTCATCAAGCAGGCCCTGCAGAACGTCGACATCCTCAGGGCCGAAGAGATCGCCCGGAAGGTGCTCACCCTGGAAAGCAGCAGCGCGATCAGAGAGTGCCTGGCAGAGTTCAGGCGCGAGCTGGGCTTCTGATCCCGAAGATATCTCCCGGCAGATCGCCCTTTTTTGCCTTTGTGGTGCTGTCCCTTTGTGGTAATTTCTTGCCGTACCAAGCTACCAAAGAATGGTGAACGGATGAAAACGCTGACAATCATACTCGTTACGCTGCTGGCCACTGCCCCGCTGGCCAGGGGCAAGATCCTCAAGGCCTATAACGGCGATATCGACTTCGACCACTCCCTGCACATGGGGCTCTTCCCGTGCAAGGATTGCCACGAAGGGGCGCCGAGACCGTTCGGCATCAATAAGCAGAGCGGCCACAAACTCTGCCTCGGCTGCCATAAGAAGGTCGGCAAGGGTCCGTCCGTTCACTGCCGCGAATGCCACAAGCTCAACTCGGACGACCGTTAGGGCCTCGCCGCCACTATGGGCAGCCATCTCCCTCCAGCGTATCGCACCATTTCAATCTATGGGATTAACCTGGCGTACCAGGTCGAAGGGTCCGGTCCGGTACCGGTCGTCCTCCTCCACGGTTATGCCGCATCCATTGCCACCTGGCACGACCTGCGACGGCTCATCCCCCCGGACCGCCATACACTCTACCTCCTTGACCTGAAGGGGTTCGGCTTTTCAGCCAAACCGAACGACACCCGCTACTCCCCCGTTGACCAGGCAGCGCTGGTCGCCGGCTTCCTCGAAACCCTGGGGTTGAGGCATGTGGCGCTGGTCGGCCACTCCCTGGGAGGGGGAGTCGCCCTTATCACCGCCATCAGCTCCCGGGACCGGGACAGAGAACGGATCGGCCGGCTCGTGCTCATCGACGCCGCCGCCTACCGGCACAGATTTCCCCGGTTCATGCGGCTACTCGCCCACCCCCTGGCCGGCACACTCCTCTTGACCCTTATCCCGGTTCGGACCATCGTCAAGCATGTCCTGCGCGTCTGTTTTCACAACCGGACCGACATCACTCCGGACCGGATCGAACGATACGCCAGGGGGTTCAGTAGTCGTGGCATCTGCCACGCCTTCGGGGAGTCGGTCCGACGGATTATTCCCCCCGACTACGACCGGCTGGTGGGCTCCTACGGTAATATCGGGGTTCCAACGCTCATCGTCTGGGGAAGGAACGACCGGATCACTCCGCTGGCCATGGGGGAGCGGCTGGCACGGGAGATCCCCTACGCCTGCCTGGCGGTCATCGACGATTGCGGCCACAACCCACACGAAGAGCAGCCGGTTGAGACGTGGAGGGAGATCTCGGCATTCCTGGAGCAGTAAAACTCACCGCTTTACTCAATAGTTGCCCGGCTGTTATAGTGATGAGGCTAGTACTCGAACATTGCGGAAAGGTCTCAATAATGCATGATCGCAGCTTGTTCCTCTGCTGTTGCCTGGCAACCCTGTTAATGGTCATCACAGGATGTGGCTGGAACGTCGACAATGCCCTGGGCGATCACACCTCTACGACCACGACCACCACCACGACCTCTGGCGTCACGATCACCCCCTCTACGGTAAGCATGGCAGGCGGAGGAACCAGCAACTTTTCCGCCACCGTTATTGGCGCAACCGACCGAGGTGTGATCTGGAGCGTCGTCGAGTCCAATGGCGGCAGCATCACGCAGGGTGGGGTCTACACGGCGCCGCAGACCGCGGGAACCTACCACGTTACGGCGACGAGTGCTGCAGATCCCGGAAACTACGCCACGGCAACGGTCACGGTTACCGGCGGAATGTTTCCACAGGTCTGGAAGTCCGATGCCGGCATAGTTCCAGCCGTGACCATGACCATTACCGGCCCGGCGCTCGACAACACCCATTATCTCGGCACCATTCAATGCTCCGTCCTGCCGGGAGGTTTGGTGACGATCGCGGATAGTTCCGGTTTGAATTACATCCTGCCTTTCGGAACCGGCGGCTATAAATTCCAGGCCCAGAGCCCAGTCGGTGACAGCATGGTAGCAGGCAGCCTGTCGCCTGTTACCGGCAATCAGAATCAGCTCTCAGGCACGCTGGCTATTCTCGATGGCACGGTGTCGCCGGTATCACCGGTCTATTCCAGCACCAGCGCGCTATTTACAAGAAATTGAGCAGGAGCAACTCGAAGGGACAACGAAAAAGGGAGCCGGACGGCTCCCTTTTTCGTTGCTATTCCTGACGCTTCGGCTACGCCATCACGATCACCAGGTCCTCTTTCTCCACCTTGTCACCTTCCCTGAACTTCACTTCAGCAACCTTGCCCTCGACCTTGGCCTTGATGTTGGTCTCCATCTTCATCGCCTCGGTGACCAGCAGCACATCGCCGGCCTTGACCTCATCGCCGGCCTTGACGTTGACCTTCAGCACCTTGCCCGGCATGGGCGCGCCGACATGGTTCGGGTTACCCTTGTCCGCCTTCACCCGCACCGCCTCGTCGGACTGCACCGACTGGTCGCGGACCACCACGCTCCGGGCATT
>JAJZTK010000117.1 GCA_021849045.1 Deltaproteobacteria bacterium | reverse complement strand
GATAAGGTGCTTGAGCCGCTTGCCGGCAGGTGTGTGTGCACGGTAGGTGCGGATGATCTCTTCGATGATCGGAATGACCGAATTCTCCGGAATCCCGCTGAACAGCAGGAATCCGGGCCTGGGCTCACGACCCAGGCCTCCGCCGGCCCAAAGATCGTAATAGGAGATCGGGCCATCTGTCCTTGTCAGGACCAGACCGGCGTCCTGGATCAGATGACGGGCACCGAAATAGCCCGCATCCACACTGATCTTGAATTTTTTAGGGAGATCCTCGAACTCCGGGTTGCCGGTGAAGTGGTCGTGAAGCATTTGACAGAAGGCCTGTACCGTCGGGATATTCCGTGTGCCGGTTGAACTGCAGGATATTCCCCTGACCGCGCCGCCGCAGGAACCCCGGGTAGCCAGGCCGGCCTCTGCCAGGCGCGTGCCGACATCTGCCAGGGCAGCGTCAGTAAGGTCGTGGAGTTCCATGCTGCCGCGGGTCGTCAGGTGCACCCTGCCGCCGGCAAAGGCATCGGCGATGTCCGCCACCGTTACGGCCTGCCGGGCCGTGATCCGGCCGGCAGCCAGCTTGATCCGCTGCATGTAGCGGCCGTCCCGTTGAGTGTAAATTCCATTGATGCGCAATTCCCGAAGATTGCCCGGCATTATTGCTCCACTTTGGTATCAGCTACATGAACAGCAAAAATCCGTTGGTGAATGAAACGATCCCCACAATGCCGACGCCAAGCCCGAGGAGCCAGACCAATTTCTGTTTGAGCAGGGCAGCTATCGAGGAGAGAAGGATTGCAATCTGCAGGAAGATGACGGCGATGCCGAAGGCCTGCCCATGGCGCTGCGCGTCATCCCTGACCCTTTCGAACCGTTTTGCCTCTTTTTGTATCTGATTTTTTTCCACGTCATACTTTGCTATCTTGTTGCCATACTCGGCTATCATCTTTTCATACTCTGCGGATCTGCCCCGTTGTCCCTTGCCCCACATGGATTTCAGTTCCAGTTCCAGTTTTTCCCTGCTCATTTCATAAAGGTATCCCTTGATGCTCTTTGCCTGGAAATAGGCCCACTGGTCGGATGCCTGGGTCTGGCTCATGACGGAACGGGTCGAGTACCCGCCGGCCTTGAAGGTGGCAAGTGTAGCGCAGACCGCCAGGACTACCGTTGACAGGGCGAGATAATTGAGCCAGGGGTCCTTCTTGTCATCACTCATGAGTTTTCTCCGAGAGGATATGCGCAAACGATGCGGCCATTATACACAAAATTGAACTCAGGTAAATGGCCGGAAGCGTCGGGTTGTTTTTGCTTTACGTAAAGGCACTTCAATGAAAGATTGGTACTTTTCCCGGCGGTCAGTAAAGTGCTTGGGATGGGTTGCCATTTCAGTAAAAGTTGATAGCTTTTAACGGTGCAACCATGCCTATAGTGTCAGTGTCCATAAAATCGGAAAGGAGATGAGCATGAACGCAAAGAAGGTTTTTGTTCTGGTATGCGGGACAGCAGCGCTGGCCACTGCAATGACAATTCCTCACCTGTCTGTTGCGGCCAAGGGGAAGCCTGTTGCCACGGCACAGGAACCGGGCAGGGATACCTGCTACACGTGCCACGACGAGATCAAGGCGCTTAAGGAAGGTTCGAAACATGCCAGGCTGGGTTGCAGTGTCTGTCATGACAACCTGGGAAAACATGTGGAAAGCCAGGGAGAGGTCAAGCCCGTCACCATGATCGACCAGGCACTCTGCGGCAAGTGCCACAAAGACCAGTACGACAGTTTCTACAAGACGAACCACGAAGCGGCGGCCCGCAAGGAGAAGGGGACGCCCACCGGCCGCTCGCCCCAACAGGACAAACTGCTGGCGCCCTACGGATTCACTATCGAGCATAACGAGCCCCGAGGTCACGCCTTCATGGTTACCGACCAGTTCATCGTCGACCGTTTCCAGGGTGGTCGTTACCAGTATAAAGAGGGGTGGAAGGGGTATGACAAGCCGGGCAAGACCTGGGATGTGCTGGTGGACAAGGGTGAGAAGACCAATCTCCCTGAAACGGCCATGGCCGGCAACCCGACCTGTATCCAGTGCAAGACCTCCGACCACATCCTGAAGTGGAAATTCATGGGGGACAAGGACCCGAAGGCCAAGTGGGACCGCACATCCAACGTTAACGACGTGGCCAGGGACACCAACAACCCGGTCGGCTGTATTCACTGCCACGATCCCCATGGCACCCAGCCACGGGTGGTGCGTGACGCCCTCATTCAGGCCATCGGCAACGACCCGTCCGGCAATATTTTTTCAAAAGGAGGCAAGACCGACCTGAAGGAGGTTGATTTCCGGGGCTTCCGTAAGATTGGCGTCATGAGCAAGACCGATTCCCGCATGATGTGCGCCCAGTGCCATGTGGAGTATGCCTGTGGAACGGGTAGCCAGTGGTCGGACGGCAAGAAGGTGGGATACGACGACCAGCGGACCAACCACATGCCGCTCAAAAACGCCAGGGATCTCCTGGCCCACTACAAGAAGCTCGACTTCTTCGACTTCAAGCATGCCGTTACCGGTGCCCGTCTGATCAAGCTACAGCATCCCGAGGCCGAGACCTTCGCCGGCAGCGTCCACGACAAGGCCGGGGTTCAGTGTCACCAGTGCCACATGCCGAAGATGAAAGGCAAAAATGGCAAGCAGTTCTCCACCCATGGTGTGATCCGGCCGAAGAACCACATCAAGGAGGCGTGCCTCGGCTGCCATCCGAAATACACGGTCGAGCAGAAGCTGTACCAGATCGAGACCATTCAGAACTACACAAAAGGGAAGATGCGCAAGGCCGAATACTGGATCGGCAAGCTAATCGATACCTATGTCGTGGCCAAGCGGGCCGGGGTGCCGGAAGAGACCTTGGCCAAGGCCCGCGGAAAGCATGAAGAGGCCCATGTCCTCTGGGAATTCTGGACCGCCGAGAACTCCGACGGTTTCCATAACCCGGACTTGGCCCGCGACACCCTCACCGGTTCCATCAAGGCAGCCAAGGATGGGGTGAAGGTGCTGGAAGACGCCATGGAGCCGAAGACAAAGTAATATCCGATCATAACTGCCAGCATACAAGTGCCCGGGATGGTAACAACCCGGGCACTTGTCTTTATCTCTTGCATTTATCGTTGCTTTTGAGGGATTATTTGATACACCTAATCACGTGCCGGTCTTGCCTATGTGCCAACATGAACTGGATGGAAAGTGGAAGCTGTGCTCCGTGTCCTGATAATCGAAGACTCCCGCGACGATGCGGAAATTCTGGTCTGGGAACTGAAAAAGGCCGGATTTGCAGTGGTGTGGGAGCGGGTTGAGACCAGTACCGAACTGGAAGCCGCCTTGGATGGCCAGTCGTGGGATGTGGCCCTCTCCGATTACGTCATGCCCCAGTTTAGTGGGCTTGAGGCCCTCAAGATGATTCTGCAAAAAGGGCTGGATATCCCGTTTATCATGATTTCCGGGAAGATGGGAGAGGAGACTGCTGTCGAGGCGATGCGTGCGGGTGCAGGTGACTATCTTCTCAAGAGACAGTTGGCCCGTCTCGGTCCGGTTATCCGGCGGGAACTTGCCGAGGCCGACATTCGCCGTCAGCGGCGGCAGTCGGAAAAGGAGCTGACCCTCCTGAAAAAGGCCATCGAAACCCTGCCCATCGGGGTGACGATTTGCGACATGGAGCGCAGGATCATATTTACCAATCCTGCCGAAGCGGCCATGCATGGCTATACCGTTGAAGAGCTCATCGGTCTCAATGTTCGGGCCATGGCCCCTGAACGAACCTGGCGACCCTACACGCCGCATCCTGGCCCGTCCGGCGATGCCAGTTACCACCGTGAGAGCGTCAACCAACGCAAGGACGGCAGTCTCTTTCCCGCCTATATCATTTCCACGCTGCTCAATGACGAGGCCGGGACGCCGATAGCTGCCATCTCCACCTGCGAGGATATTACGGCCCGCAAGGAGGCGGAGATCGTGATCCGCAAGCAGCTTGCCGCCATGGAGAGTTCCA
The DNA here is from genome assembly GCA_021849045.1 of Deltaproteobacteria bacterium. GTDB lineage: Bacteria > Desulfobacterota > Desulfuromonadia > Geobacterales > DSM-12255 > Geomobilibacter. The sequence continues at coordinate 9,308 of JAJZTK010000117.1, read as the reverse complement.
TTGACGGCATGGTGATCACCGGCGAGGGGGGACGGATTCTCTTTCTCAACCATGCCCAGATGGCCCTGTACGGGTATTCTTCAGACAAAGAGCTGCTAGGAAAAAGCTGGCATATCTTCTATGGGGACGAGGAGCGGCAAAGGCTTGAGGAAGAAGCCATCCCGGCTTTGCGCAGGGATGGCCAATGGCGTGGTGAGGCCTATGGCACCTGCCAGGACGGGAGCACCTTTCCGCAGGAAGTTTCCCTGACCGTGTTCAACGGTGCCGAAACCATCTGGGTGATCCGGGATATCAGCGAACGGAAGCAGGCCGAAGAGAAGCTCCGCTATCTCAGCACCCATGACCCGCTGACCGGCTTGTACAACAGGCTTTACTTCGAGGAAGAACTGGAACGGTTGGAGCGTAGCCGCCTCTTTCCCGTCGGTGTGGTGATGATAGATGTGGACGGGTTGAAGCAGGTCAACGATACGCTGGGACACGCTGCCGGGGATAAGATCCTGCAGAAGGCGGGACGGGTGCTCGTTTCGGTCTTCAGGGGTGAAGACATGGTTGCCAGGATCGGCGGGGACGAATTCGTGGTCCTGCTTCCCGGTGCGGACGAAGCGGCTGTATCAAAAGCGTTGGAGCGTGTCCGCTTCAGTCTTTCCGAGCAGGTGGCGAACGGTAATGGGGCGCTTTTGAGTCTCTCTCTGGGGATGGCAATCGCCGTGCAGCCGGGAACGCTTCTCGATGCCCTGAAGCTGGCTGACACGTACATGTATCAGAACAAGTCCCGTCATGTCTGTCGTCGCAAAGGCTGACACGCTATAATCCTCCCGTAATACGCCAGCCGCCTGCCTCCCGCTGTAATCGGATCGTCTCTTTGCCCTGAAGTGCCAACGATTGCCCCTTGATCCTGACCCGCATGGTGTAGGCTCCCCTGACGACGGCGTGGTCGCCGGTGACGTCGATCTCTTCGATCGTTCCCCGGTAGGCGAACCCATCGCTGTTGACGAGGGTATCTGCCAGCTCCCTGGCCTTCCCGTTATAGTCTTTTCCTTTGTCGTGGTAGGTTCGGGAGATAAGTGTGAGGTAGAGACCGACGTTTCCGGTAGTGAGGGCCTGGTAGCGGCCGGTCGCCACAAGGGATACCGCCTTACGGTCGGCACTGCCGTCGTTGCAGGCGGCGAGGATAAAGAGCGCCACGGCGATCAGCCGGTGCATCAGTAATACTTGTCCATCGTCTTTCTGGCCTCGTTCACGAACCTGCTGGTGGGGTAGTCCTTGGCCAGGCGGTTGAAACTGTCACGGGCCTTGTCCCGGTCGCCATTGCGGAGATAGGCGGCACCCAGGTAGTAGATGGTTTCGTCGTGGAGGGCCTGGGGAAAACGCTGGAGGGCTTCGGTAAGGCGCTTGATGGCAGCCGGGTACTTGCCGCTGCGATAGTAGAAGCTTCCGACGTAGGTTTCGTACTGGACCTGCTTCTGTCGTACAATCTCCAGCTTTTCCGCAGCGTCCTGCACGTATTCCGATTTGGGATACTTGCGGAGAAACTCCTCGAAGTAGGATATGGCATTCGTTACCGGCGTCTGGTCCGTGTCGATACCGGCAATCTGATTGTACTGGCAGAGTCCCAGTTGAGACAGGGCATAGGCGCTCTTCTCATGGGTCGGATGGAGCTTGCGGAACTCTTCGTAGGAGGCGGCCGCCTCGATGTAGGTACCGGCAGCAAACTGGGCGTCGGCGATCTTCAGTTCCGCCAGGGTGGTCAGCTCGGGCGAGGCATAGGTCTCCTTGACCCGCTTCCATTCTGCAACGGCATCCTCGTAGTGTTTGGAGGCATAGAGATCTTCGCCCTCCTGAAAGTGCTCCTGGGCCGACCGCTGAACCGGTCCGGTGCTAGCGCAGGCACAGAGGGTGAACAGGATGAAGGATAGGGCACTACTCCGCAGCAGGCTATGGCGCATGGGACCCCCGTCGTGGGATGGAATTCTTGCTGAACGTAGTGAAAAAGAGAGGGAAAGTCAACAGCGTTCCTAGCCTTTCCTCTTCCTTTTGGTCGGCTCCAGCTCCTTCTTGCGAAGACGGATCGACTTGGGGGTCACCTCTACCAGTTCGTCGTCGTCGATGAATTCCAGCGCCTGCTCCAGGGTGAGGATGCGGGGTGGCGCCAGTTTGAGGGCGTCGTCGGTACCGGAGGCCCGGACGTTGGTGAGTTTCTTCCCTTTGCAGGGGTTCACGTCCAGGTCGTTGTCCTTGGCGTGCTGGCCAATGATCATGCCGCCGTAGACCTCGATGCCGGGGCCGAGGAAGAGGATGCCGCGGGGTTGGAGGCCGTCCAGTGAGTAACCGGTGGTTTCGCCGAGCTCCATGGCGATGAGGACGCCGTTCTTGCGGCCGGGAATCTCCCCCTTGTAGGGGGCATAGTCGTGGAAGGTGTGGGTCATGACCGCTGTGCCGCGGGTATCGGTAAGGACTTCGCTCCTCAGGCCGATGAGACCGCGGGCCGGGATGATGAATTCAAGGCGGATGAATTCACCCATCGGCTGCATGGAGGTCATCTCCCCCTTGCGCGGTCCCATTTTTTCTATAATCGCCCCCTGGAACTCGCTCGGCACATCCACTACCAGATATTCCATCGGTTCCAGCTTCTGGCCGTTCATGTCGCGGAGAATTACCTCCGGCTTGGAGACGGCCATCTCGAAACCTTCGCGGCGCATGTTTTCGATGAGAATTGACAGGTGCAGTTCACCCCGGCCCGAGACCTTGAAGGTATCGGCGTTGTCGGTGTCTTCCACCCGTAGCGAGACGTTGGTGCGCAACTCCTTGTCCAGCCGCTCGCGGATGTTGCGGGAGGTGACCATTTTCCCTTCACGACCGGCAAAGGGGGAGCTATTGACGATAAAGTTCATGCTGATGGTCGGCTCGTCGATGGCTACGTAGGGGAGGGCAATCGGGTTTTCCGCACTGGCCAAGGTCTCACCGATGCCCACTTCGTCGAAGCCGGCAATGGTGACGATGTCGCCGGTCACTGCCTCGGCGATCTCCACCTGCTTCAGCCCCTCGTAGCCGAGCAGCTTGCTGATCCGGCCTTTCGTGCTGGTGCCATCCCGCTTGATAACCGACAGCGTCTCGCCGGTCTTTACCTTGCCGTTGTATATCTTGCCGGTGGCGATACGGCCGATGTAGTCGTTGTAGTCTATGTTGGTCACCAGCAGCTGGAACGGCGCATTGGCATCACCCTTGGGGGGGTGAACGTTGCTTTCCACCACGGCAAAGAGCGGCTCCATGCTGGTGGACTCCGAGCCCATGTCCAGCTTGGCGTACCCCATTTTGGCGCTGGTATAAACAATGGGGAAGTCCAGTTGGGTATCCGTTGCGTTCAGTTCGCAGAACAGGTCGAAGACCATGTCCACCACTTCGCTCGGCCTGGCGCCGGGACGGTCGATCTTGTTGATGACCACGATCGGCTTCAGCCCCAAGTCGAGGGACTTCTTGAGCACGAAACGGGTCTGGGGCATGGGGCCGTCCAGGGCGTCCACCAGCAGGAGCACCGAGTCGACCATGGTGAGAACCCGCTCCACCTCGCCGCCGAAGTCGGCGTGGCCCGGGGTATCGACGATGTTGATCTTGTAGCGACCGTGGTGGACCGACAGGTTCTTGGAGAGGATCGTGATGCCACGCTCCTTTTCCAGATCGTTTGAGTCCATCACCCGTTCGGTAATGGCCTCGTTTTCCCGGAAGACCCCGGCGTGCTTCAGCATGGCGTCCACGAGCGTGGTCTTGCCGTGGTCGACGTGGGCGATAATGGCTATGTTGCGAATCAGTTCCTGCATGGAGTACCCCTTTTCTGTTCAACAAAGAAAAAGACGGGCAGGAGCCCGTCAAAACCTTGCAACTATGGCGGTGCAAGGGAGAAAAAGCAAGTTAAATTTTTCTTTGAAAACAGTGGGATGCTGGAGGAGTACCATGCACCCGCCGTTGTCAGGTCGTGATCGTCTTGATGAGGGCGCAGAAATCCTCGTCGCCAAGTCCTGCCGCCTTTGCCCGTTTGAAGGCCTCATTGGCCGTGGCAGCGCTGGCAAGCGGCTGGTCCAGACGGTCGCCAAGGGCTACGGCCAGGCGCAGGTCCTTTTGCATATGTTTGAGCGGAAAGGCTGGGGCGAAATTCCCCTGGCCGATGGCGCTTCCCTTGAGCTGAAACATGGGGTTGGCCAAGGCGCCGGCGGCAAGCACCCCCAGGATATCGCCCGCCTGCAGGCCGGCCTTGTCGCCAAGGGCCAGTCCTTCACACAAGGTGGCCATCATTCCCCCCATGATCATGTTGACCACGAGCTTCATCCGGGCGCCATTTCCCACCTCTCCCAGATAGAGGATCTTTTTGCCCATTTTCTCCAGGCCGGGCAAAGCTTCGTCGTAGAGGGAGCGGTCGCCGGCGGCGAGGATGATGAGGCTGCCGTCTTCGGCCGGTTTCCTGCTCCCGGAAACCGGTCCCTCCAGGTAGCGGCCCCCCCGGGCTGCGATGCCGGTGGCTATCCGCTGTGCCGTGCCATCGTCCACGGTGGACATGTCCACATAGCCCCGGCCGGCGCCTATGCCGTCGAGCACGCCGTCGTGGCCGAAACAGACCGCTTCGGCAGCGGCCGGGTCGGCCAGCATGGCAAAGGTGATGCTGCACTGCGCCGCCACGCGGGCCGGGGTTGGCACCTGCTGCGCCCCCATGGCGACGAGTTCGGCGCACTTGTCGGCGGACCGGTTCCAGATGGTCACCGGAAAGCCTCCCCGCAGCAGATTCTTCGCCATGGCGCTTCCCATGATGCCAAGGCCGATGAAGCCGAATGTTTGCATGGTGTTCCTCCTTGGTAGCCGGTTGCTGAAAAACAGCCATCTCGCCGCCGTCCTCGCAAGCTTCCTTGTGCGGCGTAGCGCTGCTACGCCTCCGCGGAGCGTGCTGCGGGTGCAACGATATGACTATTTTTGAGCAACCTTGTTTTCAACATCCTGGTAGTTGTATGGAAATCAGGTTTTTCCCGGTTCCTAGTCCCCATTTCCTAGCCCCTGCTTGCATATCCCGGCAATGGAGCAGGTAAGGCATTTGGTCAGATCCTTGCCGTCGCACCCTTCGGAGATGCCCAGGTGGCACAGGGAAAAGTCGTATTTGACCGGGTCGACCGGATCGTATTGCCTCAGAGCTGTGGTAATCTCTCGGGCCATCCGCCAATCCCCCTGCTTGCGGTTTGTGAAGCCGAGAAAGCGGCCGATTCGCTGGATATGGGCATCCACCGGCACGATCAGTTGCGCCGGGGCTATTCCCTGCCAGAGGCCGAGATCGATCCCATCAGCCGTGCGTGCCATCCAGCGCAGGTAGAGGCAGAGCCGCTTGCAGGCACTTCCCGCTGCCGGCGAGGGGAAAAGGAACGGGAAATAGGAATCGCCGGGAATGGCCGGTGCACCGAAGACGGGGGCATAGTTGAGCGCCAGGACCCGGGCCGTAAAGGAGGCCATGGATTCGGTCACATCAGGGGCCGACGGATCGTGTCCCGCCAGGTAAAACGCCTCGATGGAGCCGGCCGTTTCCAGGATGGTCCTGATGGCCAGAAGCAGGGCGCAGAGATCGCGACCGTCGTTGAAACGGTGCTTGAAACCGTTGTAGATCCTGAGAGCCTTCCGCGGCTCAAGCTGTTCCAGAAAACGGCGTGGCGCACTCCCCAGGGGCGCGAAGATCTTTTCCAGATTGCTGCGGATGATCTTTACCTGGCCGTAGGCGAACACAGCGGCAATCAACCCGACCACCTCCCGATCGGCCGGGTCGGGGTAACGGTGGCAGAAGGCGAGCGGGTCGTTGGCCAGGTGAGCAGGAGAGCGGGCTGCATAGAGTTCGTCGAGGAGTTTCTTTATAAGCATTCGTTTAAGTTGGCCGCCAAACGGCCGATGGACATTGAACAGACGGATGATAAAGTATCACAAGCAACCGACCGGCACCATGGTAAAAGGAGGGAGAGCGTGAGCAGTATCAGTTTTGAAGAGATCATGTTCACCATCATGTCCGCCACCCAGGATACGTTCAAGAGCTACCTGAACATCGACCTGTTGGCGGGAAAGGTGGAGAAAAAGCTGGAGCCGGTGGAATCGGACGTCATCAGCATCGTCGGCGTGGCCGGAGACCGGGTGGGCTACATCCTCTGCGCATCGGACAACGATACGGCCCAGCACGTGGCGCAAGAGATGCTCATGTGCGACGATCCGAGCGGGGACGATATCCGCGATGCCTTCGGCGAACTGGCGAACAATATCGCCGGCGCCTTCAAGACCAAGTACCACGAGCAATACGGCAGTGTTGCCCTGGGGTTGCCGTTGGTGGTTTCCGGGAAGCTGCGTCCCCTTGCCGAACCACCCCCTCCGGAGCCCGAGACGCCCAGTGTTAATGTCCAGTGCAAGGGGGTGACCATTCCGTTCAAGAACACCGAGGGGACGATTTCCTTCTGTGTGATGGTCTATATGTGAGGAAATAGGAAAAAATTTGCGCCAAAGTTGAGGGCTGATCAGTCTTTTCGATCTTCGATCCGCTAACGACTCTCCAGAATAAACGTCACTGGTCCGTCGTTCACCAGCGATACCTGCATGTTGGCCTGGAAAATCCCCGTTGCCACAGTTGTTCCGGTTTCCCCGACCCTGTCCACAAAGTAGTCGTACAACCGTTTCCCTTCGTCAGGAGGGGCTGCGGTGTCGAAGGATGGTCGCCGCCCTTTGGCGCAGTTCCCAGCCAGGGTGAACTGGGATACTGCCAGGAGTCCCCCGCCGATCTCCTGCACCGACAGATTCATCTTGCCAGTCTGGTCCTCGAAGATCCGCAGTTCTACGATCTTTCGTGCCAGCCAATCGGCGTCTCGCTCTCCATCCCCCCGTTCAACACCGAGCAGCACCAGTATCCCCCGATTTATCGCTCCGACCGTGACACCGTCCACTTTCACCCGTGCCTCGCTGACACGCTGAATCACTGCTTTCATGATGCCTCCGAAATACTGTTATCTGCCGTTGCTGGTAAATATACGGCTGTGCCCAGCAGGAGAATGTGATTAGATAAAACAGTATTGTGAAAATATTTTAAATATAAACGGCATATTAAGATTGACGGATTAGTAGTTATTGATATAGTCGGATTTAATACAATCACTTTGACGGAGGTACACGGTATGGAGTCGGTCAAGTTCGGATTGGTGATGGCCTGCGCGTTCTTTGGCGGGATCGGAGTTCTGTTCATGCTCTATGTTTCTGTACTCGGCCGCAAGTCAAAATGAGCCTGCTGGGTCATTGTCTGTCGTTACCCATGGTGACGAGACAAAAGGCCGGTCAGATGACCGGCCTTTTGTCGTTTCCTGATTAGCACTAATCTTCCGCCCGCTTGAAAAAAATCCCCTCCCCCCTGGCGGGGGAGGGTGATGGTGGGGGGGAAGTTGCCACGAAGTCCGCTGGTTGCAGCTTCACCCACCCCCCCGCCCCCCTCCCGTCAAGGGAGGGGGAGAGTGTGTTGCGGAAGATTGGTACTAATCAGGTGTCGTTTTGAGACAGTGGCCAGGGTGTGTCATTCCGGTGCATGACGCGCCGCGCGCCTGTAGGCGGCTTCTGCTTCTGCGCCGAACGGAACAAATACCACCCGCTCCAGTTCCTGATAGCGCTCCAGTGCAGATTCGGCTTCTTCCATGGCAATGGCGCAGGCCTCGGCCAGTGGATAGCCGTAAACTCCGCAGCTGATGGCAGGGAAGGCTATGGAGTGGAGGCCGTGTTCGTGGGCCACGGCAAAGGACCGTTGGTAGCAGCTTCTGAGAAGCTCCGGCTCGCCCCGGCTGCCACCGTGCCAGACCGGGCCGACGGTGTGAATGACATGTCCGGCCGGCAGCCGATACCCATTGGTTATCTTGGCATCGCCGGTTTCGCAGCCGTTCAGCTTCCGGCATTCGGCCAGCAGTTCCGGGCCGGCAGCCCTATGGATGGCGCCGTCCACCCCGCCACCACCCAAAAGCGAGTTATTGGCCGCATTGACAATGGCATCCACCGCACATTTCGTGATGTCTCCCGGGATGATTTCGATACGCTCGTGCATGAACGTCCTCCTATGGTGTGATCAGCCCCCGCAGCAGTGAGAGGTTCACTGCATCCATCTCGTCGTTGTCCCCCTTGGGAGTTTCCAGGAGCTTGGGAATGGATGCGAAGCGCGGGTCGTTCATGATGAACCGGAACGGCTCCAGCCCCATGGCACCCTGGCCGATATGCTCGTGGCGGTCGACGCGGCAGCCCAGCCCTTTCTTCGAGTCGTTGATGTGGAAACAGGCCAGCCGATCGATACCGATGAGCCGGTCGAATGCGGCCCAGACTTGGTCGTAGCTTTCCCGGGTGGTGAGGTCATAGCCGGCGGCAAAGGTGTGGCAGGTGTCGAAGCAGATGCCGAAGCGGTCGGGGAAGCTTGATCCGTGGATGATCTCCCCGAGCTGCTCGAAGGTGTGCCCGAGGTTGGTCCCCTGGCCGGCGGTGGTTTCGAGCAGTACCCTGCCGGTGAATTCGGGCACCGTAGTCAACAGGTGATCGAACGCCTCGACGATGCGGGCGATACCGGTTGCTTCGCCATCCCCCACATGGGAGCCGGGGTGCATGACAATTTTGTTGATTCCCAGGAGAGCACAGCGTCGCATCTCCTCGCCAAAGCCGGCCAGGCTCTTGTCCCTGGTCTCGCCCGGTGCGGCAGCAAGATTGATCAGGTAGATGTCGTGGCTCACCACCTCGTGCATGCCGGAGGCGGCCAGCTTTTCGCGGAACAGGGCAGCATCGGCGTCGGACGGCATTTTGCCGCGCCACTGGTTGGAGACCTGGGTGAACAGTTGGACGACACCGCAGCCGGCCTGAACGCCCCGATCGATGGCGAGGTGGATACCGCCGGCAATGGACATGTGCGCGCCGAGATAGTCTTTCATCTCTCCCCCAGGGCCTGTTGTATCGTGGCAATGCGCTCCGCGTAAGCCGCAGCCGAAACGGTCGCCGGTTCGTGCGGCTCGCTCCAGATGGGGCGGGGCCAGAGCGGATCGCCGGCAAAGCGGGGCACCAGGTGCCAGTGCATGTGCGGCACCATGTTGCCGAGCAGTTCGTAATTGATTTTATCAGGTTGGAAGAGCTTGTACAGGGCAGCGGCCACGGCGGTTACCTCCTCCATGACGGCTATCCGGGTGGAGCGGTCCAGGTGGAACAGCTCCGTGACATGCTGCTTGGTAAAAACAAAGGTATAGCCGGAGAAAAACTGGTCGCGGTTCAGGAGGACATAGCACCGCTGAAGTACGGCG
>JAJZTK010000116.1 GCA_021849045.1 Deltaproteobacteria bacterium | reverse complement strand
ATTTTTGACCGAAGCATGACCACCACTTGTGGTGGTCAGATAGTCATTTGAAAATACCGCTTTGAGCGGTTCACGATTTTGAAAGCCCCCGGCTTTGCCGGGGGATGCTTACTGATAACTATTATCATTTTCAATGACGCGCTGCTGCCAAACTAAGCAAAGCGGGCATTCAAAATAACTATCGTTATCGATAATTATTAAATTCAAGTGATGGATGACATGTGTTACGAGAATCAATTGCGCTCTAAGAGCAACATATTTGTACTACCTTCTTCACAACAAATGCTTAGGCGCTTTAACAATCCGTTAGACTGCCTGACAGCTCATCTGATGCTGGAGTGTGCCGAAGTGCTGGCCGGCTTAAACCGGCCAATTTGATCTCCTTGGTCAATCGCAACCAACTCTGTGACCGGAATCTCTACCAGCTCTGGCAAAGTCACCACGAGGAGCTTGTAACCCGTCTTGCCGACCTGACCATCAAGGTGCTGCAGACTAAAGAGCGGGCACTGCTGCTGTTGTGCTACAACAACCAGCTTGAGCGCCACTTGGACCATGCAGGCATCCGCACCTTGTTGCGCAAGGCCGGCTACGCGGCTGACTCCTCAATTGAAGCACAGCTGGAAGAATTAAGCCGGCGCATCGAAAACAATGGTTCCTTCCCCCACGAGATCGGTCTCTTTGTCGGTTACCCGGCCAAGGACGTGGCCGCTTTCATGGGATTAATCAGGCTGCCGTTCACCTGTCAGTGCCTCTGGAAGATCTATGGCAACCCGGAACAGAGCCTTGGCCTGGCAGAACAATTTCGCTGCTGTCGTCAAAGAATGGGTGCGATCCTGGCAACAGGCAAGCAGACTGCGCTCCAATTGGACAATTCAATCATCCTTTTTTTGCCATACTTCTGAAAACGATTATCAATATCACAGCGCGTAACCTTGTGAGCATTCTACAGCAGGACCATCAGACCTTACGTCGATGCAATCAGGATTCAAGCCGTACGCAATCAGCAGGCACAACCATTCAGGGGAGATTTGATCATGAAAAACGTTCTGGCAGCATTAACCCTTATCGCATTGGCAGCGACCACAGTACAGGCAGAGGAAATTACCTGGAGCGGTGCCGTCAAGCAGGTATTTGAAAAGCACTGTATCGCCTGTCATGGCAGCGACGCGCCTGAATATGCGGCTTTCAAGAAGGACAAGGATGCCTGGCTCAAAAAGGGAACCGGCATGAGGATGGAAACCTATAGCCACATGATCTCTTTTGTCGGTTGGCCCAGCAGCGGTGCGCTGATGAGAAGGCTAGATGACGGTAAGGGCTCAAAAGATGGTAAACCGGGCAACATGTACCAGCATCTTGGCGTCGATGAGCAGGAGCGGCAGACCAATCTGACCCTGTTCAAAAAGTGGGTTGGCAACTGGAACCTGAAACGGTGGGCCGATGTTTCCAGGGACGAACTTAACGGTGTCAAGGTCAAGTATTAAGCAGCGTTGTAAGAATTACAAGAATTTCAAAATCACAGGAGAACAACAATGTCACTGGAACGGCTTACCCCTGGTGAACGGGGCGAAATAATTAAAGTCGAACATTGCGGCGGCTGTGGTGGTGGGTGTCACGGCCACGGGCATCACCAAGAATACAAACATGACCAGGATAAACACAGTGCAACCGCCACCCGTGCAGAGAGAATGGGACTGCAGGTTGGCAAAATAGTGGAAGTTCTGAAAAATGACGGCCAGCTACTGTTGCTGCTGGTTGATGAAATAAATATTGCCATCGACCGGAGCATAGCGAGAAATGTCCATGTAAAAGGGTGTGCAGCATGCATCTGAGAAATCAACTCACCAGCGAACATGGTTCCAAATGCTAACGCAGTACCAACAGACCGGTTGAGGAGGAAGCGCCTGACATGACAACAAAAACCATCACCAGTGCGGAACTGTTCAACGGTCTGCGTGAAATCATTATTCTTCACAACAGTGAAAAGTACATCCTGCGAATCACAAGTACCGGGAAATTGATCCTCACAAAGTAGAATTTAGACATCTAAATCCAAGCCAGCCACGCGTATTTCCTCATTTCAACGCCGCCAGCCAGGAAGCTTGGATAAATTTGTCGCCGCGCTGACCAGTATCGTCGAAAGTACGACAAGGAAGGTGGGCAGGCGATTCCACGGGATGGCCTGGAGAACGCCCGCAGGCTGATCATGGCACTGGAGGATGATCTGTTCGGAAGGCAGGGGTATTCAAAAGAGTCAGCTTAGTATTCATAAGGGGAGGAAGTCCAATGGCGCCGCTGAGTGTTCTGCCCGGGAGGGTGCGATTCGAAACAAGCGAACTGATCGGGTGCAAAGAGGGATGCATTTTTCTTGAAAAGAACCTCCTTTCCGTGAAGGGGGTTGTCGAGGTCTTGACCAGCCACCGGACCGGTAGCATTCTGGTGAAGTTCGACGAGAGTCTCGTCACCCGCAAAGGTATCGATGTATACGTGGGAAAAGCGTTGCAGGTCGTCACCACAAAAGGGGAATGGCAAGCAGGGGTACAATCGGACCGGAGGGAGAGTCCTTTTCGCGGATCCTCATTCAATGCCGGTCACTTTGCCATGGAGATGGCTCTCCATGCGTTCCTCCCCGCCCCACTGGACCTTCTCCTTCCCGCGGCAGCAACAGCTTTTCGCAGGTAGTAATATCCGGCGTGAACAACTCTCGTCTCGTCTGCGGGATTTCCGGCTCCGGAGAAATCTGCCGTGACCCCAACGATGGATGATTATCAGGAAGAGCGTGGTTTGACAGACTGAATTGTTACGATATCATTGCGACAATTTACACGGTCAAGTGAAAGAATCCCCATTTAACTGGAGGGTAAGTCATGTCAAGCGAGGAGCATCACGAACACCAGCGAGACGAGAGAGAGAAAGGAAACAAAGAGAACATGGAATACAATAAAGACGAAGGGGGGAATGTAAAGATGGATGGTCTCCATGTAAAAAAAAGGGATCTCTGGCTCATCGCCGGGGGGGCGCTGGGTGCACTGGCTGCTCTGGGACTTGGCAAAGTGTCCGGGAAGGCTCGTCCAGCAGCTGTTTGCGCAGTCCGAGAAGGGTACGCATTCAAGGAGTGGCTCGCCGGCAAGGCGGAAAAGCTTAAGGAGGACGTGGAGGATATCGTTGCCGAAGGGGTACATCAGTATCAGAGCGACCTTTCAGCCACGGCCGACACGGTAAAGCGCGAGAAGGAAATCCTGGAAAAAATCGAGAAGATCGTCGAAGAGAAACTGGCCAAGATGCAGCCTGGGCAGGGGGAGGGGTAGTCATGGAAAGAAATGGAATGAGCAAGGGGATGAGCTATTTCGGCAATGCCCTGAAAGTAACCCTCGGTGCCGGAGTTGCCCTCGGCGGCGCCTATCTCCTTTCCCGGGTCGGTGAGAAGCAGGACACCGAATCGAGCCTCTCCCGTCTTGAGCAGATGCTTGCCGAACTGGCAGAGGCCAGGGAAACGGAAAAGGTGACTGCGAAAAGGAAAAAATAAACTGATCTGCTGGAGGTAGCCATGGTGGTTTCAAGCCTGTTGGATGGAAGGGTACGGATCAGGGACGAAGGGCTAAAGAGGGAGCAGCTTGCCAGCCGGATCAGGGAAGCACTCCTGGCAACGCCGGGAGTCAGCGTAGTGGAGGCTAATCCGCGGACCGGCAGCCTCCTGGTCATATTCAGCGCGGCCCTGACAGCGGTGGAGAAAATTCTGAAGACGGTCTCGGACCTGCTCGGGTCCACTGAGAATCTGAACGGAGGCGTCGAAGCTGCCAAAAGTAGCGGGATACTCCCGCTCGGATCGAAGATGTCCTTCACCATCCCTCCCGGGGCTAAGAGGAGGTTGGTAAACCTGGGGATGCTGGTTTCGCTGGCTCTCAGTCTTGCCGCTGCGGTCTTTGGCTTCAAGAAGCTGCACATACTGGCGGGAATCGTCTTCGTTGCCCTGTTCGGCGATCATTTTTACCAGAAACGAGAAGTACTGTTCGCCTAACAGGTTGTGCGGGCAATGAGGGGGCAGGGTGATATACAGTATAGTTCAAGACATTCCCGGCAGATTGAGACTTGCCCTCACCCTTCCTCGCTTCCCGGCAGTTGACCGTTGCGGGGTTGAGGCGCAGTTCAGAGACTTGGCAGGGGTGGAAGAAGTCTCCTTCTCACCCAGGACCGGTACACTGCTGGTTCGCCATGACAGAAAACAGACAACGCGCAGCGCCATACTTGAGCAAATTTCGGCGGCGCCCATCCCTGCAACCCGCAGGCCCCGACCTGCAAGCGAGCTGGAGATCAAGAAACAGACGGCCATCCGGTCCGGGCTTCTGCTGCTGGCCCGTCCGCTTATCCCACCACCGGTACGGCCGATTCTCGCCATCTACGGCGCACTTCCCATCTTCAAGAGAGGTCTGGTAGCAGTTCGGGAGCGGAAGCTGAACGTCGACCTGCTGGACGCATCAGCTGTCGGCGCCGCCATGGCGACCCGGGAATTTTTCACCGCCTCACTGATAACCGCCCTCCTGAAGTTCGGAGAATATCTGGAGGAATGGACCAGGGGGGAATCGAGGCGGCTGCTTTCCGACATGTTCCATACCGGGGATGAATGGGCCTGGGTGGTGCGGGAGGGTGAGGAGGTCCGCCTCCCCCTCGAGGAGGTTGTGGAGGGTGATACGGTGATCGTCCGGATAGGGGGGCTTATCCCGGTCGACGGTACGGTACTTGAGGGGGAGGCGTTGGTGAATCAGTCCAGCCTCACCGGCGAGGGGCTGCCCGTTGCCAAGAGGAAGGGTCTTTCCGTTTATGCCGGGACTGCCATCGAGGAGGGGGGCCTGCGGGTCCTCGCGACGCAAGTGGGAGACAAGACCCGCGCTGCCCGGGTTGTGAAGACCATCGAGGCGGCTGAGACGGTCAAGGCGGAGAGTCAGAGCAAGAGCGAGGAGATGGCCGAGAGGATCGTACCATACTCGTTTTTACTGAGCGGCCTCACCTTTCTGGTTACCGGCAGTATTTCCCGATCCGCGGCGGTTTTACTGGTCGACTACTCCTGCGCCATCAAACTTTCCACCCCGCTGGCCATTCTCACCTCGCTGGCCCGCTCGGCCCGGCACCGAGTACTTATCAAGGGGGGGAAGTACCTGGAAAAGCTGGCTCATGCCGATGCCTTCGTGCTGGACAAGACCGGAACCTTGACCGAGGCAACCCCGGAGGTTGCCGAAGTGGTAAACTTCCAGGGATTCACCCGTGAATTCGTCTTGAAGCAGGCAGCCTGCGTGGAGGAGCATTTCCCCCATCCTGTTGCCAACGCCGTCGTACGTCAATCCGAACGAGAGGGGCTCTCCCACGCTGAGGAGCATGCGGAGGTGGAGTACGTGCTCGCCCATGGCATAGCCTCCTGGCTGCAGGGGAAGAGGATCGTGGTCGGCAGCCGTCATTTCGTTCATGAGGACGAAGGGATCGATGTTTCAGTAGGAGAGTCTTACGTTAAGACTTTTTCTGCCCGGGGCAATTCGATCCTGTATGTGGCGGTGGGTGGAAAGCTGGCTGGCTTGATCGCCATTCACGATCCGTTGCGCCAGGATGCGAAACATTTCGTTGCGGCCCTCATGGAGGGTGGAATAGAGAGAGTAGTCATGCTCACCGGGGACAACGAAGCGACTGCCCGGACCATTGCAGCGAGTCTCGGCATTGGGGAATATCACGCCCAAGCCATGCCTGACAGGAAAGTGGAGGTGGTGCGGGACCTTCAAGACCAGGGGTTCACCGTCGCCATGGTTGGTGACGGGATCAACGATTCCCCCGCTCTTTCCCAGGCCGACGTCGGGATCTCAATGCGGCATGGCGCCGACATCGCTCGTGAGGCGTGCGACGTACTCCTCCTGGATGGGACCCTGGAAGACATTCTGACTGCCCGGGCCGTCAGCCGGGAAGCTATGGATCTGGTGGAACACAACTTCCGCACAATCGTAGCTGTCAATTCCGCAGCGCTACTTCTCGCAGTAACCGGAGCGGCTCCCCCCGTTTTTTCCGCCACCATCCACAACTTAAGCACCCTCCTTGTGGGACTGAGATCGCTTCAGCCGCTACGAAAAGAGGTCGCTAGCGTTAATAGCTGATACTGGACGGTTCCTTGTGCGCTGATTGTAGTTCTGGCGGAATCGGGAAGAGCATGCTGTGGCAAGCTCAGGTCGTCTTCCGGTCCAGGTTTCGGTGCCTTGAAGAGGTGCTCCTCACGGATTCGGTCGCTGCCGTCCTTCCTTGCCGGAAGGGGGTTGGGGGGGTGGGTGAAGTTTCCACCGGCTGATATGAGCTATTTTCACCCCCACCTTTGCCCTCCTCCGTCAAGGGGGAGGGGATGTTTGGCAAGGTTAGCGGAAGAATGGTAGCTTCTCATCAGGCAATTAAAAGATCCTTGGCTGGCTATTCCCCGATGAATATGTGCGCCTCGCCAAATTTGAACCCTGTTCGGCACAATCAAGAAGCAATCACGAAGCATTCGGTGGAGTTGGGAATTATCCCGGGAAGTCAGGGCGGGAAATGTTGCGGAAAATAGAACATGTAAAATTTCAATTGACAATGGTTTTCATTTTCTATAAGTTGAAAAAATCTTCCGCAGACGTTCTCTGTGAAACAGGAATATTCCTCAGCTCCCTGGCCAAAGATGTGGCACCTTCATGAAATTGAATGCAGTTTGTCCGCACGTGTCTATGGAAAATGAAGAAACATCACGAGAATGCTTTTTTTTTGCCGTTCAATTGATATGTATTTTCAATATCACATTATGGGAGTAGCTTTATGATAGACATGGACTGTCTTAATCGCGCAATAAACATGGCTACAAACGAATGCGGCATCAACAGACCGACGGAGAGAACTACCTGACATGTCAACAAAAAACATAACCAGTGCGGAGCTATTCGGCAATCTGCGTGAAATCGTCATACTTCACGCCGGTGAATAGTACCGACTGCGAATCACAAGTAACGGAAAACTGATTTTAACAAAGTAGCAACTGCAACATATATCCAAGCCAGCCACGCGTATTTCCTCATTTCAACGCCGCCAGCCAGGAAACTCACTCAAAAGGAGAAACCTGGCTATGCAGCCTATCATCAGATTACCCCGAAGCCTTTGGAACTCTATTACAACTCTGGCACTTGTGGCCCTGACCTCAGGCACCGCTTTAGCCAATCCTGATGCTGTCGACCGGGATAGCGAAACAAAGCAGGAAGTTTCCCAGGCCGTAATCAGCATCGAGGGGAACGAAGGTGCCGAGGAGAGTGGGAGCCAGATCCCTGACCAGATTTCCAGGAAGCACTGGGCCTACCGGGAAGTTGCGGATCTGGGGAAAAAGTACGGAGCAGGGTCGAGACTCGACGAGGGTCAGCCCATAACCAGGAATCAACTGGTGGATAAATTTGTCGCCGCGCTGACCAGTATCGCCGAAAAGTACGACAAGGACGGTGGGCAGGCGATTTCACGGGATGACCTGGAGAGCGCCCGCAGGCTGATCGTGGCGCTGGAGGATGATCTGTTCGGAAGGCAGGGGTATCGGACCATCAGGACCACTATTGAACAATTGCTGACTCTGGTTGAACCCCCGGTTCCCATCTTCAAGTACAAGGTTGGCGTGAATGGGTTCCTGCGCACCGAAGGAGCGGGAAACTTCAAGCTTGCGGACATGAGCTATACGCCGGGCAGCGACGCGGGACGCCTGCTCTACAGGGTCAAGCCGTACGCTTACTGGCATCCCAACGACTACCTGGATGTCCATCTGGAGGGACAGGGATACGGTTTTACCGGCGAAGGGTCCCGGGACTCCCATGAAGTCAACCTCTATCAGGGGTTCGTGGAAGCCAAGCTTCCCCAGGGCGATGCATCCGGCAAGAACCTGATCGCCCTCAAGGCCGGACGGCAGGAGTTCAATTACGGCAGCGGCTTCATCCTAGGGGCTGACAGTTTCTTCAACGGACTGACGTTCGACGCGGCCAGGCTCAGGGTGCAGCCGTCACAGAACTGGTTTAACCTGCTGACTGTGGATCTGCTGGGGGGCAAATACGCCACACCCTTTTCCGACGGTTTGAAGGGTGATCTGCTGGGGGCATATGTGACCTACAAAGCGGCCGAGGACAGCTCCATCGCGGCCTATTTCTTCCGCGACACCGGATCGAAAGACCGTCGACCGGGTGAACATCTCGACTCATTTGGATACCGTAGCACCAGCACGGTCGGGATCTTTGCCATGGAGCACGAACTGGTCTACCAGTCCGGCAAGATCTTCAACGCAAACAGTGCAAACAACGACAACATAGCCGCATTTGGCGGTCATGTAGACCTGACCGGCGCATTTCCGCTCAAGGCTTTCGACAACTCTTACAATAGCTCGGTCTTCCTGAGTTTCGCCATGGGTTCGGGCGACAAGAACGCCGTGAGCGGGAACGGTTCGGCTAAGGAGTTCAGGAACGGCAACAACGACACCTCCCTGGTGGGGGATATGGGGGTAATTGGCGACCTTTCGGGCATCAATGTGGGCGACCATCACGCCAGCGGCATGCAGGTTTACACCCTGGGCTGGGGGATTGATCTCTCCAAGAAGTTGAATTTCTCCGCCACCGGCCGCAAGTTTATGGCCGATAAGGTGGAGGACGGCTTCAGCAGGGATATCGGAGTGGAAGCCGACTTTACCCTGACCTATACCCATAACAAGGATTACGCCCTGATCGTCGGATACGACCATTTCTTTACCGGCAAGTTCTTCCGTGACGCCATCGGCAGCGATAAGGACATCAATTATGCCTATGCCATGCTTCAGTTCAATTACGATTGGACCAAGCGCAAACGGTAGTTCCGAAGCCAATTAACCGAGAGAGGTATGTATGGAAAGAATCATGCGGATGACCAAAGCGATGTGCATCGTGTTTGTGGTTACGGCAATGACGTTGGGGGGAATCTCCGACGTGCACGCCAAGCCGGACTACAAGGGTATGGTCAACGAGATTGACGGTTTTTTTAAGGAAGCCCTCACCTTCTACAAGAAGGGCAACGTCCCGGAGGCGAAGCAGAAGGCCCAGTCAGCCTATTTCCAGGTCTACGAGAACCTGGAGGGACCGATCCGGATCAACATCTCAGCGAAGCTCAACACCGAGCTTGAGGGAGAATTCATCGGCATCCGCAAGATGATCGTGGCGCAGGAACCGGCCGGGGCAATCGAAAAGAGAATAAACGACTTCATGGTCAGACTGAACTCCCTTGTTCCCCAGCTGGAAGGCGGGGTCGTGATCGTCGCCGAGTCCGGCGGTGCCCACACACAGCAGGGAACTGTGACGGATGGGAAGGGGAGCGGCGCAACTATCGAACCGGTCTGGCTCCAGGCGGTAGACAACATCCGGTCGGGGCTGAATGCCGCCCTTGATGCGCATAAAAAGGGCGATGCCAAGGCTGCCTCGGAGCTGGTGCAGCAGACCCATTTCGATCATTACAAGAACAGCCTGCTGGAGACCGCAGTCAGGCGCTTCGTTTCCCAGAAGAAGAATTTCGAGAACAACTCCGGTTTCAACGACATCGCCGCCATGATCCGGGACGGGAAGAAACCGGACCAGGTGGAGGTGAAAATATCGGTGCTGCTGGCCGGCCTGCAGGCAGACCTGCCCGGCCTGCAGCTCATCGACGGCGCCGTTTCGAAACGCGAGGCGGGAAAGTCCGCCGAGAGTGTCGCGCCGGCAAAGGATTGGAGCAAGGTCACCGCCGAGCTGTTCGACGGCATCGACAAGGCACTGGTGATCTATGAAAACGGGGATGCCAAGAGTGCGATCCTGGCGGTGCAGGATTCTTATTTCGATCTCTTCGAGGGGAGCGGGATGGAGGCCAAGCTGGGGGCCCGTGATGTGAACTTCAAGGCCAGGCTGGAGGGGCATTTCAGCATGATCGCCGCAAAGATGAAAAGCGGCGCTCCCGGCGATGATATCAGGGGGATGCTGACTCCCATGCGCGCCGACTTCGAAAAGGGAGCCGCCATGCTCGGCAAGGGGAAGGAGTCCGCAGCGACCCTCTTCTTCTACTCCCTGATGATCATCCTGCGCGAGGGGATCGAGGCGATCCTGATCATCTCGGCCATCATCGCCTACCTGGCCAAGACCGGCAACCGGGACAAGCTCAAGGTGATCTACAACGGCTGCATCTCGGCCATCGTCCTGAGCGGGATCACGGCGGTACTGGTGAAGTGGGTTTTCAAGAGCTCCGCAGCCAGCCGGGAGACCATGGAAGGGGCTACAATGCTGCTGGCGGCGGTGGTGCTGTTCAGCGTCAGCTACTGGCTGGTCTCCAAGGCCAATGCGCAGAAATGGAACGCCTACATCCGGGACAAGGTCGGCAGCTCAGTGTCGGCCAACTCGCTGCGGGCGCTCTGGGTGGCGGCATTTCTGGCCGTGTACCGCGAAGGGGCCGAGATGGTGCTCTTCTATCAGGCCCTGGCAGCCGATTCGTCAAGCTCGTCCGGTCTGACGGCCATCACCGGCGGCTTCCTTGCTGGCTGCGTCCTGCTGGTGGCCGCGTATATCGCCATGAGCCGCGGAGCAATGAAGCTTCCGCTCAGGCCTTTTTTCCTTTTCACCGGGGCGCTGCTCTACTACATGGCGTTCGTCTTTACCGGCAAGGGGGTGGCCGAGTTGATTGCCGGCAAGGTGTTCCAGCCGACCCTGGTCCCATGGATGCCCACCGTGGAGTTTGTGGGGATTTTCCCCTATCTCCAGACCCTGGTTCCGCAGCTGGCCATCGTTCTGGCCGCCGCTGCCGGGGTGGCGGTAATGGCAAGAAAAAGAGGCGTCGCAGTGGCGGCAACGAAGAATTAAATCCGAACAGACCGGCATTGCCGGAACTTATTTCAAAAATCGAAAAAGGAGAAAGTCAAGATGAAGAAGCTGCTCGTATTGTGCACACTGGTAGGGATTATGTCGGCCACTGGAGCCATGGCGTTCGAGGAGAAGATCAAGGAGTATCCGATCGACGTGGAAAAGATCGTCAACCGCATGAAGATCGCCGCTGTCTACTTGAAGCCGATCGACATGGAGCCGAGGGGCTCCGACCTCGCCGCATCCCAGGCCGATATCCATCTGGAGGCGGATATCCATGCCGCGCCAGGCAACCTGAACGGTTTCGGAGCTGGTGAGTGGATTCCCTATCTGACGATCAACTACAAGCTGGAGAACCTGGACACCGGCGCCAGGAAGGAAGGAAAGTTCATGCCGATGGTGGCCAAGGACGGCCCCCACTACGGCAGCAATGTCAAGATGTTCGGCCCGGGCAACTACAAGGTCTCTTTTACCATCGAGTCCCCGCTCAAACAGGGCTTCGGCCGTCATACCGACACCGCCACCGGCGTCGGCAAGTGGTTCCAGCCTTTTACGGTGGATTACAAGTTCAAGTTTGTACCGCTGAAGTAAGGCTTAGAGATGCCCCCCTTTGAAAAAGGGGGGCAGGGGGGATTTGGTATTCAAAGATCAAAGGCAAATCCCCCTCGATCCCCCTTTGTTAAAGGGGGACGTATCAAGAACGGAGAAGAAGATGCTTGCCTATCTGGTGAATTTTATCCATGACTTCATCCCGCTGTCGCTGGTGACGGGGATGCTGATCGTCCTCGTGACCCCGGACGGCGGGAAGAGGCCGTACCGCTCCTTTTTCATCGCCGCTGTCTGCGGGATGCTGGCCGGCTTCATCATCCAGCCGGTCGCCCTGCGCCATGAGATGGCCACGGCGGCGCGCACCGCTCTCCACGGCACAGCGCTTGCGGCGGCCCTCTTCAGTGTAGCGCTTATCTCGCTTTCAGCCAGCCGCACCCGGAGATGGGCGACCATCGTGCGGGGAGCGGCGCTGTTCTTTGCCGCGACGCTGGCGACCGCCTCGGCCTGGTCCTTCTCCGTATTCATCGCCGAAAAGTCCCTCACCACCAGCTCGGTACTGAACACGGAGGTGATCCTGAACGTGGGGGGGATCCTGGCCGGATTGGCCCTTTCAGCCTTCCTGGTCCCGTTGACGGTCCACATGGGTGCACGGAACGGGAGACGGGCCGTCACCGGTGTCCTGCTGTTCGTCACCGCGCTCCTCGTTTTGCGCTGGTCCTCCGACCTGTTGCTGGGGATGATGCGCCTGGAAATGATCGAACTGACCAGCGCCAGGGTGTCGATTGTCGCCAAGATCGGCAAATATTCCGCCACCTTCTCATATCTCGACCTGCTGATGGTCGCGCTCCTCTCCCTGGCCTGTTTCCTGAAGCGGCCGAAGGTATCCGCCGCCGAACTGTCGGAAATGGAACCGGCCGAACGGAGGAAGAGGTGCAGCGTGGTGCTGCTGGAGATGCGCTGGTTCAGGGGCGCTTTTGCCTCGCTGCTGGTTGTGCTGACGCTGCTCCTGTTCCACGACCTCTACGCATCGCGCCCTCCCAGGATCAGCAAGCCGCTTCACCTCCAGCCCGACGCAAGCGGAGTGATCAAGGTGAAGATCGAAGAGCTTGGGGACGGCAACCTGCATCGCTACGCCTACGTGACCGGTGACGGCCATGTGGTGCGCTTCTTCATGATCAATCGCTCAGGGGGGAAGAAGATCGGCGTGGTCTATGACGCCTGCATGCTCTGCGGCGACATGGGGTATCTGCAGGACAAAAACGAAGTTATCTGCATCGCATGCAACGTGCGGATCTTCATCCCTTCCATCGGCAAGGCCGGAGGGTGCAACCCGATTCCTCTCCCCCACGTGATCGAGGGGGGGCAAGTATCGGTGAGCGTGGCTGAGCTGGACAAGGGGGCCAGATACTTCTCCGAGGTTGTCCCGGTCAAGGTCAAAGACCCGGTGACCGGCAGGGAGATGATCAGCCGCGACGCGCACCAGCGGGACGAATACAAGGGGCGGAGCTATTTCTTCGAATCCACGGAGTCGCTGGAGCGCTTCAGGGCCGACCCCGAGAAGTACATCGGGGCAAAGGAATCGCGCTACTACAGAGTGCAGGGCTTTCAGGGGGCATAAACCATGTTTTGTCGCATGCTGAGACAATCCTTTTTCCGCGGCTGGCGGAGAAAGGCGCTGGCAACCGCCACCATCGTCCTTTCGGCCAGCCTGATCACCGCGCTGATGAACATCTCCATCGACGTGGGGGACAAGATGTCGCGGGAGATGAAGTCCTACGGGGCCAACATCAACGTGGTCCCCAAGAGTGAGGCCATCCCGCTGGAGATCGGCGGCGTGGATTACAACCCGCTGAAAGACCGGGTCTTCATCAACGAGACGGATCTCCCCAGGATCAAGGAGATTTTCTGGCACAACAACATCGTCGGTTTCGCCCCCTTCCTG
>JAJZTK010000115.1 GCA_021849045.1 Deltaproteobacteria bacterium | reverse complement strand
GGGTGCTCAATTACGTTGGTTCCGCCCCTGCCCAGACTGCTCAATTCCGATGGTTCAGGTGCTCAATTCCGTTGGTTTCGGACCGTTGGTAACTGCTCAATTACCATGGTTCTCGACACCCTAAACATCCCAGGGGAAGGCCGGTAGGGTTCCGGCCGTATCGGGTGGCCTCCCTATCCCCTGGAAACTCTTTGACGCTCAGTCCGCCTTGATCTCCAACAACCCACCCGCTAACCCATCATCGCGGTTCGGGTAGAGCTGTTTATCTATCTCGTGGATAAGATTGCCAACATCCGCAAGCATCCAGAGGTAAACGTCATCAACCTTGCCTCTCCCTTCCCTTCCAAACTGTTCCAATGACTCCCTTACGTAGTCACAGTACTTCAGCGCCTTATCCAACTGTAACGAAACATCAACGCCCGTCCCCCTTAATACCGACATTTCACACCCCCCCGTTTTTTGATGAAAGCTTGTTTTCCTTCACGATCCGATACACCGAAGCAACGCCGATCCCCAACCGCTCTGCCGTGGCCTCCCTCGTCAATCCCTCGCCAATAAGCTGCATCACGTCGTCAGCCTTCGCCCGTGCCGTGGCCTTGCGCCCCTTGTATGCGCCGGCATCCTTGGCAATCCTGATACCCTCCCGTTGCCGTTCAAGCATCATCTCCCGTTCAAATTGCCCGATAGCCGCCAGCATGGACAGCATGAGCTTGCCGGTCGGCGTGCTGGTATCCAGGTTGATGTTCAGAACCTTGAAAGCAACCTTCTTCTTCTCCAAGGCCTCGACGATCTCCAGCAGATGCTTTGTGCTCCGCGCTATCCGGTCCAGCTTGCAGACCGTCACCGTATCGCCTTCCCGCACATAGTCCAGCATCGAGGCCAGTTCAGGCCGGTCCTGTTTCACCCCTGAAGCCTTTTCCCGATAAACCCGATCACACCCGGCCACCTGGAGCTGTTCAAGCTGCGCCGTCAATTCCTGTTCAACCGTGCTCACCCTTGCATATCCCACATGTGCCATGACCACACCCCCTTATTTACTATCAATAGCTCTAAGGATATTTTGATAATATCCTATCAAAACTCACTTGTCAACTTATATGATAGGTTTTTTGAGGTGTAAATTTATCTATCACTAGCCCTTGCCCTATTGATAGCATGGAATCAGGGATACAGCGGACGAATTGAGGCGCGGTGATGGTTCCGATCCTTCCGGCCTTCCGGTGACCGTCTGTCGAATAGCCCCTATTGCCTTTTGAACCTTCTATACCTTTTGAACCCAACATCTAGAGACAAAGAAATATCCGGCTGCAAAGAGGTTCACCGACACGAAAAGCCGGCACCTGCAAAACCGCTCCCATGGACTTTTGAACCTTTTATACCACTTCTGTGTTTTTGAAATGTGCCTGTGAAGCCGCGCCTACAGGCTTTTGAACCTTCTATACCTTTTATACCCGGTATTAGGGTAATAGATATGAAGGGGTGAGGCGGGGCAAAACCCTATCAATGAACCCTTGTCCCTTCTATTAAAAATATTAGTAAATACATTCATTTATTTATATACAATAATTATATATTACCATATCCATGAACAGAAACAGGCACCTACTCTGCCTTTTTGAGCGGCAACACCTTTGCCCCACTTTTCAGGCCCTCCAGGTAATCAGCCCATAGCTGCATCATCTTCCGGCGCTCGTCAAGGTGTGCCGTGCGGTTATAGGCTCTCCCGTTCGGGTCCTTGACCGCATGTGCAAGCTGATGTTCTATGTAATCCGGCCGCACCTGAAGCACTTCGTCAAGGATCGTCCGCGCCATTGCCCTGAAGCCGTGGCCGGTCATGGTGTCCTTGTCGAACCCCATACGCCGAAGCGCCGCATTGACAGCGTTGTTACTCATCGGCCTAGCGAAGGACCGACCACACGGAAACACATAACGCCCCCTCCCGGTCAAAGCCTGGAGTTCCCGAAGGATTGCCACGGCCTGAACTGATAAGGGGACAAGGTGAGCAACCTTCATCTTCATCCGGTCGGCGGGGATGTTCCATTCTGCCGCGTCAAGGTCGATCTCTGCCCATTCCGCTTGTCGCAACTCCCCAGGACGAACGAACGTCAGCGGGGCAAGCTGTAATGCACACTTGACCACGAACGAGCCTTGATAACCGTCTATTGCCCGCAGCAGGGGTGCAACCTCTTTCGGTTCTGTTATGGCTGCAAGGTGGCTTTTCTTGTACGGAGGCAATGCCCCTTTCAGGTCGGCGGCCGGGTCACGTTCGGCGCGGCCGGTTGCAACGGCATAGCGGAACACTTGCCCGCAGATCGTCTTAATCCTGTGTACCGTTTCCAGCGCTCCCCGCGACTCGATCCGGCGCAGCATGGCCAGTAGTTCAGGCGGCCTGATCTCCCCGATAGGCCGCGCCCCAATGACCGGGAACACGTCAGCCTGCAACCTTCTCAAGGTGGTATCAGCATGAACCGCAGACCACGAGCCGGAAAACTTGCCGTGCCATTCCCGCGCCACGACTTCAAAGCCGTTCACCGTCTCGGCAACCGTTGCGGCCTTTTGGGCTTTCTTGATCTCGCCAGGGTCAACACCATTGGCAACGAGCTTGCGGGCATCATCCCGGCGCTGTCTGGCATCGGCAAGGGTGATTTCCGGATAACTGCCAAGGGCCAGAGTTTTACGCTTACCACTGAATGAGTAATCGAGACGCCACAACTTCCCCCCCGAGGTATGACAGAACAGGTAAAGCCCGTCACCATCTGTCAGCCGGTAATCCTTCTCTTTCGGTTTCGCGTTTCTTACCTGGATGTCAGATAGTGGCTGTATCCGCTTTGGCATTGGCTCCCCCCTTTTTACAGTAGATGGTTTTGCAGTAGACCGATCTACCGCAACATCTACTGTAAAAAACACTGCATGTCAATGTACTTGTTGGACGAAGATAGACAACAATTTGACCATAGATAAAGAAAAAGCCCCGATTTCTCAGGGCTTTTTGTACTACCTTGCTCATTGTTGGATTCTAAAATGGTGGAGGTGGCGGGAATCGAACCCGCGTCCGAAAGTCATACACAAAAGGCGTCTACATGCTTGTTTCGGTGTTTAAGGTTTAGCAGTCATCGTCTTCACCGAACAGAATCTTCAGACCGCGATCCCACTAGGTTTCGCTTCCCCGCCGTGGGCCTTCGGGAAAACTATCTCACGAAAATGACGCCTCTTCCCGGCCCATGAGAAGAACTAGGAGAGACGGTAGCAGGGTATTAAGCTGCTACGGCGTAGCTGTAATTGTCGGCATTTATAGCCGTGTGGGCTGTTTTACGGGGCCTGCCCACACCCCGGCATGCAACCTTTGCTTCCTACCCCCGTCGAAACCTTTACACCCCCATATCTAGTCGTTACCTCTTCCCTGCATTCAAGTTAACATCTTCGGCCGATTTATGCAAAAGCTATCTCTCCACTGAAAACCGCCCGGCAAGGCCGATCCCCGGTCAATGGTCGTGGTAGCCGAGGACCACCAGAATGCAGCTGCCGTCGGCAATGACGTTGATCCCCGCCTCCAGGCAACGGTCCACCGCCTTCTGGCTCTCGGCCCCCGGCTGCATCCAGATGTGCTTGATCCCCTTCTGAATCGCCGCCTCCACCACCTGCTCGGTCACCGCCGGCGGGGTGATGACCGAGATGCTCGTCACGTCGTCGGGCAGGCCGGCCACGGTCGCCACGCAGGGAATCCCTTCGATCTCACGTTCCTTCGGGTTGACGGGCACCACCGCAAGCCCCTTCTGCCGGTAACAGCGCAGCACCCGGTTGCCGTACTTGGTCCGGTCGGTCGAGGCCCCCACGACGCCGAAACGTGTTGCCTGCAGGAATCTGTCGATCTGTTCACGCGGTACCATCTTTGTGCTCCTTTCCCTGTTCCGATCTCCTTCGTAACTACATCTGACCTGGCTATCTAAACTGTATCAGGAATATGCCCCTTTGCCCGCTGGCCGTGCTGGAAAAAGATCGTGCCGAGCATGACATCGGCAATGGCGCCAAGCAGGAGCGCCAGCGGTGCCGTGATGACCAGGGCCAGACAAAGGCCGGTCGCCAGGTTCAGGTAGCAGTAGGAACGTAACAGAGTGTGCTGCTCGTCCGGCAGGCGCATGAGGCGCAGACCTAAATAGGCCTGGAAGATGCCGAGCGGCAGGAGGCAGATGATGGTGAACAGCCCCACCGACGAGGCCAGTGACGGTACGGCGAGACCGATGACGCCGACTGTGGTCAGGACCACGTTGGCCTTGATGAGGAGGGCGATGGCGTTGTCCGCGTCGTAAAAGGTGTACCGGCTGTGCAGGAGCCGGCGGAGGGTGATTGTAAGATAGACGAAGAGCGCGGTGCCGACCACCATCAGTCCCGCTTCCATGGCCCTTGCCACAAGGTCCTCAACGCCGGCCAGTCGTAACGACAGCAGGAAGAGCGGGATGGCCAGGAGCGCGCTCGTCATCGCCAGCCAGCCGGACACCACCAGACGAACCGGCGTCATCGGCCTCCCTCCCTCTTCACTCCCCGGTAGCTCCTGTCCCATCGCTCCCCCTTCCCGTTGCCGCTAGCCAGTATAGCCGCAGACAGGCACCAGGGCAAACGGCAATTTCCCCGCTCTTGACATGCCCACATCCCGGTGATAGGTTGTCATTTGAAAACCTCACCGCACAAGTGGCAACAAAGGACCCATCATGGACGATCTCACCCCACGCCAGTGGCAGGTACTGCACGTCATCAGGGAACAGCTGGCCCGCGCCGGCTACCCCCCCACCCTGCGGGAAATCGCCGGCCAACTTGGCATCAGCGGCACACTCGGCGTCATGAAGCATTTGGCGGCCCTGGAGCGGAAAGGATACCTCCGGAAGGAGGCGGGCAACTCCCGGGCGATCGTCCTGACCGACCCCACCGGGGGAACGGCGTTCCCTAAGAATCGCTCCCGGTCGGGCCATGACCAGGAGGCCCCGCAGCCGCTGCCGGTGGTCGGCGTGGTGCGGGCCGGCACGCCCCAGCCGCCAATGGAGGATATCGAGGAATACATCTCGGTCGACCGCTCCATCGCCAGGGCCGGCGGCACATTTTTTCTCCGGGTAAAGGGGGACTCCATGATCAACGCCGCCATCGTCGAGGGGGACCTGGCCCTGGTCCGCCCCCAGCCAACGGCCGAGAACCGGGACATTGTCGTGGCAATGGTGGAGGGGGAAGCAACCCTCAAGCGCTTCTATCGGGAGCGGAGCCGGATCCGCCTGCAGCCGGAGAACCCCAACATGCAGCCGATCATCGTCAACCCCGGGGACGAGCTCGCCATCATCGGCAAGGTGGTGGGGATCTACCGACGGCTGGCATAGCCATGACCCCGCTGACCGGGGACTGCTGCCCGGATTCCTCGGAGTGGCATGCCCGTCAGAGCCAGGGACAATAGCTCGACAGCACAGACATTGCGCAACCGTACTGGAATCAGACAACTGTGTGTTAATCAGACAAGAGTATTGTCCGGCTCGGGGAACCCCGTTTTCGGTCAGTACGGTTAAGGGGCCGAGTTTGCGCCCATTTTTACAGTGTTAATAAGCCAGGATTCCTTAGTTCTTGTATTGGCGTATTAATTGCTTCTTAGTGGCTATGACCCGTGCCGGGCCGGACAAGATTGACGTTCCCTTGAGCAAATTGGGGAGGTTGATGGTCTCAACGGAGCGACGTCAAGGTACAGAAGATCGCAACGACCAATTGAATAAACCATCTCCGAGCCGCAGCACCTAACAGGAAGTTTCCTCATGGTGCCCGGCCATTGGGTTTCACTGGAAACGGCGCAGCCTTCTTTTGCAAAGGAGACCCAAACGGCGTGGCGTCAGTCCAGGTCGTCGAGGGGGCTTCCTTTTCCAGGAAAGCCCCCTTGTTATTTTAACGGGGAGAACTGTTGATGCTGCGGGAAAACAATAACTGAAGGTAAATATCATGGACCACGAAAACAGCACCCTTTTGAAGATGGAGCCGAATGTGCGGAACCTGCTGGAACAGCGGGGGATCAGGGAGGAAGATGTCCGGCGCACGCTCTCCGTTACGGACAAAGAGCATCTGTTTCATACAAACAAGGCTACAGGCCACCGATTGGCCTACGTCATCTCTCCCAAGGTCACCTACTGGGTGGAGTATACCCTGGAAGAGGGATGCTATCGTGTTTTCAATGCCTATTCCCACCGGATGAAGATCCTTGAGGGATTCAACCTGCCTCCCAAAAAGGAATCGCAAGAGACGGACTGGTTTTGCGCCAGGTGCCTCGTACCGCTGGCGATGGCAACAGTCAAGCTGGCCTACCTGGACGAAACCTTTGCGGCTGATCTTCCTTCTTGTCCGACCTGCCAACGGGTGCTGGTCAGCGAGGAGAACGCCGTCGTCAAGATGGCCATGGCGGAGAGAATGCTTGAGGACAAATAATCCGGGGTGAAGGATGTGGAGTGCCCAGCTTGGAGCCAGGAGATCGACACTATGAACGACGAGATGATGAACACAATTCAACTGGATGGCCCGTATCTCGACATCCTGCGTCTCAAGCAGAACGGCTATTGCTGCAGCCAGATCGTGGTCAAGCTCGTGCTGCGCGACCTGGGGCGGGACAACCCGGATCTGGTCAGGTCAATGGCTGCTCTCTGCTTCGGCACCGGCTCTTCTGGCGGCACCTGCGGGGTGCTGAGCGGCGCTGCATGCGCGTTGTCGCTCTGCCTGGAGACCTTCCCTGACAGGGATCGCCAGGCACCTGAGTTTCCCTTGCTGCTCAGCGAGCTGATTGACTGGTTCACGGTCAGGGCTGAGGGAACCTACGGCGGGACGCGGTGTGAACAAATATTGTCTGCCAGCCCCGACAAGCGCGCCTGTGCCGACTTGATGACGGCAACGCTGGAAAAGCTTCAGTCGATGCTGGCAACCATGGGTGGCGCTGAGAATGGATGCATCAACGGCCATCCCTAAACGAATCCTGCCCGAAGTAGCTGAAACGGATAGACGCCTCTATTGTGTAGAGGGGCAACAAAACTGCGGCTGATCGATTGTCGATCATCTATCTCGAACCAACACAAGAACTAAACGGAGGGTTAAAAATGTCAGAAAAGGGTAAGAAGACGGTGTATACGGCCTGCTGCCTCTGCTATCAGAGCTGCGGCGTCGAGGTAACGGTGGAAGACGGCAAGGTAACGGCGGTGAAGGGGCAGGAGTCCCACCCGATGAACAAGGGGATCCTCTGCGCCAAAGGGCAGGCAATGATTGAACACCTGTACCATCCCGACCGGCTCAAGTACCCGCTGAAGAAGGTGAACGGCAAGTTCGAGCGGGTGTCGTGGGAACAGGCATACACGGAGATCGCCGCCAAGCTCAAGGAATTGAAGGAGGAGTTTGATCCCTCGGTGCTGGCATTCTTCTGCGGTTCCATCGGCGTCGAAAACCTGGAGATGGGATCGCTCACCCATCGATTCAAGGCTGCCTTCGGCTCGCCCAATTTCTTCTCGGTGGAGAGCATCTGCTTCCGGATGAGGATTCGCTCGCGGCAGATCACGTTCGGCAAATACCCGGTGGAGGAGATGGACTCCAACCTCTATATCCTCTGGGGGCATAACCCGGCCGCATCGGACATTGCCCTCTCCATCGCCATCCAGGAGAACCTCAAGAAGGGCGCCAAGGTCGTCGTCATCGACCCCAGAAGGATCGCCATTGCCGACCAGGCCGAAATGTACCTGGCGATCAGGCCGGGCACCGACGGCGCCCTGGCCCTGGCGCTCATCAATGTCATCATCAACGAAGACCTCTACGACCACGAGTTCGTGGAGAAGTGGACCTACGGCTTCGACAAGCTCGTACCTCACATTCAGCAATACACTCCCGAGTGGGCCGAGGCAATCACCGAGGTCAAGGCCGATGACATCCGCAAACTGGCACGCCTCTTCGCGGGGACCAGAGGAGCCAGCATCTGCCACGGCACCTGCACCCAGGACCAGCAGGCCAACGGCAGCCAGACCGACCGCGCCATGGCGATCCTGCAATCCATCACCGGTAACATCAACGTACCCGGCGGCTGGGTGATCAGCCCACGGCTCTCGCTCTCCGACATCAGCCTGCCGGTCAAGGGCAAACCGCTGGGTGCCGAAGAGTACCCGCTCTTCTACGAACTGTGGAGCAGGACGAGCCCCTATGCGGTAATGAACATGGTACCCGAGAGTGTGCCTGACAAGCTCAAGGCGTTCATCGTGGCAGGCGGCAATCCGCTCGTCACCATGCCCGACTCCAATGCCCTGACCGAGGCATTCAAGAAGCTCGACCTGCTGGTGGTCTACGACCTGTTCATGACCGAGACGGCGGAGCACGCCCACTACGTCCTTCCGGCCGCCAATCAGCTCGAGTTCTGGGGACTGGGTTACAATTACAACGTCTGCCACTGCCTTCCCTATCTCATGCTGCGCGAACCGGCAGTGGGCCGCTACCACGAGTGCAAGAGCGTGGTCGAGTTCTATAAGGGGCTTGCCGAGGCGTGCGGTTTCGGTGAGCTGTTCCCCTGGAAGGACGATAAAGAACTGGTGGCTCACGAGCTGGAACCGTGCAGTCTCTCGTTCGATTATCTGCAAGCGCATCCTGAAGGGGCCTTCTACCAGGAAAAGAGCTACGAACTGACCGAGCGTTCCTTTGCCACGCCGACCAGAAAGATCGAGATCTACAGCGATGCCTTCGAGCATGTCGGCTTCAGTCCGCTCCCCACCTATTTGGAGCCGGAAAAGAGCCCTCAGGGAACTCGCTGGGAGGAGCTGGGGGGTAAGTATCCCCTGGTCCTCTCCACCGGCACCCGCTATATCCATTATAACGGCTCCCAGATGCATAATGTTAAATCAATGAGAATACTTGATCCGCATCCGCGGGCCGAGATGGGGCCGCAAACGGCGGCCAAATATGGCATTGTCCATCATGACGATGTCATTATCGAGACGGACCGCGGCTGGGTGAAGATGAAGGCCGAGGTGAGTGACCGCACCATGGAAGGGGTGGTACTGGTACCCCACGGCTGGCCCAGGGAGGCCAACTGCAATCGCCTGACCGATTGCCAGTGCCGGGAACCGATCATGGGGTATCCCCAGTGGAAGGGACTGCTCTGCTCCATCAGAAAGGCGGCGTAACATCCAGGAGAATCAACGGGTCATGCAATGACCTCCGAACCCCCTCCCCCACCTGGGGAGGGGGTTCGGATATTCATACCGGGCACAATGTAACCATCCCCCCATAAACCTTCTGGACATCATGCAAGAAATCGGCTAAAAATCCAACACACATGCTCTCCGAGTCTTGCCGCCTACAGGCCTTGTGCTCACGGCCGCGGACTAACGGGTCCTGCTGGAAACGGCAGTGCCTCCCTTTGGAAAGGAGACCTTCATGACTGTTGTGTTTCCACACGTCACATAGGGCCATTCCTTCCGGGAATGGCCCTTTTTTATGGCACGCAGTTGCATACTACCCATTTTTGTGGAGGATTGTTCATGGTCAGCATCACCGCCGAGCCGATAAACCCGACAGCGCTGTACGAACGGATCGCCAAGAGGAGTTCGGGATCGGTGGTCTTCCACTACGCCGTGGTCAAGGAGCAGGCCGACGCCAGCGGCAGGACCAGTTGCATCGACTACCGGGCAACTGACGGCGTCGAACAGGAGATGGAAGGAATCGTCGCTGACCTGAAAGATCAGTGGCAACTGGAGGATATGCTGCTGATCCGGCGCACCGGCTGTCTCGCCATCGGCGACATCATATCCCTGGTTGCGGCCAGCTCCCCTAACAGCGAAGACGCCTTTGAGGCCTGCAAACAGGGGATCAGCCGACTGAAGCGGATGTCAACAATCGTCAAAAATGAAATGTATTCCTGAACCGCAGTCAAAAAAGGAGGGATTTATGAACAGAGCAAGAAACATCGTCAGCTTATTCACCGCTCTTGTCGCACTGTTTTGCGTCGCCATGGCCCAACCGGCGGCCGCGGCCCAGAAGAACCTGATCCTGGCCACCACCACCAGCACCCAGGATTCCGGCCTGCTGGACGTCCTGATCCCGCTCTTCGAGAAGGAGAGCGGCTACTTTGTCAAGACCATTGCCGTCGGTTCCGGCCAGGCCATGACCATGGGGAAGAAGGGAGAGGCTGACGTGCTCCTGGTCCACTCCCCGGATGCCGAGAAGAAGTTCATGGCCGAGGCAGCCGGCAGCAGCCGCCGGCTGGTGATGCACAACGATTTCATCGTGGTCGGTCCGACCTCGGACCCCGCCAGGATCAAGGGCACCAAATCGTCGGCCGAGGTATTCAAAAAGATTGCCCAGGCCGGCACACTGTTCCTGTCGCGGGGGGACAACTCCGGCACCCATGCCAAGGAAAAAGGGTTGTGGAAGGTGGCAGGCATAGGTCCGGACGGCCAGAAGTGGTACCAGCAGACCGGGCTCGGCATGGGCCAGACCCTGAACGTGGCAGCCGAGAAGAAGGGGTACACCCTGACCGACAGGGCAACGTACCTGGCGCTCAGGAAGACCCTTGGACTTGAAATCCTGGCGGAGGGCGATCCGCAGCTCCTGAACATCTACCACGTGATTGAAGTGAACCCCGCCAAGTGGCCCAAAGTGAATACCGCAGGGGCCAAGGCGTTCGCCGACTTCATGGTATCGAAGAAAACACAAGAAGTGATCGCTAAGTTCGGCGTTGACAAGTACGGTTCCCCCCTCTTCTTCCCGGATGCGGGCAAGAAGCCGGAGTCGCTGGGACTCTAAATGGAGCTGATTCTCGACGGTTTTGTGCAGGCATGGCACCTCCTGGTCTCTCTTGACCGGGAGGTGCTCTCCGTTGTGCTCCTTTCCCTCAAGGTCTCGGGACTGGCAACCCTCATCAGCCTGGTGATCGGCACCCTGGGGGGAACGGCAGTAGCCCTCACCGACTTCCCCGGAAAACGTCTGATCGTAAGTGTCGTGAACACCAGCATGGGGCTGCCGCCGGTAGTGGTCGGCCTCTTCGTCACCATCATGCTCTGGCGTAACGGCCCGCTCAGCGCATGGGACATCCTCTACACCCCTACTGCCATGGTGATTGCCCAGACCATCATCGCCACCCCGATCGTCATGGGGATCTCCATTGCCGCCATTCAGAACCTGCCGGCCAACCTCAGGCTGCAGATCCTCGCCCTGGGTGCCTCGCGCTCCCAGATGGTCTGGCTGCTGGTCAAAGAGGCCCGCCTGCCGCTTCTGGCCGGGATCATGGCCGGCTTCGGCGGGGTGATCTCCGAGGTCGGGGCCTCCATC
Organism: Deltaproteobacteria bacterium; assembly: GCA_021849045.1. GTDB lineage: Bacteria > Desulfobacterota > Desulfuromonadia > Geobacterales > DSM-12255 > Geomobilibacter. Next base: position 2,114 of record JAJZTK010000115.1, on the reverse strand, counting down.
ATGGTCGGCGGCAACATCAAGGGGTACACCCGGGTCCTGACCACGGCCACGGTGATGGAGACCAGCCGGGGAAATTTCGACACCGCCATTGCCCTGGGCATCATCCTCCTAGCCCTCTGCTTTGCCGTCAATTACCTGCTGACCGTTGTACAGCAGCGGGAGCGGCCCCGATGACCGTCCGGAAACCGATACTGGAACTGCGTGACTTCAGGGTCGAGCGCGGCGGCACGGAGGTTCTCCGTATCCCGTCGTTCAGCCTGAACGAGAACGAGACCGTAGCCCTGATCGGCCCCAACGGTACCGGCAAATCCACCTTCCTGCTCAGCCTGGCCTGCCTGCTGAAACCTGCAGACGGCGAACTGCTGTTCCGGGGCGAGACGGTCCGGATGGGCAGCGGGGCAACCGACTTTCGCCGGAAGCTCGCCATGGTCTTCCAGGACCCGCTGCTCTTCGACGCCACGGTGTTCGACAACGTGGCTGCCGGTCTGAAGATCCGCCGACTCCCTGCCACTGTTATCCGGGAGCGGGTCACCAGCTGCATGGAGCGGTTCAGGATCGCCCACCTTGCCGACCGTTCGGCCCGCAAGCTTTCCGGCGGCGAGGCACAGCGCACCAGCTTGGCCCGAGCCTTTGCCACCCGGCCGGAAGTCATCCTGCTGGACGAGCCGTTCGTCGCCCTGGACCCGCCAACCCGCCAGACACTGACCGACGACCTGGAACAGATCCTCCGCGAATCGGGCACGGCAGCGATCATGACTACCCATGACCAGGTGGAAGCGCTCAGGCTGGCCGACAGGCTGGTGGTGATGCACCAGGGCAGTATCGTCCAGACCGGCACGCCGTCAACGGTGATGGGCCAGCCGGCGAACGAGTTCGTGGCCACCTTTGTCGGGATGGAGAATGTCTTTACCGGCACGGTTGCCGAAGCCGGCAACGGCCTGCTTGCGCTGAAGGTGGCCGACCGGACCATGGAGCTGCCGGGGGATGGCGCACCGGGCGAACGTGTGGTACTCTGCATACACCCGGAACATGTGGTGGTCACGCCGACCAGTCCCGACCGCACCAGCGCCCGCAACGTTTTTTCCGGCAGCGTGACGAAGATCGTCTCGCTGGGGCTGTTCAACAAGGTATATATGGACTGCGGCTTCACCCTGGTCGCCACGGTGACCAACCAGTCGCTCTCCCAATTGGCCCTCACCCCGGGCTGCCAGGTCTATGCCTCGTTCAAGGCCACGGCCGTGCACCTGTTCCGGAAAGGGTAATACTTACTGACGTAAAGGATACAGAACCAGCATGCCTACCTTTGAAGAAGCACGAAAGATCATTCTCGACAGCATCGCCCCGCTCGGTGTCGAACAGGTGGGGCTTCTGGACGCAGCAGGACGGGTGATTGCCGAAGGGATCGTTGCCCCGAGGGACCTGCCGCTGACAGACAACTCGGCCATGGACGGCTATGCCGTCATTACTGCCGATTGCCGGGAAGGTGCCCGGTTGCAGGTTACCGGCTTCATCCCGGCCGGTGGGGAGATCGGCTCGGCGGTGGTGCCGGGCACTGCCATCAAGATCATGACCGGAGCCCCGATCCCGCCCGGCTGCGACGCAGTGGTACCGGTGGAGGAGACCAAAGAGGAGAACGGTGTTGTCACCATCAAGGCACCGGTCGTGCAGAGCCAGCATATCCGCTTCGCCGGTGAGGATATCGCGGCCGGGGAGACGGCCATCACGGCCGGCACCCTGCTCCGCCCGCCCGAGATCGGTCTTCTGGCCTCGTTCGGTTATGCCGTTGTCCGGGTGTACCGCCGGGCGCGGGTGGCGATCCTCTCCACCGGCGACGAACTGGTTAATCTTGGCACCCCACCCACCCCCGGCAAGATCGTCAACAGCAACTCCTTCTCCCTGGCTGCCGCCGTGAAGGAGATCGGCGCCGAACCGGTACTGCTGGGCATTGCCCAGGACAACAAGGAGAGCCTCCGGACAAAAATGAACGAAGGGCTCAAGGCGGACGCCCTCATCACCTCGGCCGGCGTCTCGGCCGGCGACCTGGACCTTGTCCGCGACGTGCTGGCCGACCTGGGGGTCAGGCAGCTATTCTGGAAGGTAGACATGAAACAGAT
>JAJZTK010000114.1 GCA_021849045.1 Deltaproteobacteria bacterium | reverse complement strand
TGCCCTTGATCCGTGAGCGGGCATGGGAGGCAACGCGGTTGCCCTTGTGGAAGCATTCCACCGTCGACTCGGTGGCCCGAACATCCACCTGTTCGCCACGCAGGCGGTGGGGAACGCTGTAGTAGAGGGGGAGATAAGGGGGTCAACTCTCCACATTCCATTTTGTTTGCAACTCTGATATGATGGCTACAAAATCATCTGAGGAGCAGAACTTTGGCAAGGCCGTTACGCATTATATATCCGGGCGCATTTTACCATGTGACCTCGCGAGGCAACGAAAAGAAGGACATTTTCAAAAGCCGAAGAGACCGGGAGAAATTCCTCGAATATCTGTCATCGGCTGCGGAGCGTTATGGAGCCGTGATCTATGCATATTGTCTGATGAGCAACCATTTTCATCTGTTTATGCAAACACCTGAAGGCAATCTCTCGCAGATCATGCGACACATAATCGGAGCGTACACCACTTATTTCAATACTAAGCGGAAACGAGCGGGCCACCTTTTTCAGGGGAGGTACAAATCAGTCCTGGTAGAAGCCGACGAATATGCCGTCGAGTTGACCCGCTACATCCACCTCAATCCCGTGAAGGCTGGGATAACTGTCAAGGCGTATGAATACCAATGGTCAAGTTATCGAGCATACATAGGCACGGCATCGACACCGGAATGGTTGGAATCAGGATTCATCCTCGGCAGCTTTGGGAAAGCAGGGTCGGAGTCGGCTTCCCGAAAGAATTACCAGGACTTTGTGGAAAAACTGGACATTGAAACTTATGAAAGCCCATTGAAAAGCGCTGTCGGAGGTTCAGTCCTTGGTAGTCCCGAATTTGTCGAAGAAATAACAGAAACCCACCTCAATGAGCGAGGAGCAGACAAAGATATTCCGGCATTGCGGCATTTTTCAAAGAGACCGCCACTTGAAGAGATAATCGAATTCGCAAGAGAAGCAATGAAGAACAATGAGAAGCTGGCCCGGCAGGTGAGCATATACCTGTGTCATAAATATAGCGGCGCACCCTTGAAGGAAATTGCCGTTAGGTTCGATGTTGGAGTAACAGCGATAGGTGAAGCAAGCAAACGAATTCAAAAGAAGGTGGAAGAAGACAAAGCGTTGCAAAAGATGATAGACACTTTGACGACAAAAATCAACAAGTGGAAAATGGAGAGTTGACCCTTATTCCCCCCCCTTATTCCCCCCCCTTATTCCCCCCCTTATTCCCCCGCGGACCAGAAAACCTTCGGTTCCAGGCCGTGTCCAATTGGTAGTTCAGGTCTCGTGGTTGTTAACCAGCCCCTTGGTGGCTCACGGCATGGGCAGTAAAGACGCCGATAACCGTTATGAATGCTGGGTGGAGCGGCTGCCAATCAGGCCTCGTGGTTTTACCAACCCCAATACTGGTTCACCGCTCCAGCTGATTCCCGGAACTGCTGATTTCCAACCATTTTCACCTGCTCCTCAGGCCTCGCGGAACCCGGCTTGCGCCGATCATGCGGCGGCTGTTGACCGGTTATGCCATCTACCTCAACCTCAGCGGGCCATCTCTTCCAGAACCGTTACAGAGACAGCGTTACCTCATAGCGGTACTGAATGAAGACCCGACGCCTACTGACTTGTTGTAAAGGAAGGGGGAAGAGGTATCATGTTCTAGTCGCCACCTTTTTTGTTGGACAACGAAGGCAATGGCGAGTTGCGTCTGCAACACAGCGGGCAACCGTTAGGCCCTCAAACCGTTTTTGGATCAACTGAATCGATAAACCCTTGGGAGGATGTTAGTGAAGAAACTTTCAAGTTTCATCGTGATCTGTACCTTTGGCCTGACCGTTTTCATGGTGCTGCTGATTTATAGTATCGTATCTCTTGGCTACGAGAATGTTGTCGTGCATCAGGCGGAGAAAAATGCCAAGACCATGGCTGACGTGACCTACAATGCACTTTACCAGGTCATGCGCAAGGGGTGGTCCAGGCAGGATGTGGCCGGCTTCCTGGACGGTAGCAGAAAAATTCTCAGAGATACCAGAATCAATGTTGTCATTTACCAGAGTGAATCCTTGGCAACACGCTATGGGCGCCTCTATGACATGCCTCCTGACACACAAGTCCGCAACGTTTTTGAAAACGGAATGATATCAACAGTAAGGAACGGGGGGATCATCCGCCATATATATCCTTTGATCGCTTCGTCCGAGTGCCTGGCGTGCCATACCGGTACCCGCAGCGGAGAGGTCCTGGGAGTCATTGACTCGCGGATCGATATCGGCGCGGAACTTAAGGAGACCCGTGAAAAACTGATTGTATTCCTGGCCGTGCTGGCATTGACACCTCTTCTGGCATCTCTTTTTCTCGCTCGGCATTTCAGTAGAAGGGTTGCCAGGGGAATATCAGACCTGCAGGCACGCATCGAGGGGGTAAACCGGCTGAGTGACCTGACACAGCTCTGCACTGTCGACATGCAGTTCGGCTTTAACGAATTCACGGCCATGTTCGACGAGATGAACAAAGTCATTTCCAGGTTGCGTACCTTTGCCATAGACAAGGATGTTCTTGAGTTCGAGGTCAAGCTTCTGGAGCGATTCATCATAACTTCGGAAGTTGTTAAGGACTGGAAGGCCCATGTAAATAATATCTTGGTGGAAATCAATTCCATTATGGAAACCTATTTCTTTTTTTCGCTGTTCATGATCGACGAGGAGTCCTATGACCTGGAAGTGTTCTGGCGCAATACACCTGCCGAACAGACGAAACTGCACTTCGAGGGAATCATCAGGCAGAAACTCGCAAGCAATCAGCGCCTGGCTCATCTGCCTGCCATCAATATCATCCATAATGTCGCACTGCCGTTATCCGCACTTCCACTCCTCAAGGCAGAAGATATCGAACTGCAGACCAAATCCCTGTTCCTCGAGTCTCCACACATTGGCGGGATAGTAGGAATAGGAGTGGTTTCGGACTTGGGGGACAAATCGGCACGGTCGCTGGTAATAGAGAGTATACTGGCCACCCTGCTCAATGTAGTCGGCTCGGTCAAGGCGGTTTACCGCTATACCAAGGAACTGGAGTTCTACGCGACCCGCGACCCGCTCACCAACCTCTTCAACCAGCGTGTCTTCTGGGAAATGCTCAATAACGAGGTTGATCGTGCGGCGCGCCACGAATACAAGTTCGCTCTTCTGTATCTCGACATAGACAATTTCAAGGCCGTAAACGATACCTATGGACATGCATTCGGTGACAGCATCCTGCAGCATGTCAGTGAAATCATGAAGACGTCTCTCCGGCAGGGGGACATGGCGGCCCATTACGGAAGCGACGAATTTGCAATCATTCTGCCTGAATCAGATGAAAAGCAGGCTTATTTGGTTGCCAGCCGAATCATACAGGGCCTGCAGGATGGGGTAGTTACGGCTCCGGACGGCGTAGTGCTGAGGATTACCGTTTCCATCGGCATTTCGATGCTCCCGGCCCATGCCAAGACTGCCAAGGAACTGTTCATGATGGCTGACAACATGCGCAGCAAAGCCAAATATTCCGGCAAGAACCAGGTTGTCTACCCTTCTGAAGAAGACCTGACTGAGGTCTACCGGATGATCGGTGAGAAGAATATCCTGATCATGGAGTCCATAGAGGAGAAGCTGATCGTGCCTTATTTCCAGCCCATCCTTAATATGACCAGCGGCAAGGTTGAAGCTCACGAGGTGCTGATGCGCATCAATCTGCCGGGAGGTGTCATGCGTGCCGAGGAGTTTGTCGGCATTGCCGAAAGCATGGGGGTCATCAGCAGGATGGATCATATCCTCATGGAGAAGGTGTTCAGCAAAGTCAGCAGCGACAGCTATGATGGTTTACTGTTTATCAACATTTCCCCCAAGGCGCTGATATTGAATGAATTCATACCGAATGTACGGAAACTCACCAAGGAATACGGCATCGATCCTGCCAAGGTAGTTTTCGAGATCACCGAACGTGAAACGGTCAAGAACATGACCCTGTTGGAACGTTTTGTCATGGATCTGAAGCTTGAAAACTACAAGTTTGCCATTGACGATTTCGGTGCCGGATTCTCATCATACCAATACCTGAAGCGATTTCCCGTAGACTTCCTCAAGGTGGAGGGGGAGTTCGTCCGTGGCATGGCCGGTACCGGCAGCCTTGATACGGCGATAGTAAAGAGTATTGCCACTCTGGCCCATGGGCTTGGCATCATGACTGTAGGCGAATATGTTGAAAACGAGGAAGTGTTGCGGGCTGTAGGGGAAGTCGGGTTGAGCTATGCCCAGGGTTACCACATCGGACTTCCTTCCCCTGAACTGGTGGTGCAGTAGTCGAGAGTGTCTTCCGGGTGAACTCCAGGCTTTCATTGTGAAAAGCATGTAGCCCTTAACCTTAACAGTATTACGGCATTTTCTCCGGCACAAAGTCCCAGCTTACGATATAGGTTGTCACCGGTTCCCCCTTTCTCCAACTGTCCGGCTGGATCAGCCGGACAGTTCCATCTCCTTTAGAAACGCCAGGGACTTGATGGGACGGTGCAGGTGGCTGGCAATGGCCCGGTCAAGCAGTTCGCCCGCCTCGGCCAGCAGATCGCCCGGAAAGCGGACCACCCCGAACCGGCTGGTGCGCAGCGATTGGCGGAGCTCTAGGATGGCGGCGGAGGAAACCGGCCGGCCGCCGCTGGCGCAGGCGAAGCACGGGATGCCGTGCAGTCCGCCGCCGGCGAGCCGGCCGCCGGTCGCCGCCAAGTCGGCACCACAGCCGGGGCAGGCGTCGATGGGAGGCCGGTAGCCGAGGATGTTGAGCAGGTTTACTTCGAAAAAACGCCGGTCCGATGAGTAGGCCTCTGCCTGGTCCAGATGCTCCAGTAGGGTGGTAAGCAGTCGGAACAGGCGGGGATTGGGCATGCCGTCGGGCAGGAACTGGTCGACCAGTTCGCAGGCGTAGCCGGCCAGGGCGATCCGTGGCAGATCCCGGCGGATGCCGGGATAGACCGTCACCAGGTCGGCATCCTGCAGCGCGCAAAGGCTGTCACGCAGCTGCAGACTGGCCCTGACCCGGGCAAACAGCTCCAGGGAGGCGCCGAAGCGCCGCCGGCTCTTTCGCGCCCCCCGGGCGAGCCCCCGCACCTTGCCATGCTCCAGGGTGAAGAGGGTGACGATCCGGTCCGCCTCCCGGTAATCCATGGCGCCAATGACGATGGCGTTGCATTCCTCTGCCTTCATCCCGCCCTGCCTCCTTCATCCTCCATGACCCGGCGTCGTGGCCGGACAGTAGCACCGGCCACGACCTCTGTCAATTGCTCCTGCCAAGGGGAAAATATTTTTACTCCTGATTAGTACCAATCTTCCGCAACACACTCTCCCCCTCCCTTGACGGGAGGGGGGCGGGGGGGTGGGTGAAGCTGCAACCAGCGAACTTCGTGGCAACTTCCCCCCCACCCTCACCCTCCCCCGCCAGGGGGGAGGGGATTTTTTTCAAGCGGGCGGAAGATTAGTGCTAATCAGGAACTTACTTAAGTCTATTCCGCAAAAAAATGCAATTTCTTGTCAAAAAGTCGGTCAAGGGCCATGATCAGCGGCAGGAGCAGGACAATCAACTCCGGTGCACTGCGAAAATGCGGCATCTGCCCGATGATCATGGTATGCTGCGGTAAAAAAATGGCACTCATGGATTGTTATGCCCGACGAGACATTGGAAAGACTAACTGTTCGCTTTGCCTGTGCCGCGGAACGTCACAACGCAGCTCTGGAAGCGATGGACGAAGCTGAAGCCAACCGGCAGGCCTTCCTTATCAGTCGGCTTTTTGCCGGCATTGTCACGCACGGCGTTGCCGGCCGGGCAAGGCTGCTCGTTCTCCTGACCAGCGACAAGCCGGCCGTGGCCGGTATGGCTGCCGTCTATTCCCTGCGCTATGCCCCGCAGGAAGCGTTGCCGGTTCTTCGGCGGATCGCCGGGGAACCGGGACTGCTGGGGTTCAGGGCTGGTATGGCCATCGAAAGGTGGGACCGGGGGGAGTGGGAGATCGACTGATCGGTGCGGCTAAGGCTGGCGATCCAGGAAGGTATTATCGGGAAAGGTTCCGTCCGGGTTCAGCCCCCGGATGCGGTAGTACTTCTGTAGCTCTTCGTCAAAGCGGGTGCGGTCAATGGGTGGAATTTGAATCCCCTCCCCGCTGGAACCGGCCTCGGCAAAAAACCGTGCCGGCAGGATGTCGTCGCCGGCGGTAAAACCATTGGCACAGTTGTAGAACCGCTCCGTCAGGTAGATCCGCTCGCCGATTTCCTTCAGGCTCTGGGGTGAATACTCCACGCCGGTGGTGGCTGACAGCAGCTCGGCATACTCCTCCAGTGTGGCGCCGAAAAAGGAGAACTTGCACGCCACCAGTGAGTCGACCGCGGCGTTGGTATCCTCGGCGATCTTGATGATCCGCGCCTTGCCGGAAAAGGAGAACCGGTCGGTGGCCACCGGTTTGCGCAGGATCTCGTGGGCAATGGGATAGGCCCGCAGGTGGCAGCCGCCCCGGTTGCTGGTGCAGTAGGCCAGGGCCATGCCATAGGCGCCCCGCGGATCATAGGCCGGCAGTTCCAGCCCCTTGACACTCATGGACAGACCGGGACGCCCCAACTGCTCCGTCACGCGGCGGGAGCCGAGGGCGAGAAGTTCACCATCGCCGCTTCGCACGGCAATCGCCTCCAGCAGGGGTGGCAGTTCGTCGGCCACGGGAAAGCGGCCGCGGGCCTCACCCCAGGCAGCCAGCGTAACAGCGGCGGAGATGGTGTCGATGCCCAGCTGGTTGCAGAGAGTGTTGGCCTCGACAATGGTGGCCAGGCTGGCGATGCCGTTCAGGCCGCCGAAGTGGGAGACCGTCTCGTATTCGGGGAGATGTTCGCCGCTAGGTGTGCTCTTCTTGCACTGGATGGGACAACCGTAGCAGCCGTCTTTCTTTGCCCCGCACTCCCGGCGGATCGCCGGCCCGGAATAGTGGTGCGACCCGGCGAACACCGTCCTGGCAAAGTTCTCCGTCGGCGCCATCCGGCGCTGGCGCATCAGGTCCACCAAAGCCGGCGTACCGTACTCGGAGATCCCCAGTTCGCCGAAGATGACCGGCGAGGCCCGGAAGAGCCGCATCACGTCCTGGCGGGCATGGTCGAAACGGGCCTGGTCGACAATCGGCACCGGCCGGCTGCCGTTGACCACTATCGCCTTTAGCCGTTTGGCCCCCATGACCGCCCCCAGGCCGCCGCGCCCCACCGAGTTCCCCTCCCCCATCATGATATTGGCAAGCAGGTCGCCCTTCTCACCGGCCGGACCGATGGCTGCCACGCTCCCCTTTTGGGAAAGGGCTGCCACGGTTTCCCTGATCCGCCCCCCCCACAGTTCACCGGCAGGAAGGAGTTCGGCATCGTCATCATTAATGGCGAGAATCATCGGTCGTTCGCTTTGACCGGTGATGAAGACGGCATCGAGCCCGGCCGCCTTGAGGCGCCAGGCAAAGCGTCCACCGGCCGAGCAGTCGTAGATGGTGTCGGTGAGCGGCGAGCGGGAGACCACCGTCAGCCGTGCCGCGGTCGGCGCCGGGGTACCGCAGAGGGGGCCGACGGCAAAGATGAGCGGCATCTCCGGCGCCAAGGGGTCGAGGCGGAAATAGTCCCGCATCAGACGCACCCCGAGCCCCCGCCCGCCGAGGTAGGCGAGGAGGAGTTCCTGCGGGATCTCCTCCCGCCAGGCGCGCCCTTCGGTCAGGTCAACACGCAGTATCTTTCCGGTCCAACCGTTCACAAGCATCCGTTCAATGTTCAACGTTCAAACTTCTATGTTCCCCTGGCTCAAGGTCTCAAACGTAGAACGTTGAACCTTGAACATAGAACTAAAGATACTCCGTAAGTCCCCGCTGCTGCAACTCCTCCACCACCTTCTTCACCTCCTGGGCCCGCTCCCTGGGGCAGACCAGGAGGGCGTCCGGACTGTTCACCACCACCAGCCCCTCCACCCCGACCAGGGCCACCAGCTTCGCGTCCCCGTAAACCAGGCAGTCACGGGTATCCACCGCCACCACCTCTTTGGCGTTGATGGTAACCGTGCCGTTGGCGTCACCATCGATGACCTCGGGCAGAGCACTCCAGCTCCCCACGTCGCTCCAACCGAAGGAGGCCGGCACTACCTGGACGTTGTCGGCCCGCTCCATGACCCCGTAGTCAATGGACTCGCCGGCAATCTCCCGGTAAATCGCCTCGATCTGGGGCTTGAGGTCGGCCAGCTCCCAGACGTCGGCCGAAAAAGCAAGCCGGTCGAGGGCCGTGGACAGGGCCGGCATATGGCTGTCAATAGCGTCCAGAATCGTATCCGTCCGCCAGACGAACATGCCGCTGTTCCAGAAAAAGCCGCCTGCCTCCAGGAATTCCAGCGCCTTTTGCAGGTTCGGTTTTTCCACGAACCGCCTGACCGGAAACGGTCCGCCGCCACGGTTCTCCAGGTCCGCCTCGATATAGCCGTAGCCGGTCTCCGGCCTGGTCGGTTCTATGCCCAGCGTCACCAGGTAGCCGTTCAGTGCCGTCTCCCGGCCGCGCATGATGGTCCGGCAGAACTCGGCCTCATCCCTGATGTAGTGATCGGCCGGCAGCACCACCATAAGCCCGGCCGGGTCGTGGCGGGCGATGATCCGCGCCGCCAGGCCGATGGCCGGCGCCGTATTGCGGCCGACCGGCTCGGCGATGATGTCGAAGGGAACTCCCCCCAGCATGTCGAGCTGCCTGCCGGTCTCAGCCGCCTGCAGGGCGTTGGTCACCACCAGAATCCGCTTCGGCTTCAGGGGAAGCACCCGTTCCACGGTCCGCTGGAGCATGGACTTGCCGCCGAACACCGACATGAGCTGCTTCGGGGTGCGGGTCCGGGAGAGGGGCCAAAAGCGAGTGCCGGAGCCGCCGGCCAGAATCACTACGTACATGTATGGACTTTTCCTTTCAATGCATATAGTAGGGGCGATTGACGAATCGCCCGCTACTGTCCGCTCACATCCAGCGAGGCGATCCGCAGCGACGGGGCGTTTACCGCGCCGAAGATGCGCAGATCGTCCCCCACCTGTTCGACACTCCGGAAAAGATCCATGATATTGCCGCTGATGGCGATCTCCTTCACCGGGTGGACAATCGCCCCATTCTCCACGAGATAGCCGGCAGCACCGACGGAGAAATCACCGGAGATACTGTTGGCGGTATGCATGCCGATGACGTCGGTGAGCAGGATTCCCCGGTCTATCCCCTCCAGAAGCCTCGAAGCCGGGGTTTGGCCGTTTTCGATGATGAAATTGGTCACCCCCAGGTGCGGGAGCCCCTTCACGCCGCCGCGGGCCGCATTGCCGGTGGATGGCCGCCCCATTTTCCGGCCATAGAGGGTATCGTAGAGAAACCCCTTCAGCTCGCCGTCCGCCACCAGGAGGGTGTTCCGCTGGGCCACCCCCTCGCCGTCGAACGGGGCCGTGGCCATGCCGCCCGCCAGAATGCCGTCGTCCCTGATCCGCAGACAGGAGGAGAAGCAGTGCTCCCCTTCCTTGCCGGCCAGGAGCGATTTCCCCTTGTACACATTTTCGGCCAGAAACGACGGGGCGAGCAGTTCCAGGATGTCGGTCGCCACATGGTTGTCCAGTACTGCCGGACAGCGCATGGAGGGGATCTTCCGGGCGCCCAGCAGGCCAACGGCCCGCTCCACGGCCCCGGCGGCGATCCGGGAAATGTCGATGTCGGCAAAACGGGCGCTGAAACCGAAGTCCCACCCCATCTGGGAATCGCCGTTCGCCTCGGCAATCGGCACCACGCTGCTGGAAACCGAACTGCCCCGGTAGCTACCGCTGACCCCGCGGGAATTGCGCAGGTAGACGCTGTAGTCGTTCTCCCCGTAGGTGGCCTTGCGCACCCGCTTCACCCGTGGGTCGGCCGCCAGCACCAGCCGCTCCAGCTCCAGGGCCCGTGCCACCTTGTCGCTCTCCGCCACCGTTTGCAGATCAGGATCGAACAGGCCATCGATGACCGGATAGACCTGGGGGCCGGGCAGGTCGTTGTCCGGGTCCGGGCTCTGGGTCGTTGCCCCAACCAGGGCGTTGGCGATCATCAGATCAAGGTCTGCCTGGTCCAGGCTGGTGGAAAAGGAGAACCCCATCCCCTGTCCCTTGAGCAGCCGGACACTCACTCCGACCGGATTGGAGCATTTGAAGGTATCCACCTTCCTCTCCTTCACCTCGATGGAGAGGTTGCGGGAACAGCCGGCCATGATCTCGTACCCATCCAGCCCGCGCCCCTTCAGCAGTGCTTCGATACGGTCGGCCAGGTTTTCCAGGTTCATAAGAGTTTCTCCAGTTTAACCAGTCACCAGTTACGAGTCACCAGTCACCGTTTCAAAGATCCAAGATCATGGCGATCTCGTCGCAATCGGGAAATTTCACGCACTTCATGCAGTCGCCCCACACCTTGTGGGGGAGCTCGCTCTTGTCGACGATCCTGAAGCCGAACTTGGCAAAGAAGTCGGGCTTGTAGGTGAGGCAGAAGATCCTCTTCAGCCCCAATTCCCGCGCCTCGTCGATGCAGGCCCCCACCACCCGGCTGCCGATCCCCCTGCGGCCTGCATCCTCGGCAACCGCCACGGAGCGGACCTCGGCCAGGTCCTCCCAGACGATATGCAGGGCAGACGTCCCAAGGAGACGGCCATCCTCTTCCACGATGTAAAAGTCGCGGATCGACTCGTACAGTTCGGACAGGGAACGGGAGAGCATGTCCCCGCGATTGGCATAGGTGGTAAGGAGCTTCTGGATCTCCTTGACGTCCGTTATCTGGGCTTTGCGGAGCATACGCCCCTCCTTTCCTCTGCCAGGAGTTCCCGGGCATGCTGTCGGGTGGTATCGGTAACGGTCACCCCGCCGAGCATCCGGGCGAGTTCCGCGACCCGCTCCTCAAGGTCCAGGGGGGTGACCGTGGTCGTTGTCCGGCCGTCCACCACCCCTTTGGCAACCCGGCAGTGATGATCGGCACAGGCAGCCACCTGGGGGAGATGGGTAATGCAGAGCACCTGCTGCCGCGCGGCCACGTTGCGGAGCTTTCGCCCCACCAGGGCGGAAGTGGCGCCGCCGATACCGGTATCCACCTCGTCGAACACCAGGGTGGGGACGTCGCTTTCCGGGTGGACCTGCTTGATGGCCAGCATCAGGCGGGACAGTTCGCCACCGGAGGCGATCCTGGCCAGCGGCTTCGGCGCCTCGCCCGGGTTGGCGGAAAAGAGGAACTCCCCCCGCTCCAGGCCATTCTCCCGTGGCTCGGGCAGCGGCTCCAGCAGCACCTCCAGATGGGCGTTGGCCATGGCCAGCTCGCCGATCTCCCGGGTCACGGCCGTTGCAAACGCCTTTGCCGCCTCGGCCCGCCGGGCGGACAGCTCGCCACCTAGAGCGGCCATCTCCTGCACCATTGCGGCACGTTTCTCTTCCAGGGCATCCCGCGAGCGGTCCAGGTTGCGCAACTGGTCCAGTTCGCGCCCCGCAGCCCCTTGCCAGGAAAGGACCTCCGCGATGGTAACCCCGTATTTCTTCTTCAGCTTCCGCAGCAGGTCGAGCCGGTCGTCCACGGCCTGCAGACGGGCCGGGTCGGCCTCGATACGCGAGACATAATCCCTGAGCGAGAGGGCCGCATCCTCAAGTTGGGCAAAGGCCGAGCCCACTGCATCCTGGAGCGGCGTCAGCGAAGAATCGATCGCTGCCCCCTCGGCAATGGCGGAAAGGATCTGGCGCAGGCTCCCCAGCACGGTCACCTCGCCGTCGTAGAGGAGTTCGTAGGCCGCCTGGCTCCGGGCCAGGAGCTTTTCGCCGTGGGCCAGGATATTCCGCTCCTGTTCCAAATCCTCCTCTTCACCAAGCACCAGCTTGGCCGCGCCGATCTCTTCCACCTGGAAGGCAAGGAGGTCGAGCCGCTGGGCCGTCTCCCGCTCGCCGGCCGCCAGGCGGTCGATCTCGGCCAGCGTCTCCCGGTATGCGCCATGGAGAGCGGCAAAGCGGCTCCTTAGTTCCACCAGGCCGGCATAGCTGTCCAGGAGCAGCAGGTGCTGTTCCGGACGGGTCAGGTTCTGGGCCTCGTGCTGGCCGTAGATGTTCACCAGCTGTCGGCTCACCTCGGCCAGTAGGGCCGTGGTGGCCAGGCTGCCGTTCAGGAATACCCGGTTGCGGCCGGAACGGGCCACGGTCCGCTTCACCACCAGTTCCCCGTCGCAGTCGATGCCGGCTGCAGCCAGGGCCGACACGACCTCTGGCCTCGCCTGGACCAGGAACAGCGCCTCAACGCTCGCTTCCTCCTCGCCGGTCCGGATCAGGTCGCTGGAGGCACGACCGCCCAACAGGAGGTTGACCGCATCGATAATGATCGACTTCCCCGCACCGGTCTCGCCGGTCAGCACCGTCAGACCAGGGCTAAAGGAGACCTGCAGGCTGTCGATGATGGCAACGTTTTTTATGAACAGATCGGTAAGCATAAATCCCTGTTCGCGTTCAAAAATGCCCAGGTGCCAGGCGCCACTACCTTTCCCCCCACTTCAATTTGGCCCGCAGCACCCCGAAATAGTCCTTGCTGCCGGACATGATCAGCCGGGCACAGTGACTGGCCCGCCGCACATGGATCACGTCCCCGCTGCGGAGTTCCAGCCCGACCTGGCCGTCCAGGGTGAGAAAGACATCCTCGTCCGCCAGCGAACTGACCGAGACCATGACCAACGAATCATCGTCGACGATGATGGGGCGATTGGTGAGGGTGTGGGGACAGATGGGGGTTATGGCGATACAGTTCATGGCCGGGTGGATGATCGCCCCGCCCGCGGAGAGGGAGTAACCGGTGGAGCCGGTGGGGGTGGAGATGATCAGGCCGTCGGCCTTGAAGGTGGTCAGGTACTGATTGTTGACCATGGTTTCCAGATCGACGATCCGGGCCATGGCTCCCTTATTGATCACCACGTCGTTCAGCACCGCGTGGCAGGCGATTTCCGCGCCGTCCCGCTCCACGGTTGCCTGCAGCATCATCCGCTCGGAGATGCGGTGCTCTCCGGCGATACACCGTTCCAGGGTGGGGTACAGTTCTTCCAGGGTGATTTCGGTGAGAAAGCCGAGGCTCCCCAGGTTCACCCCCAGGATCGGAATCCCGCGGTCGCCGATCTGCCGGGCCGCCGAGATAAGGGTACCGTCCCCACCAAGAACCACGACCAGGTCGGCCTGCTCGGTGAACAGCACGTTCTCGATGCCGCTGGGGAGCAGCAGATGCCGGGCCAGGTGGGCATCCACAAACGGTTCCAGCCCCCGGGCGGTCAGCCACTCGAACAGCTCGCTTGCCACCCCCTGGCAGCGGGGGTCGTGCACCTTGGCTAGTACCGCAATTTTCTTCATCTTTCCGCCCCGGTTGTGGTATAGGTACGATTTTACTAACATAGATAATTATGACTGTCTATGGAAATCCTGGCCGATTACTCTATACTTGGTGACGATGCGCAGGGCCATTAACAACCGCT